>JALSLR010000067.1 GCA_026988245.1 Sulfurimonas sp.
CTCAACTGCGAAGCTATTCAAAGACTCTTCAAAGCTATCCCCCGTAGCTATCCTCATACTTCTGTTTGTTAAAAAAGGCCAGAACCAATAGCGAGAGTATCTTTTAAAATAATTATTTATATTTTTCAAACCATGGTTTTGTGCCATATAATAGTTGTAAAATCCACCTTGAATATAATAAATTTCTCCATAGGGAAACTCTATTTTTGAGTTATACACCTCACTTGATTCAATTTTTCCTGCTTTTGCTTGCAACACTGTTTGGGCATAAAAGCGTCCACTGTAAAGTCTCCCACCATTTCCATGCCATGACTCATTTAGTACAGCATTTCCCTCTAACATAAAAGAGTTCTCCATAATATTTGGCACTATAAAAAATGGAAAAACAATAGAGCCATTTCCCATAAAACTATGTAATCCTTGAGATACCTTACTTCCTTTTGTATTGAGTTGATAGTTATGTGCAGTTTCATGATAGAGTAAAGTATCTAACCATGAGGTAGTAGTAAAATAATCAATATATGCAGTACCTCCAACATAGTTAATTTGTCTATTGTTAGGGTATTGTGTTGAAAATCCGTTAGCGATTTGATTATTATTGGAGATGAGTCCAACAGAGAGTCTTTCATCAAGTACCCAATCATAAAAATTTTCATAATTTTTATGGATGGATGGTTCTAACTTTGATACATGGGAAGCCTCTTTAGCATTTTCTTGAGTATATATAATTTCAATATTGTCTTGGGTATGCATATAGTAGTTTTCATCTCCAGGAACAACAGCAGTACCTACAAAATTGCCTTGAGGTATCTCTACCCCATATATAACCGCAACACTTAAAAGAAGTACAAAGAATTTTTTTTGCATAAACTATACCTTAAATGAATAATTTATCATATCCTATATTAATTGAATACATGCTTCTATAGAACTGTTTTTGGCTATTTTGTATTGTATACCTTCTGGAAGGTGGGAGGCTGTTGTTTTTCCTATAACTATAACTTTAGCATCATGAGGGATAGTGTTGTTTTTTAAAAAACATTTTATAGAGGATGGTGAAGTAAAAATGAGTGTGCATCTCTCTTTAGTATCAAGTGTAAAGTTTAAGATTTCATCAGAACATCTACTCTCATAAACTATAGCTTCATCAACATCAAGCCCATCACCAGCTATCTCTTTAGCTCTAAGATAAAGCCACTTTTTCTCTTGAGGGTAACTCTCTATTATTTGTTGTAAGTCTGATCCGATACCACCACCTACATCTAAAATCTTTCCACCAAACTTTTCATAATATTCTTTTGTAAATTTTGATATACATAAAGCGGGAATGTTTATGTATTCCTTAGCATCATAGCTTTGAAGGGCATCTACTGCTTTTTTTGAAGTAAGCACTAAGTAGTCATAGTTTGAAAAGTCTATGTTTGGTTTTAAAAAATTAAAATCTAGGGAGTTTATGTGTGTAGCATCGGGGTGAGAGGTAGCTGAAAAAAGATATATAGTTTTTAACACAAGAGAACCCTTATACTAAATTTCGTCATTCTGAAAATAAAATTTTGTCATTCTGAACTTGATTCAGAATCTGCAATATAAGAAAAGATCCTGAATCAAGTTCAGGATGACAGACCATAGAGTTCAGGATGACGGACCCCTATCTACTCCCACTCTATTGTAGCAGGAGGCTTAGAACTTATGTCATAAACTACACGATTAATACCATCAACTTCATTGATAATACGACGAGATATACGCTCCAGCAAATCATGTGGAAGATGAGCAAATGTTGCCGTCATCCCATCAACAGCTTCAACAACTCGTACACAAACGGTGTTATCATATGTACGGTTATCACCCATAACGCCAACACTTTTAACATTTAGAAGTACTGCAAAAGCTTGCCATGTTTTAGCGTAGTAGCCACTTGCTTTTAACTCATCAAGAAGTATGACATCTGCTTCTCGAAGAAGTGTCAAGTCAGGTACATTTACATCTCCCATGATTCTTATTGCAAGTCCTGGTCCAGGGAAAGGATGGCGATTTATCATCCCCTCTGGAAGTCCAAGTTCAAGACCGATTTTACGTACCTCATCTTTAAAAAGTTCACGTAAAGGTTCTATCAGTTCAAAATCCATCCAGTCTGGTAATCCACCAACATTGTGATGTGATTTTATAACTTCAGATGGACCATTTACAGAGATAGACTCTATAACATCAGGGTAGAGTGTACCTTGAGCTAAAAACTTAATGCCATCATGTTTTTTTGCTTCTTTTTCAAACTCTTCTATAAAAGTGTGTCCGATGATTTTACGCTTTTGTTCTGGGTCAGAGACACCTTCAAGTTTCCCTAAAAAGTTATCTACCGCATCAACAGTGATAAGCGGAGTTTTTAAGTTAATTTTAAATACCTCTTCAACTTGCTCGCGTTCACCCTTACGAAGAAGTCCATTATCTACGAAAACAGGGATGAGTTGGTCACCTATTGCTTCATAAAGCATAGCAGCAACAACCGAACTATCAACACCACCACTTAAACCACAAAGCACTTTCCCATCTCCTACTTTTTCACGAATAGACTCTATTTGTTGCTTTAAGAAGTGTTCCATTTTCCATTTCTCGCTTACACCACAAATATTTTTTGCAAAGTTTCTTAGCATCAAGTAACCCTCTTCTGAGTGTTGCACCTCTGGATGGTACTGCATCGCATAGACACGCTTTTCTTCGTTTGCTATAGCTGCGTAAGGAGAATTATCTGAGGTTGCTATTGGCGAGAAACCTTTTGGAAGTTCATCTACCTTATCAGAGTGGCTCATCCAAACTATACGGTTATTTTCACAATCTTTTAAAAGTGGAGAATCAGTTTCTAATCTTAGTTCAGCTTTTCCATACTCATGGTGTGATGAACGGATAACACTCCCACCAAAATCTACGGCTATACGCTGCATACCATAACAGATACCTAAAATAGGTAGACCCATATCATAGACAGCTTTGTCTACTTCGTAAGCATCTTCATTATAAACTGATGATGGACCACCACTCAGGATAATTCCTTTAGGATTTTTTGCTTTAATCTCTTCTACTGAAGCATGGTAAGGAAGAATTTCACAATAGATTTTGTCTTCGCGAAGGCGACGAGCGATAAGTTGCGTGTATTGAGAGCCGAAATCTAGAACAATGATGCTAACGTTTGTCATGGGGTGTACCTTTTAAATATATTAAGTTAAATAATTTTAAAAGGATACTATAAAAAAGATTAAAGCTAAGTTTAGTACAGACCTAATATCTCAAATTGAAAATACCAAATGGCTATTGAAACAATATAACCAACTAAGATGGTCCAAGCATGTTTCATATGTGAAGAAAAAGTATAGATACCATGAAGTCTACCCATAACACCAACACCAGCAGCAGAACCAAAAGATATAAGGCTACCTCCAACTCCTGCAGTCATAGTAACTAGCATCCATTGAGAAAGATCCATAGTTGGAGATGATTTTAAAATCGCACTCATAACAGGGACATTGTCCACAATCGCTGAGAGAAAACCTACACCAACATTTGCCATAGTAGGACCAACAAGGGAATACATATCGTGTATATACTCTAAAAAACCTAAATAGTGAAGTGCACCAACAGCAGACAATATACCAAAAAAGAAAAGTAAAGTATCATTCTCAACTTTTTGCATATTTACATAGATATTAAATGAACTCGCCCCACTTTTAGTAAGAAAGATTGAATAAAGTTTAAGTATAGCCATACCAAACATCATACCCCACATAGCTGGAAAATGGAAAAACTGATGCCCAAGAACTGCTAAGATAATAGTAGTTACCCCTAGATATGCTACACCCATACCACCGTCTAAAACTTTAGGCTTTTCTTCAGATTTTGCATCAAATGGTGGTTGTCCTGATGGGACACTTTTTGAGAGTAAAAATGCTGTGACTAACCAGCCAAGTATAGATGCTGGAAATAAAAATAAAAAGTCAATAAACTCACCCTTGTTAGCAGTCCATGCCATCAAAGTTGTAATATCTCCAAAAGGGGACCATGCACCACCAGCATTTGCTGCAACTACGATATTAATAGCACCTGGTACTAAAAATGCAAGATTTTTCTTATCAATAGTAAAAAGTACAGTAGAAAGTATCAGTGCAGTTGTTAAGTTGTCAGCAACGGGAGAGATGAAAAACGCTAAAAGACCTGTAAGCCAAAAAAGTTTCTTGTAAGTATAACCTTTTGATACAAGCTTATACTTCATCAAGTCAAACACGCCACGCTCTATGAGTGTCTCTATATAGGTCATCGCAACAAGTAAAAAGAAAAATATCTCTGCAATTTCTAAGATTAAGTGTTCTAGTTCATCATGAAGCGGATCTGGGTTGAGTCCATTTATAGCATAGTAAATCCCTATGAGCATAAACATAAAGGTACCAGCAAAAAGTGCTGGTTTAGCTTTGTTCACCTCATATTTATCCTCTGTAGCTATAAAATAATATGCTATTACAAATACAGCTAAACTTAGCCACCCTACCCATGTTGTTGCTAAGTTCACATCTGAAGCGGCATGTGAAGCAACCGCTACTGCTGTATCTACTACTGAACTATGTTCCATCTAATTCTCCTACAATTATATTCAATCTCAATAGAGGCTTAGAAACTAAGATTCTATTGTATGCACACCAATCGATTTTTCTCTCTTTATCGCAGCATTTACAATTTCTCTAGCTGTGAGTAAACGAAATTTCAGTAGTTTACCAATTTTTTCATTTAAAAGAGCATTAATTTGTGATTTTGCCTCATTTAATCCTTTTTTTGTTCGAATTATAGAAACATATTTCCACATTATCTCTCTCAATTGATTTTTTTTGATTTTATCCTCTTTGAAACTCATTATCTTATTGTCAATACTAAACTCAAGAATAGCTTTGTTATTATCTCGTTGTGTATTTTTCTTAATGTCATTTGTTGCTCTCTTAGCAAAGACTAATCCCTCTAAAAGAGAATTTGATGCTAAACGATTTGCACCATGAACTTTAGTAGAGGCTACCTCACCTATGGCATATAGGTTTTTAATTCCTATAACCTTAGCATCATAATCAGTTTTAATACCCCCAATAGCATAATGAAAAGCAGGTGAAATAGGCACTTTTTGCCTTGGCACATCAAAACCTAAGTCTTGCAAGTTTTTATAAATATTTGGAAATCTTTTTGTAAAGTACTCATAATCAAAATTACGCATATTAAGATAGATTTTATAGCCTGTTTTTTGAGCGTATTCAAAGATACTTTTACTCACCATATCACGAGTAGCCATCTCCCCACGCTCGTCATAGTCAAACAAAAATCTTCGTCCATATTGATCTTCAATAGTCGCACCCTCACCTCTGAGTGCCTCAGTTAAAAGAACTTTTTGGGCAAAATTGTTATTGACAAATACAGTGGGATGAAACTGCATCATTTCCATTCTCTCTAAGGCTATACCTTTGAGTATGCAAATACCCTGAATATCTGCACTAATTGTTGGTGCATTTGTATGGTACTCATAGAGTGAACCAACCCCACCACTAGCGATTATGATATTTTTAGCATATATATTTCGCAACTCTCTATGCTCTAAAACTGTAACACCATAACACTCCGAATCTTTGATAAGTAGATCAACAACTCGAGTATTGCCCAACATGGGGTGTGGATTTTGTTCCAGTAAAAAATGATGCATATAACGCCCAGTCGCATCACCACCCGCATGAAGAATTCTGTTTGTAGAGTGCGCAGCCTCTTTTGTATAAGCAAGGGAACCATCTTCATTGCTATCAAAAATAAAACCACGTTCTATCAAGTCGTCTATGGCTTCTTTGGAGTATTTACTTAAAATATCAACAGCCTTAGTATCACAAAGACCAGAACCAGCATCTAATGTGTCTTTTATATGCAACGGGACATCTTCTTCATCCTTTGCTAAGGCTATACCACCTTGGGCATAGAAGCTATTACACTTAAAACTTTCTCTCTTATTTATTAACAAAACTTTTTTTGTTTTAGGGATGTTTAAAGCTGCGTAAAGCCCAGCTAAACCTGAACCAATAATTATTACATCATATTGCATTATTTTAATTTAAACTCCACATTAGCGTCACTAGGTGGAGGATTTTTTTGATAAAATGGTGGTTTTTTCACACCACATCCTATAACACTTAATACAAATATGGTTATAATTACTTTATGAAAAATGCTTCGCAAATTATAAATATTATCCAAGATAAACCTCAATTTTCTAAATTAAATAAAGTAAAGTGTATAAAAAAAATACAATCATTACTTATAGCACCAGTTCAAAAGATGATAAACTTTGCCTATTTCAAAGCAGATACACTTTTTTTCGTTTTTAACCATCCTGCTGGTAAACAAGAATTTGATAATAATATACAAAATATTAAAAGCGCTTTAAAGTTTGCACCTCCGAGTGAATGTGAAGGTATAAGTATACAAGATATACGAGCTTTTGTAACATATACACCAAAAAAAACTCTCCTTGAAGCAGATGAAGATAAAATGCAAACTTATGAAGAGCGTTCAAGTGGTGACTTTGAACTTAATATACAAGATGAAAAACTAAACCAACTTGTTAAAAGCATTAGAGATATCATAAAAGACAAATATGACACTTGAAGAAACGATACAACAACTTCCATCTTCTGCTGGAATCTACCAATATTTTGATAAAAATGGACATCTCCTTTATGTTGGTAAAGCAAAAAATCTAAAAAACCGGGTAAAGAGTTACTTTAACACTACTAAACTTAGCATACGAATATCTAAAATGATAGAACAAACAGTATCTATGAACTACCTCTTAGTAAACTCAGAACATGATGCGCTCATACTTGAAAATTCACTCATAAAACAATTAAATCCTAAGTACAACATCTTACTTCGTGATGATAAAACTTTTCCTTACATATACATAGACAACTCCGTGGACTTTCCACGTTTTGAGATAACTCGTAAAATTATTCAAAGTAAAGAGATAACATATTATGGACCTTATTCAGTTGGTGCGAGAGATATATTAACTTCTCTTTATGAAATATGTAAACTTGTACAAAAAAAGGGCTGTTTACAATCAAAGAAATTGTGTCTTTATCATCAAATAGACAAATGCCTTGGTCCTTGTGAACTACCCATAAGCAAACAACGCTATCAAGAAGAAGTTGACTTAGCATCATCTCTCATAAAAAACAAGAAACAACTCATGAAACTTTTAACTGACAAAATGGAGTTTTATGCTCAAGAAATGCGTTTTGAAGAGGCTGGAGAGATTAGAGATAGACTCCAACGTATAGGAAAAAGCGAGATAAAAAGCGAAATAGACTTTGCTACAAATGAAAACTACGATATCTTTGTGATGGCGAATGATGCTAAACGTTTAGTTATTTTAAAAATATTTATGAGAGATGGTAAAATAATCTCCTCAGACCACAGCTTTACTCAACTCAATGTTGGTTTTGATAAAGATGAAGTGTATCGCCGTACCCTAATGGAATACTATGGCGATACAAAGCCTCCTATAGTCGCTCCCATTTTACTCCAAGAGAGTTTTGATGAGATAGAACTTTTAAGTGTGCATTTAAGTGGTGTTTTTGGGAGAAAAGCGCAACTTATAATCCCTCAAATTGGGAAGAAAAAACAACTCATTGATTTAGCCATCTTAAATGCAAATGAGCTACTACAGCGTGATCAAAAAACAACAAATGTAAAAATACTACAAGAGATTCAAGACTTATGTTCCCTAGAAAGACTCCCAATCCGTGTTGAGTGTTTTGACAACTCTCATATGTCTGGAATGGCTACCGTTGGAGCGATGATAACTTATGAACGTGGTGCATTTGACAAAAGTTCTTACAGACTTTACCATCTTGATGCTAAAGATGAATACGCACAGATGAGGGAGACACTCTCAAGACGCGTTGAGAGTTTTGCTAAAAATCCACCTCCTGACCTATGGGTACTAGATGGTGGGGCTACACTACTAAAACTTGCCATAGAGATACTAGAATCCAATGGTGTATTTTTAGATGTTATAGCTATATCTAAAGAAAAAGTTGATGCTAAGGCTCATCGTGCAAAAGGCAAGGCAAATGATATCCTCTACACAAAAGATGGAGTTTTTAAGTTACAAAATTCTGACAAGCGTTTACAGTGGGCACAAAATTTAAGAGATGAGGCACATAGAAGTGCTATAGGCTTTCATAAAAAAACAAAACTCAAACTTGATAAAGAAAGCAAGCTCCTCAGCTTAAAAGGAATTTCTGAGGCAAAAATAAAAAAATTAATAAATCATTTTGGTACATTTGAAGCCCTTAAATCATTAAATATAGAAGATATAAGTTTGATTTTAAACAAAAAAGATGCCAATATTATTAAAAATATATATAACTAAGTGTTTTTTTGTGAGATTTATGATAACATAAAGTAAATTTTATTTTTACAGATTAAAGGGTTATGTATGGATATTGTCACTCCGATAGATGAAGAGTATATTTATGAAGATCGTGTTTTGATTTCTCAAGCTGACATAGATGGAAAATTAACATATGCTAATAATGCATTTTGTGAGACAACAGGTTACTCACGCGATGAGCTTTTAGGCTCTACTTACCAAATCATAAGACACCCAGATATGCCCCACTCAATATTTCAAAAAATGTGGGATACTATCGGAGATGGTGGGGCATGGACTGGTCTCGTAAAAAATCTTAGAAAAGATGGAAAATACTACTGGGATGACTTAAGCATATTGCCTGTAAAAAATGATGCAGACGAGCTCACTGGCTATATCTCATGTGCAAGAGCAGCTTCAAGAAAAAACATTAAAGAAAATGAAGAGTTGTATGAAAAAATGCTCGCTTCACAACTATAGGGAAAATAAATGATTATATACAATAGTAATAAAGAATTTGTCGGTATTGACGAAGCAGATTTAAAATCTTTAGGCTTTAAAAATCTCGCTTCTCTTCAAGCAGAAGCAGCAGACTTTGCCGACTTATTTGTGAAAACTCCAGGTCATGTACACAACTTTAAACATGTTCATTGGATTGATTTTGTTTTATGTGCAAAAAGTGTCCAAGAATCTAAGGCAATCATCCATGCAAATGGTAAAAACTTTAAAGTAAATCTTGAAATAAAGACGACTTACCTTACTGACGCTCCCTCAACACAAGCTTTTACTGTAAGTCTAAATAACTTTGGAAACTTGTCTGCAGATGAAAAAACAGAAATCTCCAATGAGCTTCAAACAAGAGTATCCCCAATTGCCGCACCAATACAAACAGTTGTAGCTGATGAAGAGCCTAAAACACAAGAAGAGTCAATAGATATAGACCTAGACGAGCTTCAAACTCCTTCTATAGATGTAGTACAGGACCCATATGAAACACAAGAAGATGATATAGTTGATATTTATGAGCCTACACAAGAAGAACTCTCAGAAATTGGAGAAGCAGAAGTGGAAGAGGTAGAAGAAAGTATAGAGATTGAAATGGAAGAGGTGGAAGACAGTATAGAGCTTGAAGATGAAGTTGAAGATGAAGATGAAATCTTTGCCTTTGATCCTAAAAAAACTGCGGAAGCTTTAGAGATGCCTATCAGTTTAATAGAAGAGTTTATAGAAGACTTTATATCTCAAGCCAAAGAGTTTAAGGATGCCCTTTACAATGCAGTAGCTCAAGATGACATGATAGAACTACAAGCTTACTCACACAAACTCAAAGGTGTAGCTGCAAACTTAAGAGTCAATGATGCATTAGAGATACTTACAAAAATAAATAAGGCAAAAGACTTTACAACTAGTAAAAAAGATTTAGATAGTTTCTACAAAATCATCTCTAAATTATCTGGTGAAAAAATACAAACAACAAAAACAAAAGTCGTAAAAAAACCCTCCGTATCAATAGAAGATGATGATGAACTTTTAGAGATAGTTGATGATGATGCACCAGCAGTAGTTATCGACAATGAAGAGCTAGAACTCAACATAGACGAGGACGAGGACGAAATGGAGTTAGTTATTTCTGATGACTTTGACATCTTAGATGATGCTATAACAGAAATCATCCAAGAGAGTGATGAAAAAGAACAAGAGCTTCAACCTCAAAAATTTGATAAACAATCAGTTGCACTTGAAATAGGAATTACTGAGGAGATTTTCAATGAATTGTTTGATGACTATATAGACGAATCACAGAACCTAATAGACTCTATCGAAAATGCTATTGCTAATAACATTCCTGAAGTATGGAGAGAATCTGCTATAAAACTCAAAGGAATGAGTGATAATATGCGCATAAATAGTTTTAAAACAGATTTAAAAATACTTATAACTACTACAAGTACTGATGATGCTAAAAGCGCTTTAGAAAAAATTCAAACAACTCTCTTTCAAATACTAGAGAAAAAGGACTAAGAAATGCAATTAGGGCTTAAAAACAGACTACGACTCATATCGCTTTTTCCAATTTTTATAGTATTTGCATTTACAAGTTATTTTGTTTATGATTCATTCCTAAACTTAAATGCAGCGACTGCACTTAAAAATAAACTTACAGAAAACAAGTTACTTGATTCCTTGATTGGGAACTTATCTCGTGAACGAGGGATGACCGTGATGTACATCGGTAGCTCCTCCGCGGGAACACTCAAGTCCTTGAAGAAACAACGACAAGTTGTTGATAAAGATATAAAAGCATACCTTGATTATGCTATGAATAACAAAGTGATTCATGACCACACAAAGGGTCAAGTAGCATGCCAAACATGCTCAAATATCAACGCTATCGCAAGTGCCAAAACTACCATTACAAAAGCTAGAATAAAAGTAAATGCGAATGATGCAAGCTTTGAGACCATTTATAAAAATGTATATGGACTCATTTTGCATGATGGTATCTCAAAGCTTGAAAACATTACAAAAGACCAAAAAGACCAAACACTTAATGAACTTTCAAGTGTATACATCGAGATGGTGCGGGCAAAAGAGTTTACAGCATCTGAGAGAGATTTACTTACATATGCGATTGCTCGGTCTACAGAGTTTGAAGAGGAAAACTTTAACTACTGGTTAAGTCTTATTTCAAAAGCGGATTCTTTTAAGTATGATACTCTACATGACGCAACCTTAGTAAGTCAACTAGATGGTTACTTTAAAAATGAAGACACCTTAGAACTTTTTCAAGATATCAATGCAGAACGTACAGCTATTATTTCTTCTGCGGCTGAGGGGGAGTACGACATTACCCCAGGTATTTGGTTCACTATGCTTAGTGAAAAGACAAATATTATATCTGAAGCTCAAAATGCTGTATTAAGTGCAATGGATGCAAGAGCACAAGAGGTTAAAGATGGAGCGATAGAGTTTCTTGCGATTACACTTACAACTTGGATAATTTCTATCTTACTCTCTATTTTTGGTTATATTCTTTCAAATGAAATCGCTAAAAACATCAGAAACCTTGAGCACGTTCTTAGAGAAGCAGTTGATGAAGATGAAGAGTATGAAGCATCTGACATCAACCTTCAGACCTCTGAGGGGACAACTAAAGCCTATAATCTCTTAGAAAAAATTATTGAGAGAACTAAGCAAGATAAATTACTTGCTCAAGAAGCAAGTGAAGCAAAATCAATGTTTCTTGCAAACATGTCTCATGAGATACGTACACCACTAAATGGTATTGTTGGGTTTACGGAGTTACTTAAAGATTCTGGTCTAAAAGAAGAACAAGGGGAATTTGTTGAAATTATTGAAAAAAGTTCTGAAAACTTACTTGAGATTATCAACAATATTCTTGACCTTTCAAAAATTGAGTCTAATAAAGTTGAAATTGAGAACATTGCCTTTAATCCTATGGAAGAGTTTGAAAGTGCAGTGGAAGTGTACTCAGTTCGTGCAGCTGAGAAACAAATTGACCTTGGCTGTTACATAGATCCATCATTGGAGCAACCACTCAAGGGTGACCCAACTAAGATCAAAGAAGTTATTATCAACCTTTTATCTAATGCTGTTAAGTTTACTAGTAACTCAGGGGCAATAAGTATTAAAATTGTAAAAGAAGAAACACAAGCAGAGGGTAAAACTAAAATTCGTTTCGAAGTTGAAGATAGTGGTATCGGTGTAACAAGCGAACAAAAAGCAAAAATATTTGAAGCCTTTAGCCAAGCCGATACCTCTATTACACGTAAATATGGTGGTACTGGACTTGGACTTACAATTAGTTTTAGATTTATTGAACTTATGGGTGGAAAACTTGACCTACACTCTCAACCGGGAGAGGGTACTACCTTCTTCTTTACAATTGAACTAGAAGAAATAGAAACATTAAATGAAAGTTCTCGGGGAACTTACAGTAACTTAAATGCACTTATACTTAAGAGTAATATAAAGAGTAAAACTCAAGATGAAAACCTCATAAAGTATCTTGACTATTTTGGTGTGAAACATACTTACTTCAGTAATATCTCTGAACTTCATAAACCAGAGATACAAAATGCTTATGATTTTATCTTTGCAGACTATGCATATTCTAATGATGAAGAGATTCAAAGTTTTGGAAAATTACCACAGTCTCTTTTAGTGCTTACAAAATCATCTTTTATGAAAAAAATCGATTCTATTGGTGCAAAAATTCATAAGACTATCTATGAACCACTTAATGTATCAAAATTGAAACTTGCTTTTGAGAGTTACGATAGTACAAAAGTAGAGATGCAAAAAACTAAAAAAGCTAATCGCAAAAAATATCAAGATGGTAGTTCAAAATTTAATGCTAATGTATTAATAGCTGAAGATAATATCATTAATCAAAAACTCATAAAAAGAACATTAGAGGACTTAGGGCTTAGTGTAACCATAGCTGGAAACGGTCTAGAAGCTTTTGCTAAACGCAAAGATGGCAATTTTGATCTAATATTTATGGATATACAAATGCCTTTCCTTGATGGTACAGAAGCTACAGCTGAGATACTTGAATATGAGCAACACAACAAAGTACCACATATCCCAATAGTTGCCCTTACTGCAAATGCACTTAAAGGTGATCGTGAAAGATTTTTAGAGGCTGGGCTAGATGAGTACACAACAAAACCTCTTGTGCGTTCTGAAATTATCTCTATCTTAAACTATTTTCTTTCTGATTTTATAGTTGATGAAGCAACTATAAACAATTTAGGTGAACCAGTTGCACCTGTAGAAGAACCTGAAAAACCAAAATATAAAGCCGATATCCTACTCGCTAAGAAAAGCAATTTTGAATCAAAACTTTATTCAAAAATATTAGGGCAGATGCACTATACTTTTGATTTAGTTCATAATAATACAGAATTAAATAATGCTATAAATAATACATCCTATAAAATAGTAATGCTTGATAAGGAGTGCAATGACCTTAACTTAAGGGAGATGCATAAAAATATCCAATCAGCAATTCAAAGAACTGGGCTTGAAAGTAAACTTATCTTAGTGCATGACCCAGCAGTTAATGATGATGAAGATGATAAAAACTATGTAGATGAAATTATAAAAAATGTTGTCAACAAAGATTTACTCAAAAAATTATTTGAAAAATATATATAAAGGAATATAAATGTTAAAAGAGATAAGAGTATTGGCTGTTGATGATGATATGATAAATCTAAAGCTTCTAAAATCAATGCTAAAGAAACTTGGTAATGTGATAGAGGTAGTAGAAGCTAGTAATGGTTCAGATGCGATAGGTATACTTAAGTCAAGGAACGATATAGACTTAATACTACTAGATATCATTATGCCTGTGATGAATGGTATAGAGATGCTTAAGGTTGTTCGGGCTGATGAAAACCTAAAGCAACTACCTATTATCGTTTTAACGACAGATGAAACAAAAAAGAGTGAGGCCTTAGAGTTTGGAGCAAATGGTTTTTTAATGAAGCCAATACGAGCTGAAGAATTAAAAAATAAGATAAATACAGTATTAGTTTAATCTAACTTTACTGCAAATTTTGTACCCCTAATAGCTACAGTCCCCTGTGGTGTCTCAAATATAAAATCCTTAGGAGATATTTTACCAATATCTCCTGATTCAAATGATGCTGAACCTTGTTTTAAGAAGAGTTGGAAGTCGTAGTTACCCTCTTTTGGTTTGAAAAGATATCTTTTTAGATTCATAATACTATTTTCGCCAAGGACCAATACAGAGCTATCATTAAAAATGATAGTTATTGAACTTTTTGCAGATGTCTGAACCACATCATACTCATCTAATTTACTACCAGCTTTGAGTGTTTGTTTCTTACCATCAGCTATAGCAACAACATCTCCATCAATCAACTTAACTGTAGCTATTTCTGAGCTAAATAGTGTATATGTACACAACATTACTAAAAATAATTTTTTCATTTTTTTCCTTTATTTATCTATATAGAGAGATGATACTTTTTTAAATTCCTCTTCCGAGGATAAAAAAGCTTCTACTATAACTGGATCAAAGTGCTCATGCACTCCACTTATAATAATCTGTTTTGTTTTTTCATAAGTAAAAGCCTTTTTATATACTCTTTTACTCATAAGAGCATCATAAACATCTGCTAAAGCCATGATGCGGGCTTCAAGAGGTATCTCCTCCCCTTTTAAACCTTTTGGGTATCCACTACCATCAAACTTTTCATGATGATAATATACTATATTTCTAGCTGTAGTAAAAAAATCATTCTCTTTATAACTTGAGATTGCATTATCTATGATGTTTTTACCTAAACGAGAGTGCGTTTTCATAATCTTAAACTCATTATCGTCTAATTTACCCTCTTTTTTTAATATAAGATCTGAAATTCCAACTTTTCCTATGTCGTGCAATGCTGATGTATGGTGCATTATACTTATTTTTTTAGGTGTTAAGTAGTTTTGATAGAGACCTTTTTTGTAAAGATTTTCTGCAATAATTTTGACATAATTTTTTGTTCTTATAATATGTCCACCAGTTTCAAGGTCATGTGCTTCTGCTACATGTACCATACTATCAAAGAGTGCTATTTGAGATTTGTTTAGTTCTTCTAAAACCATTTTCTTTTCTATAAATTCTATAACTATTGAAAGTAGATTAATAATGAAGAAATGTATTAAAAAAGGTAATAATAGATAACCAATAGATATATAATAATTTTGATAATAAGCTATAAATATATAAACAGAAGAAAATATAAATACCATAAGGAACATATATACAATCCATATTCTTTTCTTTCTTATTAAGATTATTGCTAAAAATATACTAAGCATAAAACTTATAAACATATTTATAAGTTTATAGTTTTCTGGTTGCACAATAAAACTTTCATCTAGTATGTTCGCTATTATAGTAGCATTGACTTGTACACCGGCAAACTCTCGGCCTTGTGGTATTATCACCCTATCGTGAAGGGCTACGGAGGATGAACCTATAAGTACAATTTTTCCAAATAGTTTTTTTTTCATCTCTTCATGCGTTAAAAGATCTATTGCAGAGACTTTTTCATACCACTGAGGTGAATAATAGTGAAGTAATATACTTGAGTTTTTTGATAACTGTACATTATGGTTGAGCACATTAATAGTACTATTACTGTAGCTCATAGTATCATCTATACTTAATAATGTAGCCAAGGGGAGAGAAACAACTTTTTCATCTTTATATTTAGCAATAAGAGGCACTTTTCTAAGAACACCATCAGAATCTGTATATTTATTGACAAAGCCCTGCTTTAGAGATGCTTTTTGTATAGTATCACTGTTGCACATGATATCTAAATAGTTAGGAAGCTTATTATTGTCTATATCAATGTCAACACTATATATATTTTGACAACTATTATCTAATATTTTTTTAGAACTTAAATAATAACTCAGCACACTCTTAGAACTTTTAATCTGCTCTGCTAATATTTTATCGTTATCAAAATATTTATGATCTAACCCTTTTATATTAAGCTCTAAACCAAAGCTTTCTTTATAAAATTTTTGTATGTTAGCTAAGGAGGTTCTGTCTTCTTCTGGAAAAAGGATATCTATTCCTATAGCACTCGCCTTAGCATCATCTATCTTTTGAATTAATTCAGCTAATATTATTCGAGGCCAAGGCCATTGGCCAAGACTTTTCAGGCTTTTTTCATCTATATCTACTATGACGACATTTGAAGATGTATCACTACTTAAGGGTTTAGATATATTGACTATAAAGTCATACATAAAAAAATCAAAATTTTCAACAAAGGAAGATTTATATATAACAATATGACTTACAAATATAAAAAATGCTGTTATAGTATATAAATATATTTTTTTTGTCATTGTATTAATATTTCAACTCTTTTATTTCTTGGTTCAGATACTTCATCTTTCGTTTTTATTTTTAAATCTATCTCACCCATTGGTCTTAAAACAATTTGTAGATATTTTATATTTTTAGAGTCTATTATATCTTTTACTTTTTGGGCTCGCTTTTTACTGAGTTCATAATTCGTAGTTTTTTTACCAACAGTATCTGTATGACCATACACGGAGATGATAGGGTTAAGCCTACTGTTTATGTCACGTAGAATTGTTTTTAGTTTTATTTTGGATTTTCTAGTTAATTTTGTAGAACTAAAATAAAGCGTATAACGAGTAGCTTTTTTATATCTGTTTTTCTCTATGAAGGGGAAAAGTGCATCTACCTCTTTTTTTGTCATCTTTTTAGGCTCAGTAGGCTCATCTTCAGAGTTCATTTTTACAGAGTTATAGTTTTTATCTACCTCTACATTTCCCATCTCATTTTCGATAAAAATTGCATTATTTTTTTTGTGATTTGGCAAAAGAACGATAAGAGCTGAAGATGGACAACCTCGATTATTTACACGAACATGTAAAAATGTATCGGGGCAGTCGTCCATATAATCGAGGACGCCATCACTATCTACATCTTGAGAGGGGACCTCTTTTTGAATGATGTCTTGAACTGAATTATATAGATCCATCCCAAATAAAGAGAGCTGGAAGATTATAAGTATAAATAAATATTTTTTAATTAAAAACATTATGTATTATACTAAAATTTCTTTTAAAACTTCTTCAATTCGTGTAACTCCCATGATTTTCAAAGACTCTCTTACTTCAGTTGGAATATCTTCTAAATCTCTATTGTAATTTTTCATAGGAATTATAGCTAGCGTCATTCCAGCCTTGTACGCAGCTATAAGTTTTTCACGAAGTCCACCGATGGGGAGGACATCTCCATTTAAAGAAACTTCACCAGTCATTGCAACATCTGGACGAATTTTGTTAGATGAGAGTATAGATGCTATAACTGTACACATAGCAATCCCTGCACTTGGACCATCTTTTGGAGTTGCACCATCTGGTACATGGATGTGAAGGTCATAACGTTTATAAACCTCACTAGCATCTACCTTAGCATCATCTTCGGCTTCTTTTTGTGTACGGGGAATATTTTTAGCATCAATATGTAACTTTTTAGTATCTATAAGAGTCTTCACTACACTAAAAGCGATGCGAGCTGATTCTTTCATCACATCTCCTAGACTTCCTGTGAGCTGCATAGTCCCTTTTCCACGTATACGAATTGATTCTATTTTTAACACATCTCCGCCAACTGCCGTCCAAGCAAGACCATTAACAACACCAACTTCTGCATGTTTTTTAGCCTTATCAATCTCAAAAATTGTTTTATCAAAATATTTTTTAAGATTTTTTACACTTAAACTTACTTTTTCTAAATCTGGATGTTGCAATATCTCCTTTGCTACTTTTCGTGAGAGTTCAGCCAACCTACGACGTAGGTTACGAACACCAGCTTCACGCGTATAAGCATGAATCAACTCTTTTAAAGCAGGTTTTGAGATACTAAGTTCACGTTTTTTTAGTCCATGTTTTTTTAACTCTTGCGGGATTAAATATCTTGAAGCTATTTCAAATTTTTCTTGTGGCGTGTATGAACTAATGGTAATAAACTCCATCCTATCACGAAGTGGCGCTGGTATATTTCCAACATCATTTGCAGTAGCTATGAAAATAACATTACGCAGATCAATGTTAAAGTTAAGATAGTAATCACGAAAGTCTTTATTTTGTTCTGGGTCTAGTATCTCTAAGAGTGCTGCTGTTGGATCTCCTCGTTGTGAACGGGAAACTTTATCTATCTCATCAAGGACTATTACTGGGTTCATCTTCTTAGCATCAATGAGTCCTTGTGTGATACGACCAGGCATTGCACCAACATAAGTTCGACGATGTCCACGGAGTTCATTTACATCTTCTAGTCCCCCTAAGGCTATACGAACAAGTGGGCGCTTTAATGCTTTAGCTATAGAGTTAGCAAGTGAGGTCTTACCAACACCTGGAGGTCCGTTAAAGCAGAGTATTGCCCCAGCTGAATCATTATCTTTTATACCACGAAGTTGCATCAACTCTTTTACTGCAAAATACTCAACTATACGCTCTTTAGGTTTTTTGAGGGAAAAATGATCCTCATTGAGTTGTTCTTCTACCGTATCTATCTTTAAAGACTTTTTAGCATTTTGTCCAAAAGGAATCTCTAAAACCCAGTCTAAATATGTTTGCGTCATAGAGGCATCTGAGGAGTCAGGGTGCATACGGACAAGACGTTCAAGTTGTTTGTTTATCTCTTTGTACTGCTCTTCATCCATCTTAGATTTTTTAGCTTCAAGTTTCGTGCGATACTCTTCCATCTCTTCATCACGGGCTGTATCTGTCCCTAACTCTTTTTGAATCTGCTTAAGCTGTTCTTTTAAAAAGTACTCTTTGTTGACCTTTTCTATATGTCCATGAACTTTTGTTCGTATCTCTTTTTGAAGTTTATTTGCTTCTATCTCTTCAAGTAAAAAATCAACTAAGTGTAGATATCTTTGCTCAGTATCACTCTCAATAAAAAGTTTATACGCCTGGTCTTTTTTCAACTTTACACTTGAACATATCAAATCAATAATGCGATTATGATCATGATTTTCTTCTATCGTTCTAAGGAGATCAGGTGGAAAATAATTACTCACACTTGAGAGAATTTTAACCTTCTCTCTAACTATCTCTAAAAGAGCTTCTACTTTTAGTGAAGATATATTTGTAGCTTCTATAACCTCAACATGAGCTATATTTGGCTCAGTGGAAACCTCATGCATTCTCTTTGCACGCGCAAGACCTTGAAATAAAACTTTTACTCTACCATCAGGAAGTGCTACTTTACGCATGATTGAGCCAACAACTCCAACATCATAAAAAGACTCTTGCAATCGTTCCCCTTCATGAGTAGGTTTTGTTGGACACACAAGGACTAATGTCGACTCTTCTATCGCTTTTGTTGCAGCATTAATATTTTCATCGTCATTTAAAAAAAGTGGACTTATCATAAAGGGGTATAAAAAAAGTTCATCTTCTGCTATAACTGGTATATCTGCTGGGAATTCTCCGTAATTTGATAATTTCATATATATATCTCCTAATATCCATTCATTCTATTTTGAGCATCTCTAAAATCACTATCAGATGATCTTTGTTTTTGACCATCTGGATCATGTTCTTTATGTTCATTGAGTATCTTTTTAATCGCATCACTCTCGTTGATGGAATTACGAGAGACTACGCTTTTTGTATCTGGAACCAAAAAGCCATACCAACTTCCTCTTCCGTCACCTTCAAATATACCTCTATACCATGGGCCTTGTGCTCTGTCTATCTTACTCCAATCTATCCATGGTTGTGGCTTAAGCTCTCTATAGTACTGCGCACTTTTATACTTGTCAACTCTGTCGTAAAGATCAGCAATAGACTCATTTAAAGAGGCTTCACCAATGTAAAGTCTAGTAATCATAGTATCAACAACACTAAAGTACATTGAGTGAGAGTAATTCATCTTAAATTTTTCACCCTCAATGATAGCTTGTTTTATCAGTGCCTGATCACGTCTAGGGTTTGGCAGTGCCATATACTTTGCTTTTATCTTCATAAACTCAGCAGCCTCTTTTTCATTTGCGTTAGCATATCTTTTTATGTACTCGTTTAAAAAGTGCTCACTTAAGAGATACTCTTCATAGTACATATGCGCAACTGCCAAGATAAGGGTAGCTTCTTGAAGCAAGGGTGATCCAATATGCTCACCTTGAAGAGATGCATAATATCCATCTGCTTTTTCTAAGTTCGCATCTGCTATAGATTCTACTATTTTTCCATACCAATAAATAGCAGGTTTGTTATATTCCTCTAACTCTTTGGCACAACCGCCAAAAAATAAAAGAGTCATGATACTAAGAAGTAAAATTTTTGATTTTATTTTCATATTATTATAGTTCCTAAATTAAATAAGTTGTTATTTTAGCCAAAACTTATATAACAGAGTTGAAACGAGCAAATATTAGATAAAAAAAATAGGTACAATTAATGCTTGTATAGATATAATTAATAAAAATTATGAAGGTGATTTATGAAGTTTGAAATGAGTGTTCCATTGTTAGGATTTGATCATATAAAAGAAATTACATTAGAAAAAATTGACGATATTTTCATGAAAATGCAAGCGTCACATGATGAGTACATTTCCTTTACACTCATAGACCCCTTTGTTCTTAGAGAATATGACTTTGAAGTACCACAAAACATTCAAGACACTTTAGAGATTACAAATGAATCGAACCTTCTCACCCTTAATATTGTTCTGTTACAAAATCCAATAGAAGATTCTGTTGTTAATTTCATCAGCCCTATTATCTTTAATACTGATAACAAAAAAGCAGCTCAAATAATCTTACCAGAAACTACAAAGTATGGTATAGCGGAAAAAATATCTAGTTTTTTAAATAAGTAAACTTTATGTTATAATGCAGCTATTATGAGAGCTACAAAAAACAATATACTTGAGTACTTACAAGAGATAAAAGGTGAACTTTATAGCGAGGGCATAGTGAAGCTTGGCTTATTTGGTAGTTTTGCTAGAGATGAGCAAAATGTATATAGCGACATAGACATAGCTATCGCAAAAGATAAAAAGTACTTAAAAGATAAAACTGCCTACAACTACTTCGATGAACTCACAAAAATAAAAGCACTCATAAAAAATAAATTTCATAGAAATATAGATATATTTGACCTAGATAGTGACTCCGTTATGAAAAAACATATCTTAAAAGATTTACACTATGTATAGTAGGACTGCCTTAGAAAAAATCGCTACCATTGTAAAAAAAATCAACTTTATTCAAACTATAGTTGAAGAAAAAGGTGGCGAGTTAGAAATACTCTCAAACTTTGAAAAGCAAGACACAAAAGGAAGTTACGACTTAAGAACTTTCATAGCACATAACTACGAAGGGGTAGACCTCTATATAGTAGAAGATGTCATAAACGAGCGTCTGCCTGTGATGCTAAAGAGTATAACTAAAATCTTAAAACATCCATAATATCATAATTTATTATAATTAAAAATATTTTCAGCAGTTTATAAGCACTTTTAACGGATAATGTAGCATTATACTATAGTAAAATATCTACTAAGGTTGGGTTAATTATGCGTATTTTTATAATAACACTTATTTCACTATTATTATCTTTAACATTATATGCCAAAGGGCATGCAACAAAATATGAAAATCCATTTTCTGTAATTTACGGTGGAGCTGGTACAAATATTTATGGGGACTATCATTCCATAGCTTCATCTGTACAATGTGTAAAAGATGGAACTGGTTGCGACTATTCATATAGTGGCTATTTATTTGACGCTGAAACCAAACATGTTAATAGCGTTACAACTAGCATAATACCATTAAATTCATCAACTGAAGATTTAATTCTTCCTAGCGAAATTGATGGGAATGACATAGTATTTGCAGGTTTATTTTGGCAAGCTAATATTACAGGTCCAGATGCTGATGATAACGTTACAGGAACTGCTGGGCGGGATCAGGTTAATTTAATAGACCCTTTAGGTACCTTGCACACTTTAACTGCTGATAAACTATGGTATCATGATATGTGGGGAGATGGAACCGGTTCAGATGGAGGATACAGATCTTTTTATCAAGGATATAAGGATGTTACACAAATTGTTCAAAACTCCTACTCAAAAAGCTCTGCAAACAATAATTTTACCATTGGAAATATAAAATCAACAGATGGGTCTGATTATGGAACCTATTTTTGGGGGGATGAAACACATGCATACAATGGTGTCAGAATAGGTTTTTGGGCAAATTGGAACCTAATAGTTGTCTATAAATATCAAAGTAATTCTTCGATAACACCTAAACCAAAACCTAAAAATATCACTTTATTTGCTGGCTTTGATGCTCTTATTCCATTAGGAAGTGGTACAGTTGATGAAGTAACTTTAGATCTTGATGGTTTCATTACTCCAACTATAATACCAGATGGAGAAGAGATATCTGCTAAATTACTTTTTTATGGTGCAGCTGGAGAGAAAAAACTACACTACGATACATTTGAAATTCAAAATAAAAAAACAGCTGTTATGTCTGATTTATACAATGATGCAAATCCAGTAGATGGAGCCTTTAATGGTTCTGTATCTAACATGGGTGTTCCAATTGACAATAGTATTAGTTATTATCCTGGTCTAGATAGTGATGAATACAATATATCAGCCTATATGGATACAGCTCAAACTTCCACTCAGCTTAGACTAACAGCAAAAAATGTAGGAGGAACAGGAGATCAAATTTTTCCAGGATTAATTGCATTTTCTACTGATATATACGAACCTGAATTTTGCTATGATTATGCATATAAACAAAATAATACATATTTTACAGAAGATAATGACGGTTCTAATAATCCAAAAATTACAGGCACAGTGACAAAGGACCAACCTGTAAAAGTTGTTATATTTTTAAAAAATATGGTAGATTCTAATTTTCTTATTGAAAATATGTTTGTAGATATTTTAGACATAAATACATCACAACTCAAATATACATCAGACAGTGTTGAACGTGCCTTATCAGGAGAGCTTTTTCCTACTTCCAAAGTAGATGGCATTGCAGGGTGGGACTTAAATGTAAGTAATGCATACATTAAAGATATACCAATTGGAGATCAAGTACTCAATGATTATTTTTATGTTTACTATACACTTAACCCAGAAGAAACAGATTTGGATGATGCTTTAAGTGTGAGAATCAAATATGATTTAAATGTTGGATCAGCTTCTCCTATAGAATACATTTTAGAATTAGGTTCAGATATACCACTGTGTTCAACATCAAATTTTAACTACACTCCAACTAAAGGTAAGTTTGTAGTTGTAGATAAAGGGATATACGCAGACAGTACAAAATATAACTTACCAACGCAAGTTACAAACCGAGAGGGCTATTTACAAATCATCTCCATTGATGATGATTTTAGTGACTCTATAGATAATTTAACTAATATATCAACTATTGTTGCTGTTGAGATGATAGATGTAGGGTCATTTCACTATACAGATGCAGCATGCGTAGAACAAGACAGCGCAATAACAGATAGAGTATGGTTAACTTTTGAAAACAATGCATCAAGCATAGATTTTAGTTCAGGTGACACGTCTGCATTTTATTCCAAGGCCAAGCAAAGTGCTGCATTTAGAGTAACATACAATGCTGCAGATATAGATGGTAATGTTATAGAACTTGAAACAATAGGAGTAGATAACTATAACTTAAAAAATCTTCCAATATATACTGATGGCAAATGTAATCCACAATTTGGAAATACAAACGAAGATATAGCTAACTACTGCAGTTCCAACATGACTAGAGCAGAATTAAATAATTGCATGGAATGTATATATGGGCTCAATACAAGGTTTATTTGTTCAAGAGATAATTTTGCTATAAGACCTGAGGCTTTTGCATTAGAATTTGACGATTTGAATCAAACTACTGGAACATCTAAGACAAGAATTGTCGATAATATCTCTGGAGTAGTAAGTCCTAGTTCTACTACTACGCATCTAGCAAGTGGATATAACTACAATCTTAATATATCTGCTGTTAATCACAAAAATGCAACACCATCTAATGGTTATACCATGACATACAATACAATAGATACAGATAGGCACATCGTATATAAATGGGAGCCATCAACTACCTTAACAGGTTGCAATGATACTTCTGATAAAAATCTAATAAACAACACCACCAGCTTTAAGATAGTCGATGGTTCAATTGATTTAAATACATCAGTAATGCAGGTTGGGGAATACCGATTAGAAATGAGAGATAGTGCATGGACTGTGGTCGATAGCAACCCTTTATATATGTCTCATCATGATAATGATTCTTACTTGCTTCCTTCTACAACCTTAGACTGTGTAGCAAATAGTTCAATAACAATAGCTGAAAACACCCAAGGTATGAATGGATGCGATATTAGTTCACAACATAATGCATCTGGCGGTACTTTGTTAAAATATCGTGATTATAAAATTGAATTTCATCCATATAAAATAGATATGACTAATGTCGTTCTATCATATGGGGAAAATAACCAAACAGTCTGGCCAGCAAAACCATTTATTTACATGGCTGATATCTCAACAAATGAAGAACAGAGTATTCACTTAAATGGAAGTATCAAAGTAGTAGGTCATGATAATGGGCAATTAAGTAATTTTGTCGGAAGCTGTTTTGCTAAACCAATAAACTTACTTTTAAACAAATCTAATACAGTTAATATACCCTACCAATACAGATACCATAGCTATAATGCTACAAAATCTATAGAATACACAACTGGAAATGTAGTTGATTTGAACAATACTAATATACCTATAGTTGTCAATGCAAATGATTTCAACTCAACACTTAACGGTGAACTCAATACAGTCTTAAACTTTAACTTTTTCAGAGATAAAACAAAAGCTGAAAATCCTCAAACAGTAACACTAAACAACTATACAGCAAGCTGTGTAAATACCAGTGACTGTACGATGAATGCTGACTTAACAAGCTCGTTTGTATCCAAACAAGGTC
Source organism: Sulfurimonas sp. (assembly GCA_026988245.1). Lineage (GTDB taxonomy): Bacteria > Campylobacterota > Campylobacteria > Campylobacterales > Sulfurimonadaceae > Sulfurimonas. Next base: position 25,045 of record JALSLR010000067.1, read on the forward strand.
TTCTAACATCTGTTCCTATTACTATAGAACATTATTATGGACGAACAAACGCACCAAGACAAAGATATCAGGGAAATAGTGGCACAGGTAATATATACTTTGAAGTATTTTGTGATAGTTGCGATAAAACAAAACTTCAAACAAACTCTAATTTTATGAATGATCCGAGATGGCTGATAAATAATGCACATACATTAGATTATGGTAAAGCAGGTAATGTAAGTCAAAAATTTTCGACAAAAGTAACCGCAACAGTACCAACAAACACAGTACCTTCAACTACCTCTTTTAACTATCTAGGAACTGTTTATCCTTATAAAGCAACTATGCAAAATCTAGCATCACCATGGCTTGTATATAATAAATATAATTCTTTAGTAAATACAAATGAATTTGAGATAGAATTTGATACAAATACAGATTTGGGTTGGGCTGGAAAAGCAGATACTAACTCTACTACGAAAATTCCAGGATTGAATAAAACCAACAGGAGAACTATGTGGTAGTGAGTACACTTGGCTCTATTGCGAGCTCCCGCGAACATTTTTTTACAAAAAAAATTCCATACGCTCAAGCCAAACGCAATGCTTTTTCCCTTATAGAACTGATATTTGCCATAGTAGTGATGGGTATTACCGTGGTAAGTTTACCTGTAGTGATGAACTCTAATGACAAAGGGATTAGTGCTACAGTGATACAAGAAGCTATCTTTGGAGCTTCTGCTGAACTTAATATGATACTTTCTTATAGATGGGATGAAAATTCACTTGATGAAGTGGTAAATCCAAACGGATTATCTCAGGTTATAGAAACAGGGGATTGTGAGAATAATGCAACATTGATTAACTTTAGACTTCGCCCTGGACATATTGCACAACCTCTCCATAGACGATGTTTAGATTCAAACACAACAACAGTCTCTGTGCTTGGCCAAGATGCAAATGATTTGGATGACATAGACGATGCAAATACAACCGCAAAATCTATGTTCATCAATGATGCTACAACTACTACTGGTTATAAAACGGACTATCAAAGTGATCTTAGCATCACATACTCCAATATGGGTGGTTTAGTCAATGCAAATGATGCTAAACTCATAGAGATTACCGTAAAAGATGGAACAACCGTGATAACAAAGCTACGTTCCTATACTCTCAATATCGGTGAAGTCGATTTTTATAAGAAGACATATTAATGAAAAACATTCTATACTCTCAAGCCAAGCGCAGTGGCTTTACAATGATGGAGCTTATATTTGTTATAGTTATCATGGGTTTACTCAGTAAGTTTGGTGTTGAGTTTATGGCGCAAGCTTATAAAGGCTATATCTACTCCAAAATAAACAACTCTCTACAAAATGAAAGTGCAACAGCAGTAGAGTTTATAGCTAAACGACTTTCATACCGTATCAAAGATTCTGTCATAGCTCGAAAAGCTGATGGTACATTTACAGGTGTGCAAAATGCAAGTGGTAACACATATACTACTCTTGAATGGGTAGGTATAGATATAGATAACTTGAGAGGCGATCGGCTTCCTAACTGGAGTGGTATCATAGATCTTGACGCTGGAAATGCTACAAATATTCGTTCATTAGGTACAAATACTAACACGGTTAATACTCTTATAAATACCTTATCTTATGGAACAAGTGATATTAATGATACAGCCTTATATTTCATAGGCTCCAATAGTGACGTAAATACCTCATATGGTTGGGATGGTGTAGCCTTAACATCTCAGACAACCGCTGCAACTCACCCTGTACAAACTACTGCGAATGTCACCGACTTTAACTCTAGTATCGCTGGTGTAACTTTTGCTGGTGTTGATGTCTATGAGTACTATAAACTAGCATGGACTGCGTATGCTTTAGAACTTGCACCTGATGGCAACTTAACACTGCACTATAACTACCAACCGTGGAATGGGCAAGATACAAATGTAACAAACACCCCAAATCTACAAAGCCAACTTCTGATGCAAAATGTATCAACATTTCAATTTCGCTCAATTGGTGATCTTTTAAAAATTCAAGTTTGTGTAAAAAGTAAACTTACAGGGGAGGAGTATAGTATATGCAAAGAAAAAACAATCTATTAATGCCCATAAAATCGACTGTAGGGAATGTACTTCGTAGAAGTATGTTCACCAGAGGTCGAAGCAATTTTATGGGTACTTCTAACTCAAAGAGTACACTTGCCTCTACTTTTAGCTCCTGTGAACATTTTTCTACGAAAAATATTCCATACGCTAAAGGCAAGCGCAGAGCCTTTGCGATGATAATGGCAGTAGTAGTTATGATAGTCATTGCAAGTATTACAATGTTTACACTTATGCAGACATCACACACTGTAAAACGGACAGCAGACTTATACCTCTATGAACAAGCTGAGCTTCACACTAAAAGTGCCATAGAATATACTCTTTTTGAAATTGCAAGAACGGGTTGCGTAAACAATACCCTCAATTTTACTCTCAATACTATCTATGATATTAATGTAAGTACAAGGTATGTTTATACAGAAGCAAATACAAATTTTGTTGCACCTATCATTAACTGTGCAGAGTACATCGGTGCTACTACTACAGGTTCATATATCCAAACAGATGAACAAAATGGTTCTGTTTTGATGGATATAGTAGTAACTGTAAAACCTGCAGATACTGGCACAGATACTATAAGATATACAAGAAGAACTATACAAAAGCTTTAAGTGCCTGACAAGAATAAATGACATAATTTAATGAAGAGAAAAATGCAAGATACAAGGCGAAAATCCGTAGGAGCTACTAGTAGCTTCAAGGGTTTTCAACGAAGTTAGATTGTGTTTTTTCTCTTCACCCGAAGGGCAATATACAAAGGACTTATTTTCTGCGTTGAACTTCCGTTAACGATACCAGTATCGCCAACAAAAGTTCGCCTTGAAACTAAATCCTTTGTATGTTGTTAAATATGTCATTTATTCTTGTCAGACACTTAACATTTCTTTTTAGTAAACTCTTTTTTGATATAATAATTTATATACGAACAAAAAGGACGAAATTATGAATATTTCACTCACTGGAAGACACTTAGAGCTTACAGACGCTATCAAATCACATATGAACGCATCTATAGAGACACTTAACAAATATAACATGGACATTACAAGCGTGAATGTAGTAGCCTCAACGCAAACTAAAAAAGGTAAAGAGCATTCTATGGTTGAGTTTGTCATAAACTTAGCTGGTAAAAACTCAGTTATTATCAAACAAAATGATGATGACTTATATGCGGCTATTGACATAGCTATAGAGCGTGCTCAAAAAGCTATGCGTCGTATGCATGACCGTGAAGTTGACCATCAAAAAGTTGGACTTAACGAGATAAAAGCAGAGGCAAATGATGGTGTTGATTTAAAAGCTCAAGCACTCGCAAATGAAGACGAGATAGTTCCAGTAGAACTAGAACTTTATAAACCTCGCGAAGTTGAAGATGTTTTAAACGACTTAAAAGATAGCGGTAAAATGTTTGAGATATTTATGGATAACGACCAAAAAACGAGAGTTCTTTACAAACGTAATGATGGAAAATTTGGACTATATTAGACCTATTGCAAAAGTAAATCTTTTTTTACTTTTGCAACTATCTCTTCATCCTCAGCTAAATCTATCCACTTAAACTGACTCCCACTTTGTATAGTTCCGCGAAGTAGATCACCACTTTTTCTATATTTCAAATCCATATTAGCAATGTCAAAACCACTCGATGTTTTACAAAACTCTTCTAGTCTTGAAGATCTCTCTTGATTTGTATAGAGGTAACAAAAACCCTTTAACCCTGTACGACTAACACGACCACGTAATTGATGCAGAGTAGAAAGCCCTAATCTCTCCGCACCAACAATAACAACTGTGCTGAGTTTAGGAAGCGAGATACCAACTTCTACTACTGTTGTAGCTATTAAAACATTGCCTCTTTGAGAAAAGTCTAAAAGCACTTGTTCTTTTTCTTTATCTTTTCCATGTGTTACATAAACATTATCAAACTTAGCCTCCCAATACCCCCTGGCTTCATCTATACTTTGATACTCTAAAACCTCACTTTTTTCAACAAGTGGATAGACTAAAAGTATTTGGTTACCCTTATCAATCTCATCTTTTATATGCACTATTAACTCTTTAAAATCTTGCTTATGTATCACAGTAGTAGTAATATCTTTTTTAAAAGGGGTAGTAGTTATCAAACTTACATCTATATGGGCTGTTTCTATCATGGCAAGTGTTCTTGGTATTGGTGTCGCTGAAAACTGTAAAAAGTGAGGCTTAGCATCACCATTAGAGACTAGTTTATTTAGCATGTTTCTTTGTTGCGTTCCAAATCGATGTTGTTCATCAACCATCACTAACCCAACCTTTGGTAAATCACGATATAATAAAGCATGCGTGCCTATAATAAAATCATACGCATCAAGTGGGATTTTTTTAGTCTTATTTGTAACAAGAACAGACTTCATATTTGGCAAAAACTTTTGTACCTCTTCAAATAGTTGATTTGCAAGTATAGTTGTAGGTGCCATTAAGATGCTTTTACCTCTTAGCATCATTAGTGCTGATGCAAGTATGACCATAGTCTTGCCACTCCCTACATCACCAACTATCATCCGTTTAGCAGCGGTATCTTTATGTAAATCTTTTTTTATATCTTCAATAGTTTGGACTTGCTTATCTGTTAGAGTAAAAGGAAGCGTTTTAGCCCATGCTTTGTAATCATTTGTAGCTTTTAAAAATGTTTTATAACTTCTCTTTTTACTTGCAAGCAGTTTCATATAGACAAAAAGTTCTGTATATTTTAAAGCCTCTAAAGTCTGAGAATCATGCTCTTTTAAGTCTAGCATCATAGTAGGGAAATGCAGTTTTAAAATCTCCTCAGCCATCTTAGCATCAAGCCCCTCTTCTAATAACTTCTCAAGAGTTAAATTAGCTTGCACAAACCTTAGCATCACATCACTACGAAGTTTACATTTGTACTTTGGAGTTATGGCACCAGCAGTAATTATTTTTCTAGGCATACTTATGGAGCATTGTCCCATTTTGCACTCTATCATGCCATAAAAATAGTTTCTATCTCCAACATTGAACTGGTGCATCATATAGGGCTTAGGTCTAAACATAACACCTTGAATAGCATGCCCAAAGTTGTGTGCGAAAAAAGTTATTTGTATAGTGTTTGGAGCACGGTACACTGACTCAACTGTAGCATCTATAAGTTGGTTTGTATGTGGGATGAGTTTATCGCTTAAGCGTAAATCTTCGTAAGCATTTGGGGTTATAAGGGTTAACTCAGCCCAAGAAGAGATATTTAATTTTGTAAATTTTTCCTCTTGAGCTTTTGTGAGTTTCAACTTGCTTTCCTTTTTGTGTTATAATTTCAGCAGAAGAGGCTTGGAAGGCTTAATGCCTTCCAACTTTCAAGAGAAGTTTAAATCGCCAAATTGTAAACTTCACTTTTAGTTTAAACCTTTTCATAGGTTTATCCTCTAATACTGAATTTGTCCCACCTAATCGGTGGTGACAAAATAATTATACGCTAAAAATAAATTCTTTCTCAATAATATGACAAATTGTCAAATATTTTACTTCACTTCTTTTTTTGTAACTATAGCAAAACTCAAATCAAGTATCTCAGTATGTTTTTTTATGAACTTATTTAAGTCATCTAAAGTAAGATTTTTGATTTTTTCTAATTCTTGCTCAGATGAACCTAGTTTATCACCACGATAGTACTCCTGAAATGTTCGTGAGAGTCTTTGACTTATAGTCTCAACTCTCAAAGGCTCAGACCCAAGTAAAAACTTTTTAGTTTGCTCTAGTTCCTCCTCAGTGACACCATTTTTTACAAATGCAGCTATCACTTCATTGACAGTTTTTTCTGCCTCATCAAGTGACTCTAACTTTGTTTGAAGATACCCTGTAAGATAAGAACATGATTTGTTAATACTCACTCTTGCATACGCTGAGTAAGCAAGTCCACGATTCACACGTATCTCCTCCATCAACCTACTTCCAAAACCACCAGTGCCTAAGATAAAAGTTGCTACTCTAGACTTATAAGCATCTTCATCTCCAAGAGCAAGATTATAAGGGGAACCAAAATATAAATACGCTTGTTTCGTTTGTTTATCTAAAACTACTTTTTTTGGTGTTTTTCTTACAGCATAATGGTGAAGATTTTCCACCTTACCTTTTGGCATATAAGAGATTACAGCTTGAATTTTTTGCTTCATTATATCTATATCTATATCACCACCCACTACCACTATGAGTTTTGAGCTCACAAGGTGCTTCTTGATATAGCTTTGAGTATCCTCTAGTGTGATAGACTCTACGCTCTTTTTTGTTCCAGAAGCTGGATTTGCCAAAGGGGTGCCTTCAAACAGAAGTGCCTTTAGTTCATTACCAGCGACATAATCAAAATCATTTTCTTTTGAACTCAGTTGACCAATGAGTGTAGTTTTCACCTTAGAGAACGCTTCTTTTGTGAAGTTAGGGTCTTTGAGTAAAGAGTCAAAATAGACTAATGCCTCATCAAATTCATCACTTAAACATGAAAGCTCCATCACAAAAGTTTCGCGGCCTGTTGAAGCATGTATGCTAATTGCTCTTGCTTCAAGAGCCTCTGCAAAAGCAGTTGAACCTAGTTTTTTAGTCCCCTCACCCATCATGCGAGCAGAAAATTTTGCAAGACCTGCTTTATTTATATCGTTAATACTACCAGCATTTTGAAAAATAAACTGCATATTTACTAAGGGAAGTCTCTTATCTGATTCAAAAATTACCGGTATTTCAAAGCCATTTGTTTTTATATATTGTATTTGTGCTGCCATTAAAAATTGTCCTAATATTAGTATAGTTATGATTATCTTTTTCATTTAAAATCTTTCTAAAATTTCATATGCTGTATTTCTTACTGCTGGATGTTCACCTACATCACGTATGAGATGAACCATCTCCTCTTGTGCCATGGTATAGGCTGCTCCGGCTGAACTTACAACATTTTCTTCCATCATAGTTGAGCCTAAATCATTTGCACCAAATTTAAGTGCCATCTGACCGATGTATGGACCTTGCGTTACCCATGAACTTTGTATATTAGGCACATTATCGAGATAAAGTCTTGCAACTGCAAGAAGTCTTAAGTAACGGTTAGACGATGGTTTATCCATATCTGGAATCTGTGCTAAAAGTTCAGTATTTGTTCCTTGAAAACTCCACATTATGAAAGCTCTAAAGCCACCAGTTTCATCTTGAAGTTTTCTCACCATTTCAAAGTGATCTATGATATCTTCATCACTCTCTACCGTTCCATACATCATAGTAGCTGTACTCATGATATCTAGTTTATGAGCTTGTCTATGGACATCAACCCAAACCTCAGCATCTATCTTTTTAGGCGCGATGATATCACGAACCTTATCACTGAGTATCTCAGCCCCTGCTCCAGGGATTGATGCTAAACCTTTAGCTTTAAGACGAGAAAGAACCTCTTGAATAGTTATACGAGAAACTTTTGCTATAAAATCAAGCTCAATAGAACTAAACCCATGGATAGTGATAGTTGGATATTTTGTATGGATATGTTCTACTAAATCCTCATACCACTCTATCTTTAACTTAGGATGCACACCACCTTGAAACAGTATCTGCGTACCACCTATCTCTAAAAGTTCATCTATCTTAGCATCAATCTCCTCAAATGTCAGCACATATGCATCAGCATCTTTTTCATGTCTATAAAAAGCACAAAATTTGCAATCCACCCAACAGATGTTTGTATAGTTGATATTTCTATCTACTACAAAGGTTGTTACACCCTTTGGATGCATCTCTTTTTTACGCTTTGATGCTAAAACTCCAAGCTCTTTGAGTGAAGCATTTTTAATGAGGTCTAATGCTTCTTCTTTACTAAGTCGTTTATCTTTAGTTAATCTCACTTGCACGAACCTGCTGTTGTAGTAAAATACTCCATGCCTTTGTTTACTTTAGCTGTTAGTTTAGGAGCATCAAGTACATGTTTATCTGCTAACCACGAGCCATCGCGATATGCCATTTTTACTTGACCTTTATCATCTTCATAAACTAAGATACGAAGAGGTAAGTCAAGTCCAACCGTCATATCTTGTTGCATAAGTTTTGTACCAAGTTTTGGGTTACCAAAAATAACCATTATAGATTTGTTTAACTTCATGCCAACCATCTTAGCGTTACCACTATGGTTGATTTTTGCAAAAATATTTAAATTTTTTGATTCTACGACATCATAAATATTATGAACAGTTTTATCAAGACTAACACAACTATTTTTAACGATGATATCATTTGCAAAGACACTAAAAGTTAGTGCAACTACAAGTAGTATTTTTTTCATTATTTCCAGCCTTCGTTTCTAGGATTTATTGGTTTCTTTTTTATAAATTTATAATACACAAATAACATAACAATCAAGATAACAAGAATCACACCAATGATTTGAGCCCAAGCACTGATATGTAAAATTTTGTTCAGCATTCCTGAGTGATACTTTGTATCTATCTCTATTTGTGCCATCTCTGAAGCATGTACTAAAGCTGAAACAGCAAGTGATCCCTCAGGGATACTTTTATGACAAGACAGACACATACCACGTCTGTCTAGTTTCGCTCTTTGCTTAGCATCAAGAGGTTGTGAAAGTTTAAAGTGATGCCCAACTGTCATAACTTGCGTGCCATTTTCATCTACAAACTGAGAGTAATCATGTTTGAGATTTGGAATAGCTGGGATTTGTTCATCAGTTTGCCTAGGGATAATCTCACCTTTTATATTCATTAAATCCATAATAGTAGTCTTGCTTGGATCATTGTTGAGTTTACCACCGCCTACTCCAAGCCCTATCGCTTTGTCAGAGGCATGACATGACTCACAACTTCTACTCTCTTTACTTATAGTATGAGGCTGGACAGGTGCCATATCTATAGCAAGTTGTCCCTCATCTCCAGCACCCTCAACATTTGGATTTTTAAATATATGATTTTGAAGCAAGGCTTTTCCATCTTTTCCTATAACCGTGATAGTTGTTTGACAACCAGGGATTACAGGAGTGATTCTTCCCTCTCCATTTTGTGCTAATGCTGGGTCTTCCCAGCGTAGATAACTTCTAGTTTCAGTCACTTTTCCAGGAACGAGGTACTTTTTCAAATCACGCATACCACCAGTTGACCCATGAATATCATGGTCGTGTGAAGCTTGAAGATAATCTACATTTTGTTTCCCACCACTATAATCAATCTTAACATGACAACCATAACATTGTGGAGCCCACTTCACATGACAAGTGTAACACTCCATATTGTCAGTGTGCGCACTTATGCTGTCCATAGCGACAAGAGCCTGTTTTGAGAGTGCTTCTGTTTCTTTTAAAAGTTTCAATGGTTTGAGTTCTATATCTTTACCTGATGCTAAGTGCATCAAGATTTTATTACCTTTTTTTACAGCTTTAGGGAGTGGGTTTCCACGAGCTGTGAGTATATAACCATCGTGTTTCTCTTTTGGAACATAGCCTTGGTTTAAGTATGATGCTAAGTCTTGTGTAACTCCACGAGCTTTTCCAGTCTGTGCCTTAGTACTAAACTCATCACTATAACCGATAGGTAATTCCCAAGGATATTTTTTCGTAGTACCATGACAATCTTGGCACTCAACCTCAACAGCTGCTAAGTTAGTCCCAGATATAAAGCCGTCACCATGTAAGTCGTTTGAAGTATGACAATCTTGACACAACATACCTTTTTGATAGTGTATGTCCTCTTGCATATGTAAGTAGCGTTTTGTATGAAGCTTTGGCTGTCCATTACCCTCATCATCAAAAGTTGACTGATACTCAGTTTCCATCAAACCTTGGTAAGATACACCTATGCGTTTTCCACGGTTATGACAAGTTGAACATGTCTCTACTGGCACTCCTGAGTAATGCACACCGTTTATCTTTACTTTAACTTTTCGTGAACTTTGAATCTGGTGAGAGAGCATATGTCCACGCTCTTTTTTGGGAGTTCTTACATCCTTACCCTCATAAAATCCCTCATTTGAGTAAGGCACATGACAAGATGCACACCCTATACCTCTGTAATCTCCCCGTTTCATACGCCCCTTACTTCCCGTATGACAACGCAAACACTCTTGGCGCAAGTAGGTAAAAACTGCTAAAGAAGGGTCTTTATGTATCTCCTCAACGGTAGGTGCTGGAGGCAATTGTTTTTGCTCTTTTGGAAATGTTTGTGGTTCCATACTTTCTAGTTTTTTCATATACTTTTTATAAGTATCTGTTCCAGTTCTGCCATGTGGATTTGAGGAGTTGTTTGTGTCATAAGTTCCAAACTTATGCTCATACCCCTCTTTTGCACCAAAACTCCACATCGCGCCGTTTATCTTTCCACTCTCTGAGTTCATAAGTGAGTTTCTTTGCGAAGCTACTTGATTTGGATGACAGGTACCACAAGTATTTTTATTTATAGAAGGGCTTGTTGGTGATGGATAAAATGTTTTTGGACCCTTATTTTCTTTAAAGTATTTTACAGTCCCTTGATGTCCATACTCTTTTGACTTATTATAAGGATTACCCCCATGACAAACGATGCAGTCATTCCCTTTATGTCCAGCTTTCTCTGCTACTTTTAAAATAGCCTTCATCATATCAGAGTTTTTATCTCGAATATCTTCTATACCCTTGTGACATTCTACACATTCATTAGCTCCAAAAAGGTATGATGCTAAGAGAAAAAAAACAAACAGAATATTTTTCATAACTATTTATTTATCTTTAGAGATAGCGTCTAATACACCATTGATAAATTTAGGGCTTTGCTCAGTTCCAAATGCTTTTGTAATCTCTACTGCTTCGTTAATAACAACAGCAGAGTCAAGCTCACCAAATAAAATCTCATATGATGCTAAGCGAAGAGTAGCACGCTCTATACTTCCAAGTCTCTCAAAGTCCCAGTCTTTGAGGTGTGTTATGATTGCCTCATCGCACTTCTCAATGTTTTCTAATACACCCTCGTAAAGTGCTAAAGCAAAATCTTTTTGTTTGTTACGGATTTTTTTTTCTTCTAAAATCTCTGCTGTATGCTCCGCAATATTTCCATTTCCTAAGTCATAAGCATAAAGTAAACTTACCACTGCCATTCTTGCATGATGTCTAGTTGCCATAATATATATAATTCCTTATTTTCATTCTGCTTCTTTAGAAGCTAGCTTTAGTGACCTTGTTCCTTTTGCGGACTAATTAAATGTTCTCATATAGGTCTAACATCTCGATAACTGTAGTCATCGCTTCAAAACCTTTATTTCCTGCTTTTGTTCCGGCACGCTCTATGGCTTGCTCGATAGTATCCGTTGTTAAAAGTCCAAAACTAACTGGTTTTTGGTACTTTAAACTCATAGTAGCGATACCTTTAGTAGCCTCAGCAGATACATAGTCAAAGTGAGGAGTTGCCCCACGGATAACAGCACCTAATGCACAGACGGCATCATACTTACCTGATGCTAAAAGTTGGTCAACTACCATAGGAAGCTCAAACGCACCGGGGATAAGTACATGAGTTAAATCTCCCTCATTACCACCATGACGATTAAATGCATCCTCAGCACCCTCAACTAAACGGTCAACGATAAAGTGATTCCATCTTGTACTCACTATCGCGATTTTCTTTCCATTTATTACTTTTAACTTACCTTCAACTAAGTTCATCTATATCTCCTGTATTTTTTTGATTTTTTGTATTAATTTTTCTAAATCTTCTAACTTCACCATATTTGGTCCATCACTCAGTGCAATGCTAGGGTCAAAATGTGTCTCCATAAAGAAACCATCAACTCCAACAGCTGCCGCTCCTGATGCTAAGTATGGCACCATTGAAGAATCTCCACCAGTCTTACCATCTTTTGCAGTTGGCATCTGAACAGAGTGTGTAGCATCAAAAATAACTGGGGCAAATTCACGCATCGTTACAAGGTTACGCATATCTACAACCATATTGCCATAACCAAAAGAGTTGCCTCGCTCACACAGATATACTCCATGCTTGAGTGAGTTCTCATAAGTTGCCTCTTTACATCCACGAGTTTGTAGCACTTTTAGAACTGGGTAAAGCATAGCATCACCACCCAAAAACTGTCCTTTTTTGATGTTAATTTTGCAGTCTGTTTTTGCACAAGCTACAAGTAGATCAGTTTGACGACATAAAAACGCTGGGATTTGAAGCATATCAACAACTTCGGCTACTTGAGCCACTTGGGTTGATTCATGAACATCAGTTACTATCTTGTAACCAAACTCATCTTTTACTTTTTGGAGGATTCGTAAACCTTCATCTATACCAAGCCCACGAAATGACTCTAAAGATGTTCGGTTTGCTTTGTCAAAACTTGCTTTAAAATAAAAGTCTATAGATTCATCTTGATGATAAACCTCTAACTCTTTTGCAATTTTTAAAATGTTTTCTTCACTTTCAATGACACATGGGCCTGCTAACAACGTCATAATTTACCTTTATAAAAATAGAAAATGATTATATCATAAAGGCTTTAATCTCTACTTATTTCTTAGCGTTTAGTCTTGATTGGTACTCTTGTCCATGCTGACATACTGGACATTTTTTCAAGGCTTTTTTACCATAATGAACATGACCACACACTTCACATATCCAAGCTTCTTCTTCGTTTTCACTTGTATGCTCAGCATCTGCTTCAAGTCTTTCTAAAAGCATTTTAAACATATTTTCATGTTCAACTTCTATTTTCCCGATTCCTGTGAAAAGTCTAGCTGCTTCTTTATGTCCCTCTTCTTTAGCAATTGCTGCAAAATCTGGGTACATAGTAATGTTTTCATAACTTTCTCCATCTATTGCATACTGAAGATTAGTTTTTGTATCTGCAAAGCTGTGTTCACTCTCATCTAACATTCTATTGTGAAGACCTAACTCTAACTTTGCATGTACTTTTTCATTATTTGCTGCTCGTTGAAAGTGCTCAGCTATATCTCTATAACCCTCTTTTTGAGCGACTTTTGCAAAATATTCATACTTATTTCTCGCTTGGGATTCACCGGCAAATGACTTCGTCAAATTTACAAGAGTCAGATTAGGAGTTATCATCTCCATAGCCTCACCACAGCAGTGAAGCTCACCACCACCTACACTTTGTATCTCTACTTCATTACCACATTTGTTACATCTATATGTTTCATATTGTCTCATTGTAAATCCCTATATTTGATTTTTGATGGCACTATTATCACATAAGAAGACTTAAACGATAATTATTTTCTTATGATAACTATTATCAATAACTACTTACTCTTTGCTACCATTATACCTGCAAAGACGATAAGTACTATGCCTATACTAGTAACAAAAGATGGTAAAGCATCCCCTAGCATCACACCTACTATGATAGAAAATAAAATATTGCTATAACTTACCACCCCTATGAGCCCAGCTTTTTCTAATGAGTACGCCTTAGTCATTAAAAGTTGAGAGAGCGTCGCACTTAAACCCATTCCTACGACATAGAACCAAACGACACCACTTGGTATAACAAACTCACCAAGCATGAAATCAAGTGCAGGAATATTTATATATTTTGAAAGTATGAACAAAATGATTGGCCCAAAAGTACCTACACCCATAAAGGAAAGCACAATAGCTCTCGTGTCGTAATAGTTTTTAAGTTCACGTATAGATGTGTATGCAAGTGCAGCGCCTATACCACTAAAAAGCCCCAATAAATCATACTTTGAAAAACCAACACCGCTAGGTTGTGTGATAAACACTATGCCTACAAAACCTACAACTATGGCAAACCATCCCATGATGCTAAGCCTCTCTTTTAAAAAAATAAAGGCAAATATAGCGGTAAAAACAGGCGAAGTCTTAGACCAAGTCATAGCATCACCAAGTGAAATATGTGCAATGTTATAAAAAAAAGCCAACAGTGCAACAAATCCCATAAAACCACGAAAAAAGAGTAAAAAAGGTTTCCCTCCCTTGCCTACCATAGGTTTTTTAAATATTGCAAAACCAACTATAGCTACACCAAAAACATTTCTAAAAAAAACAACCTCTAAAGAACTCATACTCTGTGATGCTAACTTAGCAAAGGCACCCATTATCGCAAAAGAAAATGAGGCGATGAGCATATACTTTATGCCTTGGTTTATCTGCCTCATTTAGTAAGTGGGTATTTTTTTAACATCTCATGTACAACTTCGTTGGTGTAGTTGGTTCTCTCCTGAGGTGTATTAAAAGATTTTAGTGTATTTATACCTGTTGCACGCCAAAAGGTCTCTTGTGTTTTTGGGTCAGCCATACGGATTTCAAAATTTCCTTCTGTATAGTTGTATGTACTTGTAGCATAGTAACCACCGTATCTACCATAATAACCACGCATACCACCAACATACTCAGTTGTAGTTCTGCTTTTATCTTTAGCTGTATATATGTAAAGCACTAAAAAATCTGCCTTACTATCATCAACTAAGGTATAACCTTTTAATGCAAGTTCATTGCTTAGTGCATCATTGACTCTATTGTTTATCAAAGAATCACCATGTGCATAGTTTATAATTGCATAGGTTTTATAACTTGGTATGTTTATCTTGGGATCATAATCTGTTGAGACGCTTACAACTGAACATCCGCTAAGTATAAATAAACTTATTAATAATATTTGTATCTTTTTCATCTTAAACCTTCATAGAATTTATATGTATTATATCTTGTATTTATAACAAATTTAACTATTAACTATCATTTAATATAATCATAAAAAAAGTTCAAGGAAATTTATGGGAAATTTAATCGTTTTAGCAGTTTTAGCTTATATTTTTTACTCTGTATTTAAGTCGTATGCTCGATATAGCGACTACTCACAAAAGGCCTTTAAAGATTTTTCAGTATCTCCTGAAGCACTTCGTAAAAGTGACTTAGGTCTTTTTGTTGCACTTGTGGCAAAAGTAGCAAAGGCTGATGGTAAAGTTGATAAACTAGAAGCCCAACTCGTTGGCTTACTTTTTGATGACATCTCCGCTGTTTTTCCAGAACCTTCCAAAACGAAAGATATTTTAAAACAAATCTTCAATGAAGAAAAAGAAAATCTTAACAACATTCAAGAACTCGCAGACACTTTAGGTCAAGCTATAAGAAGAGATAAGGCAAAGCAGCAACAATTTATGGGCTTCTTAATTCAGTTAGCCTTTATAGATGGAACCGTCAGTCAAAGTGAAGAAGATATTTTACAAACCATTGCAGAAGCTTTTGAGTTTGACCCTCATGCATACCATGCTATCTTTGATCAATTTGAAAAAATGATGCAAAACATCAAACCTCAAACAAACATAGAGGATGCGTACAAAATTTTAGGTGTATCTAAAGATGATGAGATGGGTACAATTAAAAAAGCATATAGAAAATTAGTCCGCGAATACCACCCAGATATCATCAAATCTCAAGGAAAAAGTGAAGCCTATATGCAAGAAGCTACTGCTAAAACACAAGAGATAAACCAAGCCTACGAAATGATTAAGGAATATCGTAAATAAAATTTAATATTTTAAGCTATAATTATATTTATGATAAATATAGCTTATAAAATTATCTTTGTTATTCTACTCACTTCTCCACAATTAAGTGCACGGGATATGCGTGCCCTACTCTTTGATGGGAACTGCGCGACCTGTCATTTTCCAACAAAAGCAGATTCTGCTCCCTCTATACAAGAGATACAAACAAGATATAAAGATGTATTTCAAAATAAAAAAGATTTTGTGGAGTATATGTCAGAATGGGTTGCAAAACCAAATATGCAGAGATCGCTTATGAGTCAGGCGATTAAAAAGTATGAACTTATGCCAGAGATGGGTTATAGCCTAGATACACTCAAAGAGATCAGCTCCTATATATATGATACTAAGTTCTAATCTTGTTTAAAATCTCTTTCCCAAAAAAAGTCTATCCACTCTGTAGCTTCATTAACCCAAAAATGAGGTTCATAAATCGATGTTTTTTTATAGTACAATGTTGCTGATTTAAATTCTATATTAGGATTACCACACAGAAGTGACTCCATAACCGCCTTGAGCGTATCTCCACTGTCTGCAATATCATCGAGAACTAAAACCTTTTTTATCTCACTGAGTGTAATTGTATTATGGATGGTTATACAAGAACGTTTGGTATCTTCATCATATAGCTCTGTACGCAAAGTTTGCACTTCGCGAATGTTTAAACCCTCAGCCACAGCATGAGAGAGAGTTAAACCACCCCTTGCTATACCTACTATAGCATCAGGTTCAAAACCTTTTACTTTTTGTATTAGTTTGTTCGTGTCAGCAGCAAATTGCTCATAAGAATAATATTTCATAGGGCGTATTATACTCATTTAAAACTTTTAAGATAGAATTTTATAATCATTTTAAGGAAATCATATGTATAAGTATTTATTAACAGCATTAATCATCGCGTTTTTTGCAGGATGTTCAGCACCAAAGCCGGAGACACCTCCTTCTTGGTACACAACATTACCTACAGATTTTAACTTTATCTATGCCAAAGGTTCAGGTGCCAATGTAGATATAGCAAAGAAAAAAGCTATCGCATCACTGAGACAACAGATAAACAAAGCATTAGATGATGCTTTCATAAACAAAACTTCAAAACTGCATATAGAACAAAATCAAAATATTGATGCCATTCTCAAAGCAAATGAATACCTTGCTAACACTCTCTCTATGCGAGCTATACAGATAGATAAAACAATAGTTTATAAAGAAGATACACTTATCTTAATCAAACTTAACAGAAAAACTTTTTTCGACTATCTTCAACGCTCATCTACAAAGAAATTTAATGCAAATAAACTAGAGTATGCAAACATTCAAGACGAAATTGCAATTAAAAGATTTTTAGTTATAGATAGATTAATGCAAGAGTATCCAAAACTAGCTTCTAAGATTCAAGCAAAAAATATTGCGCTACCAAGTTATGATACTCGTGCTGAATTTAATTACCTCAATGAACTTAGAAACTCGTATGTTCAACTTAAAGATGATATAACATTTTATGTACTCAGTGATGTAAACTCAAGAATATTTTCACCAGCAATCAAAACAGCATTAAGAAGTAAAGGGCTAACCCTTAGTACAAATACAAATGCAAAAGATGCATTAAAACTGCTCATAACTTCTAAAACAACAAACACTCAAAACTATAGTTTTAATCAGTCAAAGTCTTTAGTGAAGTTTATAACATATGATAAAAATAAAAAACAAGTAGCATTTAGACAGCATACATTCATAGGTAAATCTAGAAAAAGTTATAAAGAAGCGAAACAACAATCAGCCATCCATGTAAAAAGTAAAATAGCAAAAACAGGTATATTGAACTTTATTGGCTTTAAATAATCAAAAAACAAAAGAAATAAAAGTTAATAAATATTATTTAAGATTAGGTTAGTATAATTATTTAAACACTTAAATTTTCAAGGAGAAAATATGATGAAATCATTAACAACAATTGTAGCAGCTGGAATAATTGCAGCAACTATTACAGGATGTGGTGGTGATGCACCAGCTCCAGCAGCTGATGCAGACTTTAGATGTAAGCAAGAAAATGTACTTGCGCCAAAATGGACATGTGTCCCTATGGTTGAAGGTGCTTATGCTGGTGTAGGTGTAGCTAGAAAATCTGCTGCTGGTATGGGACACATGAGAAGAGTTGCTCTTGCTAATGGTCGTTCAGATTTAGCACAACAAATCAAATCTCAAGTAAAAGACAAAGTAGAAACTTTTACTCGCACAACAGGTGTTGGTGACGCTGAGACTGTAGATACTGTAAATACTGCTGTATCAAAACAAGTTGCTAAAGTTGATTTACAAGGCTCTAAAGGTGTAGACGTTTGGACAGCTCCTTCTGGTGATTTATATATGCTAGTAACTGTTCCTGAAGACACTGTAAACGGTGTAGTAAAAGCAGCAGTAACTACAAGTATGAAAAATGATCAAGCTTTATGGCAACAATTTCAGTCTAAACAAGCTATGGACGGACTTGAAAAAGAGTTCCCAACTAAGTAATGAAATACAGTTTAGCACTAATCTTTATATCATTCCTTTTACTCAGTGGGTGTGCTCAACCGCAACCCACATATGTGAAATGTAATGAGAGAGCTTGGATGTTAAACCCTAACTCCAATGGTCACATAGGTGCCGTTGGTAGTGCTATGCAGACTTATGATCAAAAGTCAAACTCTCAACGTAAACTCGCTATATCACGCGCACTAGATGAACTATCACTTCAACGTGGCGTCAAAGTAAAACTTACGATGCAAAAACAAGATCTCGTTACAAATGACACCTCTCATTCGTCCATAAAAACTCAATCAAATTACTCTACAAACAACACCGTAACTGCACATATACAAGACACTTGCAAAGATAAACTCTCAGGTGAATTTTTTGTTTGGATGCTTTTAGACTAAATTCGCTATAATTTCATAAATATTTAAACCCTCTATACAATTTCTTAAGGCAACTCATGAAAAAAATCGCTATTATCGGTCGTCCAAACGTTGGAAAAAGCTCACTATTTAATCGTCTTGTAAAAAAAAGAGACGCTATCACCTCTGATTTGGCTGGGACAACTCGCGATGTAAAAAGACGTGAAGTCACTATAAATGACAAGATGGCATTACTTCTTGATACAGGGGGACTCGACAAAGGTTGTGAACTTTTTGACAAAATAAAAGAGATGTCTCTTAAGGCTGCATACAAAGCAGATATCATTCTGTATATGGTAAATGGTCAAGGTATCCCTGAGGATGAAGATAAAAAGCTTTTTTATGAACTTCAAACTCTTGGGAAACAAGTATGTTTAGTTGTAAATAAAATTGACAACGATAAAATGAAAGAAAAACTTTGGGATTTTTATGAGTTTGGCTGTGATGCCATTTTCGGAATTTCTGTTTCTCATAACCGTGGAACCGTAGACTTACTTGATTGGGTTTATAAGCAAATCCCCGATGAAGATATCATTAAAGAAGATGAAGAAGATGAAATAATCGTAGATGAACCAATCTATGATGATGAAATAACTGATGATGATTTTTTCACACAACATGAAGATGAAGAAGAAGATGGTTACTTTCACCAAGATATGTTTCTTGATGAAGAAGCTGTTATAGATAATTCTATCTTTGCACAAAACGACAAAATCAAAGAGTTTAATGAAGAAGATGTAAACCACATAAAAGTAGCTATCATTGGTCGTACCAATGTTGGTAAAAGTTCACTGTTGAATGCTCTTTTAGGTGAGGAGCGTTCAGTTGTAAGTTCTGTTGCTGGAACTACCATCGATCCAATTGATGAAAGTATAGAGTATGGGGATAAACAGATTACTTTTGTAGATACAGCAGGACTTCGTCGTCGTGGCAAGATTCTTGGGATAGAAAAGTATGCACTTATGCGAACAAAAGAGATGCTTGAAAACTCAAATATGGCTTTGGTCGTACTTGACGGCAGTGAGCCATTTTTAGACCTTGATGAAAAGATAGCTGGTCTTGTAGATGAAAATCGTTTATCTTGTATCATAGTTCTAAACAAATGGGATATAGCAGACCGTGAACGACATGATAAAATAATAGAAGAAGTTCGTGATAGATTTAAATTTTTAGCCTATGCACCTATCTTAACGCTTTCCGCGAAAAGCCATCAAAGAGTGGATAAACTTCATGAGATGATACTGCAGATAAATGAAAACTACTCCCAACGCATCACAACTTCACAGCTCAACGCAGTTATGGATAAAGCAATGCGAAGACACCAACTACCAACCATGCACGGTCAAGTAATACGCATATACTACGCAACTCAGTATGAGACACGACCACCAAAAATAGCTATAGTGATGAACAAACCAAAAGGTCTTCATTTTACCTATAGACGCTACCTGACAAATAAACTCAGAGAAGCTTTTAACTTTAGTGGGACACCCTTGTTATTTAAGGCTAAGACTCGAGGTGACAAGTAGAGAGGATTTGTCTTTGGGTCATATATGATAGACTCCCAGTCAAGCTGAGAGTGACGTTTCGTCATTCTGGAAACAACGTTTCGTCATTCTGGAAACAACGTTTCGTCATTCTGGAAACAACGTTTCGTCATTCTGGAAACAACGTTTCGTCATTCTGAACTTGATTCAGAATCTACTTACAGTGAAATCTCCAAGCACTTAAAATGGCTTAAACACCACTAGTCCTACAATAATCATAAGCAATATTGTAGGTACTTCATTATAGATACGAAAAAACTTTCCATTTTTTACACATTTATCTTCAAGTAGTTTTTTTCTAAAATAACCAAGAGAAAAGAAATAAGCCATCAGAATCACAACTAAAAATATCTTAGCATGAATCCAGCCATTGCCCTTAAAACCAAACTCATACGCTAAGTATAGCCCAGAAGCAACAGTAGCCCACATAGCAGGAATTCCTATATACTTGTATATCTTCATCTCCATCACCTTGATAACCTCTACAAAACGAGTATTATCAATGTTTTCTGCGTGATATACAAAGAGTCTTGGCATGTAGAACAAAGCTGCAAACCAAGATACCATAGAAATCAAATGAAACCAAACTATCCAGTTATACATATATCCCCTATGCGTCTAAAGTTTCTAAGTCTTTAACAGAGCCAGCTTTATGTGAAATAATTTTATCATGTAAGCGACGAAGTGCTTTTGTTGCTCTATCAATAGCTAAATCAATAGCAGCATCAAGATTATCATCTGTTTGGTTGATGATTACAGGCTCTGCATGAGCAATACGAATTTCAAACTCTATAGATACACCTTTTTTCTCCGCTTGAACATGTACATTTACACTTGTAATATCTAGTGAGTATTTTGTAAAGCTTTCTATTGCTGCTTCAATGTGAGCTTTTGCGTTAGCCTGTAGTGTTAAATCTTTTGCGTGAACTTGAACATTCATCTTAAATCCTTTAATTGAGTGAGACTCTCACTCTGTATATAAAAATGATAACACTTTTAGCATTTACTTTTATTGATTTTGCTACAATACGACAAAATTTATTAAAGAGATATATATGAAACGTGTACTTACGGGAATTCAACCCTCAGGGGATTTACATATAGGGAACTATTTTGGTTCGATTAAACAGATGGTAGATGCTCAAAAAGATAGTGATACATTTGCTTTTATCGCTAACTACCATGCTATGACGAGTGGTGGCAAAGAGTTGGCATCTTTAACTATGCAAACAGCAACAGATTTTCTAGCCTTAGGAATTGACCCAGACAAATCTACCTTTTGGGTTCAGTCCGATGTCAAAGAGGTCCTTGAACTCTACTGGATACTTTCATCTTTTACACCTATGGGCTTACTAGAGCGTGCACACAGCTACAAAGACAAGACAGCTAAGGGAATAGCATCAAATCACTCTTTATTTTCATACCCCGTACTTATGGCTGCAGATATACTAATGTTTAATTCTGAGATAGTTCCTGTTGGTAAAGACCAAATTCAACATGTTGAAATTGCTCGTGATATCGCT
>JALSLR010000068.1 GCA_026988245.1 Sulfurimonas sp.
TCAACTATAACCTTTCAACTTTTGATAGAGTAGTAACTTATGTTGACTACTACACAAGTGCAGCAGCAACCTCAAACTATAAAGGCTCTGTGAGTGAGTTCAAAGCTGATGATAAAATATCATATATAAAAAATGCTTTTTTAAGAGTAGGTGCATCGTATCAAAAGTTTGAACAAGAAGAGATTACTGCAAACACTACAAAAAATTTCTCTGCAATATCTGCCTTTTTGACAAACTACAACAAGTTAGCATTAGTAGATGACTTAAACACTATCGTTACAGAGTCTATTCGCTATGACAAATACGACAACCTAGATGATGCCTTTACTGGAAAAATCGGTGCAAAACAATTTGTCCATAACGATATCTACATCAGTGCAAATATTGGAACAGGTTTTAATGCTCCAACACTAGGTCAACTTTATGGTCAGTGGGGTGCTAACCCTGACTTAAAACCTGAGACATCACTCACTAGTGACATAACTCTCGGAAATGACACCTTATGGATAACAGGATTTTATAATGAGATTACCGATCTTATAGAGTATGTATATGACCCAGTAACCTTTGCTGGTGGTTATGAACAAATTGCAGGCAAGTCAAAATTTAAAGGTGTTGAGTTAGGCTACAAAGACTACTTCTTAGATGCACTTGGTATCAACGCAACATATACCTATGTAAAAACCGAAGATACTGATGGCAAAGAGCTTGCACGTCGTCCTAAACATCAAGTAGATGCGAGTATGATTTACTACATAAATGATTCAGTTGATGTAGGGCTTAACGCTCAGTACATCGGTGAGAGATACGATGGTGCCGACACCAGTGGTGCACAAACTGGTAAATACACCATTGCAAACTTTGTAGCAAACTACAAACTCAACGATACTCTCGCTTTTTATGGTAAAATTGACAACCTAACAGATAAATATTACCAAATAGTTGATGGTTACGCTACTGCTGAGCGTAGTTACTACTTAGGTCTTAACGCGAAATACTAAAGTTTAAGTTATAATGTCAGTATCCTGTCACAAAGGCAAACTATGCAAGCTATGAACTATACAAATGCACGAAACAATTTAAAAAGTGTTATCGATACAGTTTGTGATACTAACGAAGAGGTTATTATCACAACAAAAAATGAAAAGTCTGTTGTGATGATTTCACTTGATGAATATAACAAAACTCATGCAAAACTAAAGCAAGAGGTTGCTCTTGCTTTAGATGAGATAGAAAATGGTGATTTTTTAGATATAGAAAAAGCATTTGATGAGGCTAAAAAATCGTATCGTGATTAAAATAGTCTTTTCAAAAACTGCTAGTAAAAACTTAATAACACTAGCAAAATACATCTTTGAACAATCAAAAAATGAAAAAATTGCAGATAGATATTTAGATGATATGAAAAACTTCATCATCGAAATACTTTCACATTTTCCAAAATCTGGACGACCCAGTGAAGAGTTAGCTCCACACACAAGAAAACTTGTTTATAAAGGCTACTCCATCATATATAAAATCAAAACTTCACAAATAGATATATTGGTGATTTTTAGAGAAAATATTCCAAAACTATAGCAGAGGCGAAGCATGAGTATCAAAATATTACTTTTAACGATTCTTTTTGTGTTGAACCTATGGGCACAAGAGAGAGTTGTCTCTCTTAGCCCATCTATTACGGAAATAGTCTATGCCTTAGGCAAAGGTGACTCTCTTGTAGCGACCTCCTCTTACTCACTTTACCCAAAAGAGGCTCAAAAGCTTCCCATCATTGGTGGGTATGAAAACCCCCATATAGAAAAAATTCTCACGCAAAAACCCACCTTGGTAGTAGGGCAAAAGTTCAATGCCTTTGCTGTAAATAAACTCAAGCATTTTGCTGTCAAAACCCTAACACTTGACTTAACGAGTATAGATAGCATTAAAAAATCTATCGCTTTACTTGCTCAAGAACTTCACTCAACAAAGGGTGCTAAACTCATACAAAATATAGAGGATGCACTCGCAGATGCGCCCAAGGCAAAAACACCAAAAAAGGTCCTTATAGTCTATGGACTAAGAGTTGATTTGAGAAGTGGTATCTACATAGCTGGTCAACATATATTTTTTAATGAAATCATCAACGAGTGTGGCAATACCAACGCCTACACATCAAACTCTACAAGCCAACCAGTGCTGAACTATGAAAATGTTATAGCGCTTAATCCTGACATCATCATAGTGCTACACTCCCATGCAACCGAGTCGAGTGTAGATGTTGTTGAAGCCTTAGCATCATGGCAGGCTATACCAACAAATGCTTCAAAAAACAAAACCATTCACATCATAGATGAAAACTACCTTCACATCCCATCACACCGCATCGCGCTCACCATAAAAAAGCTCTGTGAGACTATGAATGATTGAGTTTAAGAACTACTCATGCAGCTATGATGCTAAGAGCGTTTTAGAAAATATAAATTTTCAAATACCAAGCCACCTTGCTCTTTTAGGCTCTAACGGTAGCGGAAAATCAACACTCATGAAATCCCTTTGTAAGCTTGTAAAATATAGAGGTAAGGTCTACCTTGATGCTAAGGATGTGCAAGAGTATGATGCTAAGGAGTTAGTTCAACAAATCAGCTATGTCCCCACAAAACTTGAGGTCTATGATGAGTACATCAGTGTTGAGGAGTACCTTCTTTTAAGTAGGTTTGCCTACAAGCAACGCTTTGTAAATTATGTAAAAAAAGATTATGATTTAGTAGCGCTAAACCTGCAACTTCTCAACATAGCTAAGCTTGCAAAACATAAACTTAGCGCACTGAGTTCTGGAGAGGCATCTTTAGTGCTCATCGCCGCTGCACTTACCGCACAAAGTAAGACTATCATCTTTGATGAACCAACAGCGAACTTAGACCCAAAAAACACAAAACTCATCTCACAAACCATCAAAGAGCTCAAATCTACACACAACATCATAGTGATAACGCACAACCTAGAACTTGTCACATACCTAGGGATACAAACTGCTTTCATTCAAGATAAAAACCTCTTTCTTTTGGATGAGCGCATCACAAAAGATGAGTTGGTAGCACTCTATGACTAAGCTACTCATCTGGCTAAGCCTTAGCATCATACTCTTAGCATCACCATTTTTGGGAGCTGTATCTCTCAACTTTCAAGAGATTTTTACGCAGGGCTCCCTCCACGCTCAGATCTTTTATGATGTAAGGTTACCAAGAGTTGTGTTCGCTTTTTGTGCTGGAGTGATACTCTCTCTCAGTGGCCTCCTTTTTCAAACACTCTTTCGCAACGCGCTTATGACACCCTACACTCTTGGTATCTCTAGTGGAGCTGTTTTAGGCGCAGGGATAGCCATCAAATTAGAGTTGCTTGGTGTTTTTTTTGGGCTAAGTATTGTGAGTATCTTTGGGTTTTTTGGGGCTATTTTTACTGTATTTTTGTTGCTGTATCTTGCACAGTTTTTAAAGCGCGCACACAACACAAGCTTGCTCCTCTTGGGTATAGCGCTCTCCCTTTTTTATTCTTCAGCGCTTATGATAGTTTTTTACCTCGGTAGTGCTATACAAAACGATATGCTCCTGCGTTTTACCATGGGGAGCCTTAGCATCATAGGATGGTCGCATCCACTAAGTCTTAGCATCATAACGCTCATCCTGTTTCTCACCCTCTATGGTTTTCGTTATGAGCTACAACTCCTTGGCACCTCAGATGATGAGGCAAAACTCAGAGGACTTGACACAAAAAAAACGACACTTTTGCTGCTTCTTGTCTCCTCTTTTGCCATTGGTGCGCTTGTAAGCATCAGCGGTCCCATAGGTTTCATAGGGCTCATAGTCCCTCACATCGTTGCAAAACTCTACCCTGTTAGTGTCAAAGAACGCATAGGTAAAACTGCCCTCTTTGGTGGCGCATTTTTAGTACTTTGTGACACACTTACAAGAGTGATTCAAACCCAAAGTGAACTCCCCATAGGTATAGTTACAGCCCTCATCGGTGGGCCATTTTTTATCTACCTCATCATCTCAAAAAGTTCTCGCTAATGGGCGTAAAAACTACTCTATCCTTAGCATCATTACACAAACTATTTCCAAGCTATAACTTCACTTGCATACGTCCCACAACACATGGCATCATAGATACTACTTATGTAGTATCAAATGAAGAAAAAGACTATATTTTAAAAAAGTATGAACGCGCAACTCAAGAGCAGATCAAAACTACCAACACCTTGCTAAAAAAACTCAGCCTTGCCTCTCTCAATGTAGCTAGACTGTTAGATGAAAGTGACACTTGGTATCTTTATGATAAACTCACAGGAAAAAGCCCGACACGCACAAACACTTACCATATCCAAGCCTTAGCAAGGTTTATGGCAAAAATGCATAGTTTGACCTACAAGAAAAATCTACCACATGAGTTTTATGCTAGCTATGAGGCACCGAAGCTCTTAGCATCATTACTACACAAACACTATTTTTACTATAAAAAACTCTCCTCGCTCAAAGCATACTCTCCAACAAGTGACGGCATTATTCATGGAGATATTTTTCGTGATAATACTATTTTTGATGGAGACAAAATAGGAGTTTTTGATTTCATAGATGCGGGAAATGGAAGTTTTGTTTTTGATGTTGCTGTTAGCATCATAGGTTTTCATCTCAAAAAAAATAATACTTTTTTTCTCAACTTATATCTCAACACTTATAATCAAAAAGCACCAAAAAAGATAAAACGAAAAGAGTTATTAGCACATATAAGCATCGCCTCAAAATTTTATGCCCTCTTGCGCATACAACATCACAACTCCACTAAACCAGCCAAAGAGTTACTATGAAACACGGTGCTAACATCTACAAGTACGCTAAAAAACTTGGGTGTAATGCTAAGGAGATTATCGACTTTTCTTCCAACATCAACCTCCATCAACCTGCTACAAAAACCATGCCATCACATGAGATGATAGTAAAGTATGCCGATACATCTTACCAAGATCTTACAACTATCATCGCTAAAAAATACCAGATAAAAAATGCAAGCATTGCCCTTTACAATGGTGCCTCTTCGGCGATATTTACACTTTTAAACACTCTTGATGCTAAGAGAACCTACCTCTATGCCCCACTCTATGGCGAGTATGAAAACGCAATACAAGATAAAAAAAATATGATTAAAATAGACAGATTTACAAACCTTGATGCTAAGGTGAGTAAAAACTCTCTCGTAGTTTTTGTAAACCCCTCTACTCCTGAAGGAAAGCACTATAACTTAAAGAAGTTGATGCGCTACTGGAGAAAACGAAACTGCACCATCATACTCGATGAATCTTTTTTAGAGTTTGAGGGCTTAGCATCATATAGAGCTGAGATATACAACTATAACAAACTCTACATCGTCCACTCTTTTACAAAGTTTCACTCTTGTGCAGGGGTGCGAATAGGGGCTGTTTTTTCCAACAAACACAACATAAAAAATCTCAAAATCCCTAGATGGAATCTCTCCTCTTTTGATGTTTGTTTTTTATCGCAACGACTTCAAGATGAGTCCTTTGAGAAAAAGTCAAAACAATTACATCTTAAACAAAAAAACGAGTTAAAAAACATACTCAAAAACTCAAAACTTTTTAGTAAAATATACAAAACAGATACAAATTTTTTTCTAGTCAAAACAGATGATGCTAAGAAGCTTTTTAAACATCTTTTAGAATATAAAATCTTAGTGCGTGATGCAAGTAGTTTTGACTTTTTAGACAAGCGATACTTACGATTTGCCATCAAAGACAAAAAAAGTCATCTGGTTTTAAAAAAAGCCCTCAAGGAGTTTAGATGAGCAGTATACTTATAACGATATTAGCCTACTTCATAGATAAAAAATTTGGTGAGTTTAGCTTCATAAAACACCCCATCATCACTTTTGGGGAGATGATACAATCTTTTGAAGATAAATTTTATGAAAATTCTATACAAAGAGGGGCATTGCTCGTTGTGAGTATGCTTAGCATCACACTCTTAGCATCACTTGTCTTAGAATTTTTTCTCAACTCACTTTTTGGCTTTTTAAACATACTTCTTTCCTCCCTTATCGCTTCTGTATTTGTAGCACACACTATGCTGATACAAAGCGTAAAAGAGGTCATAGAAGCTAAGGATATACAGAGGAAAAGAGAAAACATCTCAAAACTTGTTAGTAGAGACTGTGAGCATATGAGTGAGTCTGACATCTACAAAGCGTCCATAGAAAGCTATGCTGAAAACCTGAGTGACGGAGTTGTAGCACCTCTTTTTTACCTTCTTTTATTTGGGATACCTGGCATAGTTGTTTACAAAATGATAAACACTATGGACTCTATGGTTGGGTACAAAACAAACAAGTATGAAAACTACGGCAAAGTAGCTGCAAAACTCGATGACATAGCCAACTTTATCCCCTCAAGACTCACAGCGATGCTTATGATGCTAAGCTCTAAAGTGGCACGAAAAAAGTATGGTTTACTTGGTTTTTATAAAGACGGAAGCAAGCATGAAAGTCCAAATGCTGGTCACCCCATAACTGCTGCTGCACTCATTCTTGGGGTGAGACTTGGTGGCGATACGAAGTACTTTGGGGTACTCAAAACTAAACCCTACTTTGGTGTAGGAAGAAAAAACATAACAAAAGAGGATGTACAAAATGTCTTACGAATCTTGGTTTAATGACTTTGCAGATAAACATAAAGTTATACTAGATAAACTAATTAAAAATAATCTCTCAAAAGATGAAATTATCGACTACTTTGACTTTGATAACATGGTAAAAGAGGAAAATGACTTTTGCCCTCTTTATAAAGACAACAAAAAATGTCACGATATAAAGGAGCTCAACTGCTACCTCTGCGCCTGTCCAAACTTCCGTTTTAATGATGCGGGGATTAAAACATATAACGATAAAAAAATCCTCAGCGAATGCGAGATAAACAATGGAGCAAAATTTGCAGGCGATGGCGTAGTGCATCAAGACTGTTCAAGTTGCACAGTCCCTCACCATAAAGCTTATGTGAGAAAGAACTTTGACCTTGATTGGAAAAATGTTATGACAGAGTGTAATTTAAATCTTTGATTAATCAAAAAGTAGATTC
Organism: Sulfurimonas sp.; assembly: GCA_026988245.1. GTDB lineage: Bacteria > Campylobacterota > Campylobacteria > Campylobacterales > Sulfurimonadaceae > Sulfurimonas. The sequence goes on from JALSLR010000068.1 coordinate 7,118, forward strand.
CAGGTCAAGCCTGGAATGACGGCCTTATCATTAAGCCTGGAATGACGGTGTCCTCTTTAAGCCTGGAATGACAGTGTCCTCTTTAAGCCTGGAATGACAGTGTCCTCGTCATTCTGAACTTGATTCAGAATCCAATAACTAATTGTTAAAACATTCATGTTATACTCATTCTACAATAACTAAAATTCTAAGGAAAAACATGTCCACTCTATCTAGAAGAAACTTTTTTAAAACATCTTTAGCGCTTGGAGCATCTAGCATCATCCCTGCATCTCTTGATGCTAAGGCAAACGAGAGTTTAAAGTTCATCCATGTGACAGACTCCCATATGGACTTTGCTGATGTCGCAAGCGTGGAAGCTGTAGAGCTTATGGTTGCACATGTAAATGAAAACTATAAAGACCTAGACTTCGTACTTTTTGGTGGCGATAACTACAACAACAATGTTGAAGATAACAAAGATGCTGTACTTTTTAAGTACATCGTAGATAAGCTTCACTGCCCTTACTACATAGTTCGAGGGAACAAAGAATCATCCCCTACTTCAAGTTTAAAAAGTGTCTTAAACAAAGATTTTGACAATATATTTTTGCAAGACAAAAATCTACTTAAAAACAATAAAGACTGGCTAGTACAAAAAAAGGGCTACCTCATCTTAGGACTTGATAGTTGTATAGAGCATAAAAATAACGGTGAGTACTCACAAGAAACTTTAGAATTCGCAGAGATGGCGTTAAAAAAAGAGAGACCAACCATCATACTCAACCACCATCCATACACGAACTACTGGAAGGGTACTGAAGCTAAAGACCTTAAAAAATATGTGCTTGGCAATACCAAAGAGACACAAAAAAGACTTTTTAAGTACCCAAACCTACTTCTTACACTCTCTGGACATAAACATATAGACTCTGTTTTAGAGATGAATAAGGTCAAAGTGATAACAACAAGAGGCTTTGTCCGTCCACTAGACCTAGATATGTACCCTATGAGATATGTGGAGATAAACGGTGGAGATATTTTAGAGAAGATTATCTATACATCCTAATATATATGATATACTTATGTATATACATTTAAGGATGAACTATGACAGCAAAAATTTCTAAGTGGGGTAACTCGGCTGCAATAAGAATACCAAGTGATATATTAAAATTTTTATCTTTACATATTGGTGATTCTATAGAACTTCTCAAAAAAGAGAACTCTATAGAACTAATTGTCGTAGATGATGCTAAGAGCAAACTTATTGCCGAAGCAAAACGGATTAAAAAGCACTCAACTAAAGAATACGAACAACTTGAAGCATCTTTAGACGATGGACTTTCAAATGTATAAAAATGGTGAAATCATTTTAGTCAATCTTAATCCTCAAAAAAATGATGAAGCTGGTAAAATAAGACCTTGTGTCATTGTTTCAGACAGTGAAATAAATGATATACTCGACCTTGTAACCATCATACCATGCACAACAAACATCCTTGGAAGTGGTCTTTTTCGTATAGGTTTAAAGCCACGAGATAATCTTGAAAAAGAGTGCGAAGTTATGATAGAACAGATTCGAGGCATCTCTAAAAAAAGAATTTTAAACTCTTTAGGTTTTGTAAATAATGAGGAGTTACTCAAGATTCAAACAGGATTAAAAGCTCTCCTTAGCTTATAAGTATGAAATCTCTCAGCATATTTGGAACAAGCAGTGACGCAGGAAAATCTACACTCTCATTTGCCATTACCTACATACTCCATCACAGAGCTATCAAAGTTGCCCCTTTTAAGGCACAAAATGTCTCAAACAACTCCCAAGTAACTGATGAGGGTGGTGAGATAGCCATCCCACAGTTTTTTGCAGCAGAGTCTATAGGCTTAAAAACCTCGCCAAATATGAACCCCATACTTTTAAAATCAGGTGGTAAAAATTCTGCACATATGATAATCAATGGCAAAAGTGTCGCGAACAAAGATGTAAGACAATACTACAAAGAACTAGACTCGCTTAAACCTCATGTTACAAATGCTTTTCGTAGTTTGAAAAAAGAGTATGAGTGCATAGTAGCCGAGGGAGCTGGAAGTCCAGTTGAACTCAACCTCATGGACAAAGACCTCTCAAACATCTTCATAGCTACTAGATTTAACACTAAAATCATCTTAGTTGCAGACATAGAGAGGGGTGGAGTTTTTGCTTCCATCTATGGGGTATACAATCTGCTTCCGCCAAAACTCAAAGAAAATGTTATAGGCGTTATTGTCAATAAATTTCGCGGAGATATAACACTCTTTGATGAGGGGATAAACATCATAGAAAAAGAGTTTGGCTTAAAAGTTTTAGGCGTAGTACCATACAAACCTTTTAACCTTGGCTTTGAAGATAGCCAGTCGCTTATGGGCTACACTCAAGAGTTATCTCTTAGCATCATAAAGGTTGGTGTTATAAAACTACCTCACATAAGTAACTTTACAGACTTTGAACCGCTCATAAATGATGCACAGATAGAGCTTAGTTTCATCCAAAGTGCAAATGAATTTACCTCCTGTGATATACTCATAATCCCAGGAAGCAAAAGAGTAGTACAAGACTTAACTTGGCTAAAAGAAAAAGGTTTTGCTAAAAAGATAAAAAATACTAAAAAAACTATCTTGGGCATCTGCGGTGGTTATGAGATGATGTTTAAAAACATCTATGATACTAAGGGTGTCGAGAGTGATAATGCTAAGACAAAAGCACTTGGAATTTTTAAAGGTGATGTAAGCTTTGAAAGTGAAAAAATAGTGCAAAAAGGGAGTTATAATACCTTTGGAGTTATGTGCGAGGGCTACGAAATACACAACGCCATCACACAAAAACGCTCTCAAAAGAAAAAAAACTTTTATGGCACTTTTATCCATGGTCTTTTTGATAATGATGAACTTCGCTATAGACTTTTTTCATCTATAAATAAAAAATATACCGGCTATAATTTTAAAGAGTTTAAGGCAAAAAGCATCAAAGAGTTTGCACAACATATACAAACTCATGTCGATATAGATTTTATACATAAGGCTTTAAATGACTAAAAAAACCCTCTTCATAGGTGGTATCAAAAGTGGCAAATCGCTTAATGCCCAAAACTACATCCTAAAAAACTACAAAGACAAACCTGTCTATCTCGCTACTACCGAGTTTAGAGATATAGGGATGCAAGAACGCATAGAGGAACATAAGAAAAATCGTCAAAATAGCTTTGAAACCATAGAGGAACCCCTCAAGATTCACGAGATTATAAAAACATCTAACAAACCCATCTTAGTAGAATGTATCTCAATGTGGATAAACAATATGCTCTACCATGAGTTAAGTTTTGAGGAGATGATAGAAGAACTCAACAAAATAATGATGCTAGACAAAAACATAGTCTTTGTGCTTAACGATGTAGGCGGTGGCATCATCCCTGAAAACAAACTAGCCCGTAAGTTTGTAGACATCAGCGGAAAAGTATCGCAACTCTTAGCCTCTGAGTGTGATGAAGTCTACCACACCATTGCTGGTATAAGTACAAGGATAAAATAAACTTCGATATAATATTACTCATTCCCAAGCTCCTGCTTGGGAATGCATATATCACTTTTGTTGTATCTTTACTGCTTTGAAGGTTTGTTTTGATTAAATATTCGTAGTATTTCAATTGTGTTTTTTTGAAAGCTTACTTTGTATATTATCGTATAACCTTTATAAGTCATATCTCTTACATTTTCATTTCTAAAGTAAATTGATGATTTATATTTTAAAGGATTATCGGGTATTAAAAATATTAGTTTTTGAAGTTCATGTGCAAAATTTACACTTGCATTAATCCTATCTTTGGCTATATAGTCTACAATATGTAACAACTGCTTTTCAAAAGTTTTTTTGTAGATTATTTGCATTTATGTTTTCATAGATTTTAGATGAATATTAATATTATTCCATAAGTCATCATGTGAAATCATTTCAGCTTTTCCACTCTCTACATCTTCTAAATCTTGATGTAACTGCTGTTGTCTCTCATAAAAATAAGGGTCAAGCTCTAAATTCACATCTTTTGAAATAGTGATGTTTTCACTATGATTATTAACATAAGCCATAAAATCTTGAATATAATTATCTTGAACTTGAACTGCTAAAGTTTGCATAATAAACTCCAAAAATTTTAATTACCTATATTATAGCAAAACTAAAGTGATTTTCACTTTAGTTTATTATTTCACTTTCCACCCCAATGATTCCATACCAAATTAGACAACAAGCTTGATTGCTCTATAATTAGGTACTTTAAAGCGAAAAAGTCACACTTAAAACTTTCACCTATCAGGTGTAACTTTTTCCAAAACGAGAGAATT
>JALSLR010000069.1 GCA_026988245.1 Sulfurimonas sp.
GAGCTGGAAACTATAGGATAGTATATCTCAAAGAGAATGATATTTTAGTAATTACTCTGATTAGAATTGCTCACCGAAAAGAAGTTTACTAAAAGTCTAACAAATCATAGCAAGAAAATATGTTACCCTAGCCGATTTTTAGCTTTGAAAATTTCAAAGATTTAGATACCATTGTAGAGTATAGAGATCCTGAGGATTTCAAGAAAATTAATTAAAAGGAAAGAAAATGGCACATATAAAATTACCAGAATTTGAGGATATGACTCCTGCAATTCAAGAAAAAGCGAAACCAATTTTAGAAAAAACGGGAAAGCTTGGAGATATATTTAAACTTTTAGCAATTGATGAGAAAGTTTACTTTGCAACAGATACAATGGTACAAAAATACCTTCTTGATGAAACAACACTCTCTTATGATATAAAAGAGTCTATTGCTCTTCTTATCTCTTTAGAAAATGGATGCAAGATGTGTGTGAATGTTCATAAAACCATTGCAAAAATGCTAGGAATGAGTGAAGAGAGGATAGAAGAGGTGCTCAATGGTGTTGATGGTATGAACTCTAGTAAAGCTGAAAAAGCACTCCTTAATTTTTGTATCAGAGCATCACAAAAAGATAATTATAAAATGCTTAAAAAAGAGATAGATACTCTTAAAGAGTTAGGTTGGAGTGATGTTCAAGTAATCGAGGCAGTTGCCATTACTGGGTATTTTAATTACATTAACACTCTTTCAAATGTATTTGGTTTGGAATAAAACAGTGAAAAAAATTTTCTTCCTTTATTTCATTCTTTTGGTAGCTCTTGCCCAAGCAAGAGAATACAAGGTGGTTTTTGATTGTAGTTCCGCTGATGCTCATTACATTAAAACTCGTATGTGGTTAGTCGGAAAAACTATAGATATGATAGAAGACAAGGGTAACAGTGCAAAAGTAGCACTCACATTACATGGCTCATGTGTAGCAATGGTATCTAAAGATTATGATATGATTGTTCCTGATGAAGATGTGAACGATATTCAAAAAGCTCAAGAATACCTCAGAGGACTTTCAAAAAGAGATAATGTATCAATTACAGTATGTGCTATGTCATTAGCTTCAAATGCTATTGAAAAATCAGAAGTTTTACCATTTATAAATATTTCACCAAATAGTTTTTTAGATACAATAAAATATCAAAATAATGGCTATGCTATTATGACTTTCAAGTAAATTTTTCATTACTTTTTACTCATTCCAGCTCCCATGAGGTGGAATGTATACATAAGCCTCTTATTGTTTTATCAGTTTTCCATCTTTAAATATTTCACGTTTTATCACTTCGCCATTTTCGTTGTAAGTTAGTTTTTCACCGTCTAGTTTCCCCTTAGCATATGTCTTAGTACTTTTCATGCTTCCATCAGCTTTTGAGATGAAGTATTTTATCTCTTGCCCTTCTCTTTTGCCATCTATGAAATGCTCTACTTTTGAGAGAACTCCCTTAGCTGTGTAATGTTTAACTTCTTTGGCACTATCTTTTAAATATGTGAGTTCCTTAACATATGCATCCTTAGCATCATAAAAATGCTTTGTTACAAAGGTGTTATCCTCTTTATATGTTTCAGTTTTTTTGTTGCCACTTGGAAATTTAGTTATTTTTTGCTTTTCTTTCATCGTAGTCCTTATAGAGCGAATTGTAGCATTATCTTCTTAGGGTAGCAATCAACCTTTTTGGATGTAAAAAAAGTTCTAAAGCATCGTCTATGGCATTGCAGACTATATCGCTTTCACGCAAACTCAGTGTTGAGCACCCTTCTGCACCTATGATAGCTATGCCTACTTCTGCTTCGCGTAGCATCATTGCATCATTATTACCATTGCCAAGAGCCGCCGTTGTAGTCGCATCTAAACTCTCAATATACTCAGCTTTTTCTTGGGTATGATTACTTGTTTCTAGGACTTTAACTTCAACTACAAAAGCTTCTAATTCTTTTTCTACTGAGCCAAAGGTATCTGCTGTTATGACATGAAGTTTGTATTTTTTTGCCAACTCTGGCAACAATTTTTTGACCTCATCTCGTAACACTCCATCTTTAGCAATCGTGCCATTATAGTCTAAAACAATGTTTTTCAATCTCATTGTTTTGAAATTTGGCATATCAAATAAATTTTCTTTCATATTCAATCCTCTATTAGTAATATTGCCATACAATACCTTTATATAAGGACAAAAGAATATGAGTAATATCAAATTAACACAATATAGCCATGGAGCAGGATGTGGTTGTAAAATATCTCCAAAACTACTTGATACCATTTTACAAACATCAAGAGAGACTATAGTCTATCCTGAACTCCTAGTGGGGAACAGTTCAAAAGATGATGCGGCAGCATTTGATTTGGGCAATGGGACATCAGTTCTGAGCACAACTGACTTTTTTATGCCTATAGTTGATGACCCTTTTACCTTTGGAAAAATAGCTGCAACAAATGCCATCAGCGATATCTATGCTATGGGTGGGAAGCCTCTTATGGCTATCTCCATCTTTGGTTGGCCTATCGATAAAATTGGGCCTGATGTAGCTCGTGCTGTCATTGACGGTGGACGGGCTGTTTGCGAAGATGCTGGCATACCTCTTGCAGGTGGACATAGTATTGATTCTCCTGAGCCTATTTTTGGTCTTGCTGTTACTGGCATTGTCAACAATGAACATCTCAAAAAAAACAACACAGCGACTCAAGACTGTGAGCTCTTTTTAACAAAACCCTTAGGCATCGGCATACTCACAACGGCACAAAAACAAGATAAGATTAAAGCAGATGACCTCAATGTAGCTATAGAAGCAATGTGCCAACTCAACAAAATAGGTGCACAAATATCACAACTCCCGTCAGTGACAGCTATTACAGATGTAACTGGCTTTGGTCTGCTTGGGCATCTTACAGAGATATGCGAAGGAAGTGACATAAGTGCTGTCATTGAGTTTGACAAAGTGCCAACACTTAAAAATGTCAAAGAGTACCTTGAGATGGGTTGTGTACCTGGTGGGACACAAAGAAACTACGATAGTTATGGGCATAAAATAGGCAAGCTAACACAAGAGCAAAAATCTCTTTTATGTGACCCTCAAACATCTGGTGGACTTTTATGTGCAGTAAAAAAAGACGATTTAGACGAGTTCTTACAAATTACAAAAGAAGCAGGACTTGAGCTAGATTCCATAGGAAGAACTCTTGCTAAAACAGATAAATTTGTAGAGGTCATCTAAGGTGGTACTCCCTCTTGATGATGATTTTAGAAAAATAGTTATAAATAATACACCCCTTTTGGATGTCCGTGCCCCTATAGAATTTGCAAAAGGTTCTTTTTATAACACCACAAACATCCCTATAATGGATGATGAGCAACGACATCTCGTTGGTACTGAGTATAAAAGATCAGGAAATGAATCTGCAGTTAAACTCGCAGAAGAACTCATCAAAAATGAGGGAAAAGAGGACAGAGTTGTACAGTGGCGTAGCTTCATTAAAGAAAATCCACAAGCAAAACTTTTCTGTTTTAGAGGAGGACAACGCTCTAAAATATCTCAAGAATGGCTCAATGAATCAGGCATAAATATAACTCGACTAAAAGGTGGCTATAAAGCATTTAGAAGCTTTCTAATGGAAGAATCCCTTGATATTTCAGCAAAAACACCTACTATCATACTAGGTGGACACACTGGTTCAGGCAAGACTATTTTACTCAGTAAGTTTGATAATTTCATAGACCTAGAAGCACTTGCAAATCATCGTGGGTCTTCCTTTGGAAATTTTGCAAACAAACAGCCTGCTCAGATAGACTTTGAAAACAATCTTTCATATAAGCTCATCCAATTTCAAGAGAGTAAACATAAAAATCTCATTCTCGAACATGAGAGTCAAAACATCGGAAAGGAGTTTATTCCAAAGCCTTTGTATGAAAACCTTATGGATGGAAAACTTGTGATACTAGAGACACCTCTTGAGCAAAGAGTTGCTATTACTTACCATGAGTATATAACCCTAGAACTCAAAAAATATACAGATATTTATAATGAAAATGGCCTTAAAAAATGGAATAAGTATGTTGTTAAAAGTTTAGATAAGATTAAAAAACGCATAGGCTCAGAACTTCATAAAGAGCTTTACATGCTTTTTGAAGATGCCTACAAGAAACATGGAACTTCTTATGCAAGTTCGCAATATAAACTCTTCATCGCTAAACTTTTAACACACTATTATGACCCTATGTATGATTACCAAATTCAAAAAACAGCCATAGAGATTGTTTTTCGTGGCAATGAAGAAGAGGTTGTGGAGTATTTGAGGTCTCTATGAACACCCTGCCTATCAATGAAGTCTTAGAAGATGTTAAAACTACCCTAGGCACTCACTCTACTCTCATCTTACAAGCACCACCGGGGGCAGGGAAAAGTACCCTTGTACCTATCTCTTTGCTTGAAGAGGCTTGGCTTAAAGAGAAGATGATTATCATGCTTGAGCCTAGGCGTGTAGCTGCTCGCATGGTTGCTATGCAGATGGCAAAACTACTTGGGCAAGAGGTGGGGCAAAGTGTTGGGTATCAAGTGAAGATGGATTCTTGTTTTACTAAACATACAAAAATTTTAGTCGTTACAGAAGCGATACTTGTTCGTAAACTCCAAAGTAACCAAACCTTAGACGATGTTGCAATGATAATTTTTGATGAGTTTCATGAGCGAAGTATTCATACTGATTTATCTCTTGCTTTGTCACTTCAAGTACAAGAACTTCTTCGGGATGACTTGAAGTTACTCATCATGTCCGCTACACTCAACTCAGGAGAAATTTCTAGCTTACTTGGCAATCTCCCCATCATTACCTCACAAGGCAAGATGTATGATGTGCAAAATATATATCTTGACATCAAAACAAAGCAACCCGACACAAGGACTTTAAACAGCCTCTTACTCAGTGTTACACTCAAAGCTATTAAAGAAAATGATGGAGATGTACTTGTATTTTTAGCAGGAGTTAAAGAGATAAAAAACTTACAAAGCTCACTGAGTAACTCTTCTTTGAGTAAAGAGGTATTAGTTTTACCGCTGTATTCATCTTTGGCAAAAAAAGAACAAGACAGAGCCATAAGTAAATCTCCTAAACGCAAAATTATCTTAAGTACAAACATTGCCCAAACATCTTTAACTATTGAGGGTGTAAAAGTAGTCATCGACTCTGGCTTAGAAAAACAATCACGCTACAACTACTCAAATGCCATAGACCACCTTGACTTAACTTTCATCTCAAAAGATTCTGCAGTTCAAAGAGCTGGTCGGGCTGGGAGACTCTCAAGTGGAGTTTGTTACAGACTTTGGCATGAGGGTAAAATACTCCAACAATCTACAAAGCCAGAGATACTCAGAGCAGATTTAACCTCACTCATACTTGACTTAGCCTTATGGGGTGTAGATGATTTTGATGAGTTAAAGTTTTTGGATGTCCCAGATACTAAAGTTATAGATGATGCTAAGGAGGTTTTACAAGAACTCTCTATGCTTGATGAGGCATTTAAAATCACTCGCTTTGGTAGGGATGCTCTTAGTTTAGGAGTTCACCCAAGGTTTGCTTATATGATATTAAAAGCTAGTAGTTTAGACTTTGCTTATGAGGCTTGTCTCTTAGCATCACTCTTAGGTACGCAAGATATTTTTAAAAATACTGCCAAAGATAGCGACATTGCATCAAGGTTCATCCATCTCGCTGAGAAAGATTTTGACAATGCCTACATAAATAGGTTTCGAGCCAAAGAGGTTATAATTGGAGCTGATTTTTTTTACAATAAGTTAAAAAATATCAAAAAGCTTGTAAAGAAAAATACACGATTAAACTCTGATATATTAAGTATACTCCTCCTCTTTGCCTATCCTGATAGACTCGCAAAGCAAAGAACGAAGAATGATAACAAGTATATACTCTCAAATGCTAAGGGTGCAACACTTCATGTAGAAGATTCTTTATTTAACCAAGAGTATTTGGTTGTAGCAAATCTTCATGCACATGAGAGGGACTCTCTTATCAATTCAGCCCTTAGCATCACGATGGCTGAGATAGAGAAACATTTTTCAGAATATCTAATCATAAAAGAGTCTATAAACTACAACAAAGAGTTAAAAAAATTTGATATAAGAGAAAATCTGTACTTCTTAAAACTCCAACTTAGCTCTAAACCCATCCCCTCAACACAAAAACTAGACTTCAAAAAACTCCTTGTAGACTTAGTAAAAAAAGAGGGTTTAGAGATTTTAACTTGGAGTAAAAAAGCTACAAGATTTAAAAATAGAGTAAATTTTCTACATCACCATCAAGAGTTTATAGACTTTAGTGATGAAGCTCTTCTTAACTCACTTGATACTTGGCTTGAGCCTTACCTAGTAGATGTAACAAGCATAAAAGCACTTGAAGCCTTAGATGTATATACTATGTTACTCGCTCTTATCCCATGGGAGAAGCAACAACTTTTAGATACTTTGGCACCCCTTAATGTAAGAGTGCCTAGTGGCTCAAATATACATATAGATTACGAAGACTACGAAAAACCATCCATGCGAGTAAAGATACAAGAAGTTTTTGGACTTCATGAAACACCAAAAGTACTTGCTAACACTCTTGCACTACAAGTCCACCTTTTAACACCAGCCATGACACCGATGCAGATAACCTACGACTTAAAAAGTTTTTGGGAGAACTCTTACACTGAAGTTAGAAAAGAGGTACGAGGGAAGTACAAAAGACACTATTGGCCAGAGAACCCTTTTGAGGCTATCGCCACAAGCAAGACAAAAAAACATATGATGAAAGATATAAAAAGTAAACTTGATGGATAAGAAAATAAATAATTCAAAAATACTGTTTGCACTCAACAAGCCTAAGGGTTACATAGTCACACGCTCAGATGAGCTTGGGCGAAAAACAGTATATGACCTTTTACCAGAGTGGGCGTTTGATGATGGATGGATGCCCATAGGACGGCTTGACTTAGAATCCAAAGGGCTTTTACTCTTCACAACAAATGGTAAAGTGGGAAATGCTTTAACAAAACCAGGAAATTGTATGAAAGTATACGAAATTTGGGTGAGGGGTCATGTAACAGAGGAGCATATAAAAATGGCTCTCATAGGAGTAAAAAGTCCACAAGGTTTGCTAAAAGCTAAAAGCGTAGAGAAACTAGGCATAGGCGGTGCTAAAACCAAACTAAGAATTATCATAGATGAGGGTAAGAACAGACACATTCGACGACTTTTCGGAGCTATGAAAGACCCAAAATTTGGAACACCTCTAAAAGTTTTAGACCTAAAACGCATCAGTATAGGCAGTTTTAAACTCGATATAAAAAGTGCTGAGTGGCGTTTTCTTTCACTTGATGAACAAAGCAGACTAGTTCCAAATGTTTATTAAAAAAATCATAATCATTTGATACAATCCATAAAATAAATTATACAAGGAAAAAAATATGTTAAGCGTACTACTAGAATTTTCAATGTTTCCAACAAGTCCAGACGGAAGGGATGGTGCCTCTGCCCAAGTCAGCAAAGTTCTAAAAAGAACTATTAATCATTAACAATAACTAGCAAGTAAACCACTCTTAAGGGAGCTATACATCTGCTCCCCTTTGAGTTTTTTTACAATCTCAAGAGCAAAGCAAATTGCTGTCGCTGGTCCCCTTGATGTCATCACATTTGCATCTTCTACTACCATAGTTTTATCACCCACATAGCCATCTTTTTGGATTTCCTCTTCTACTGATGGGTAGCAAGTGTACCTTTCTTTAAGTACACCCGCTTTGTTGAGAGCAAAAGGTGCTGCGCAGATAGCAGCTATATTTTGTCCTGCATTGTCCATCTCTTTAAGAAGTCTTTGCACATTTGCATCATCTGCTAAGATATAAGTACCACCCCAACCACCAGGAAGGACTATCATATCTAACTCAGCACTCGTTACTTCATCTATTTTAGAGTTAGCTTGAATAACAATGCCATTTGCACCCTCAACTAGCATCTCAGCATCTAAAGATGCAACCACAACTTCTATCTCTGCACGTCTTAAAACATCCATGATGCTAACAGCTTCAATCTCCTCAAATCCTTTTGCCAATGGAACCAATACTCTAGCCATTATCCTCTCCTCAAATCTAATTTTTTTATTTTAGCATCATAGGACTAAAGATTTCTTTTCATCCACACTATATCTACACTTTTTACTCTTATAATACAGACAAGAAAGAGAGATATAGGACTTAATGTCCCCATGAAGTATAAATCTTTTTCGTAAACTTCCCTTAAAATACATACGTTATGCAGTCTTCTTCCCTTTGGCTGCATAAGCTTTCACCAGTTCATCTCTATCTAAAGTATGCTATTTCATAAGTTTGTTGTAACCAATTTGTGAACACTTATTGCTAATATACTATTGGATGAGCAAGAAATGATAGACGCTTTAGAAAAGTTTTAAAAAGCTTTACAGTAAAGGATATATTATGAAAACTTACAACCCCAAAGTCGATCAAAATAAAAAATTTATCAAAATGGTACGAGTTAATTTGATGCTAAATGATAAAGGGGGATGATCCAAGGAAACCCTACCTTTATGTAAGTGCCATATAGATTAATGGCGGATACGCTACTAAACCCATGTACGGTAAAAACTTATGCAAGGGTGTTAGTAGCATCAACGACATCTCACTCGACATCTCTTTGTCTATAAAAACCTGTTTTATGAGTATAAGTTTCATAGCTATGTCTATAGTTTTGATACCTAGTAGAATCACTGCATAGAGATTATAATCACTTAGCATCATGAAAAAAAGTAAAAAGTAAAATGTTGGATGCATCAGCAAAAACACAAACACACTTTTATGATAATGCTGATACATTCGAGCCAACATCCCAAGTAAAGTGTTAGCCTTTTGCCAAAGCACCTCATACAACTCTAGTGCCATAAAAATGAGTATATAGTTTAAAATTTGCTCGTTTATCATCTTTTTTCTTAAATAGTATTTTTACAAGTATAGCAAATACGGACATAAAGATGTCCTTTCAAATGATAAACTTTTATATTATTTACGAGGATACCTTATGGGCATAGCATGGAAACTTACAGCAGATTTCAACAATCAAAGACATCTATTTTCAAATACTATCACGACTAACTATCTTATTGAAACCTATATATGCAGTTGTGGTGATACATTTTTTATTCTAAAATATTCACAACAAAAACTTGATTATAGATGTAAAACTTGCAATAATAAATTATATTACGATGCTAATCACGCCATAAATAGCATAGACGATTTTTTAAATAAAAACAAAAAAATGACCATAGTGTATGAGTCTAAAATTCAAACAAATGAAACAGACATCACCGTTTTATGCACTACGTCTATACCTACACGAATAGATTTCTTCAATAAAAAAGTGATATTTAGTCATAAGCAACTTTATAGTTTAAGCTTAAAATTAAACGGGGATATAGAAGAAAATTATTTAATAAGATTAGATCAAAAATTACTTCTAAATATAAAAGAAAATCTTACCAAATATATTGAAGCAAGTGACTTTTTCCATTTACCTAAACCAAATGATGAAAAATTAACTCTAAATATGGCTTCATTCTTTTTAAAAAATAAACATCTGAAAAATTTTGATTTTTATTATTGGGATAATATTAATAGCTTAAAAAAACAAGAGCTATATATTAACACTGCACTACAAGAAATATCTAACTTACCAAAAGCAAAGTCAATAAAAAAAGCTGTCTATAAAAACTATGTTTATCAGATATTACATTACAAAAAGTTTACTTTCAAGTTTATAAAAATATTTTGCAAGCATATTAAAGATATTAATATACTCGAAAAATTATTATCTCTAAAATTTACTAAATCAATCTATCAACATACTGATGAATATAAGTTAAATATCCTTATGATGTTTTTAACTACACAATATACTGACAAGCAGATACTTAAGCTATTTTCACACTATCGCATTCGAATCAATACAGAATTTTTTTATCATACTATGGGTTTATATATGCTTGCGAAAGAAAGTATAAAATCTAATTTTACAAAAGTATCTTGTACGCCTGAAACTCTTCACGGTGAGTTCCTTCGTTGTTTTCAGGTTCCTAGCCATAAACATATACACAACAAAGTCTTTCATTACTCAGCAACTGATAAAAATAGGTGCATACAACTAGATAATTATCAGATAAAACTACCAAAAACTGGATTGGAACTCCATAGATGGTCAACTATTTTACATAACTGTATAACAAATTATTCCCAGAAAATAACTTCTCGTAAAAGTACAATTTATGGTTTTTTTAAAAATGATAAATTACTATTTATTGCTGAAGTCTCAAATGATAATATTATCGAAGTAGCTCAAAAATACAATGCAAAACTTACTCCAAACCAAAATATACTTCTTGAGAAATGGCACAATTTATCTTTAAAAGGAACAATAAGATGACATTAATAGAAGTTGGTAAAACTTTAGACATTGAGAGAATGCTTAAATACATAGATAAAACACAGTTTACACCTGTTGAGAAACAATCAATAAAACATATGCTTAAAATTGTGATACCTCAAGGGAGTGATGATATAACTATAGACTTTGAGGATTTTAAGAAAGTTATAAAGCATGGTAAAACAGCTTTATATGGCATAGGAGAACATAGCGGATATAATTCAGCAGTTGAAGCGATGAAATCTTCTATAAAAAGTTTATTTTCTAATATCACTTTTATACAAAGATTTAAAGGGATACTCGTACATTTCACAATCCACCCAAGTACAAATATAATGACTCTATTAGAAGCTATGAAGATAGTGGATCAAAATTCTGAGGCAGATATCCTCTTTGGTATATCAACAGACAATTCAGTCGATAAACATTATGTAAAAGTAAGCATCTTAGTTACTGGCTTTGTCATTTACAATAAAAAGCAACTAATAATAAATTGCACTACATACAGAAAATACGAGGTAGAAATATGAGACAACTTAACCTACAAGAGATACAAAAACTAAATAATCTAAACAATAAGTTACAAATAATTGAAAAAAGAATCTACGATATAGCACTCCAAGAAAATCAAACTGCTCTAGAAAAGATTTTAAAAAACAAAAATAATATTTTAGACTATGAACTTGAAGTTCGTTATCTTATATATGAAGATGACGAGCATATTTTAGCAGACTGGACGGATAATATTAAGCCTATCATGATGAAAGAAGAATGGTGGGGTGTAAATGATAAAAACTGTCACAACACTACATCTGTTTGGCAAAAAAACAAAACTTTAAACTCTCAAAAGCATTGCTGGTTATTGCATAACTTGTACGACCATTTTGATTTAACATGGGATAATATATTTAACCCCAATAATTCCATACCAAATTAGACAAC
>JALSLR010000070.1 GCA_026988245.1 Sulfurimonas sp.
TTTTACATTGCAAAAGGTGCGTTGATTCCTCGACCTGAGACAGAGATACTCATAGATGAAGTTTTAAAAAACATATCAAATCATGATGCTAAGATGACTTTTGTAGAAGTTGGTGTAGGCAGTGGCATCATCTCAATCATCTTAGCTTTAAAACTAAAAAATATAAAAATCATTGCAGTGGACATATCTGAGGATGCTCTCAAAATCGCAAAGATAAATATCAGTAAATTTAACCTTGAAGATAGAATCGAACTTAGGCTTGGTTCTCTCCTTGAACCAATAGATGAAGATATAGACTATCTCGTTTCAAATCCACCCTACATAGAAAATGGTATCTCTTTAGAGTCTAATTTGGACTATGAACCACAGAATGCTCTTTATGGTGGTGAGGTTGGTGATGAAATAATTCAAGAGTTACTTGATGATGTCTTAAGAAGAAACATTAAGTTTTTTTCTTGTGAGATGGGTTATGACCAAAAGGGTAGAATATCACATTATTTAAAAAATAAAAATTATGATAATTTAGTTTTCTACAAAGATTTAGCAGATTTTGATAGAGGCTTTACCCTAAGGTTATAAAACGTGAAAAGAAATATATATATAGATTTTACATATCTTGTACTTTTGGCTTCAACATATGGTGCTGTAATGGTTCTTGGAGCATTAGTTGCACCAGTTGTCTTTAACACAAACGATATTACAGTAGCCCTAGTAATAGACAAGTATAATGCTGGGATAATTATGGGTGAGATATTTCACCGTTTTTCATACTGGACCTATGTTTTAGCATTTATAGTGCTTGGATATGAGGGTGTTATGTATAAATATGGACAAAGGGATAGATATCTATTCTTTAGTGCAGCTTTAGTTGTTTTTAGTGCATTAATGTTTAGTGTAGTCTATTCCCCAAGAATACTTGAGATGCAGACTATGGGAGTAGAAGCAACACAAAGTGATACTTTCGCAAACCTTCACTTAGCATCGGAGATAGACTTCAAAATACTTGCAGTTTCTTTAATCGTTCTCTTTATAAGACGACTGATGTTAATGAAAATTTAACACTAAGATGATAAAATCTAATCCTCAATAAAAGGCTTAGGTTTGCTTAGAAATTTTTTTATAATATTTTTTATATTTATTCCCTCACTTTATGCAGTAGAATATTCTCAAACCATAAAAGATAAAAAAATCTATCCTTTGGGTGAAAAAATTTATACTAAAAAATGTAATAAGATTACTAGTTTTAGTTCAAAAGATGCCTTAGCCTCACAGATTCAAAAAAAATGTTCAAAATTAAAGCCTCAGTATATTCAAGCACTTAGCATCTACTTATGGGATAAACAACTCAGTACAAAGACTCAAGAAGTTGCAATGAAAGCAGTAGATAAAAAAGAAAAATGTCCTATATGTGGCATGTGGATATATAAATATCCAAGATGGGTAGCACAAATTCAACTAAAAGATTCACACCTATCTTTTGACGGAGTGAAAGATTTGATGAAATATTACTTTAATCAAAATACCTATGATGCACAAAGTAGAGTGAAAATAGTTGTACGAGATTACTACTCTCAAAAGGCTATTGATGCAAAGGTGAGCTATTTTGTTATTGGTAGTGATGTGTATGGACCTATGGGTGAAGAACTTATCCCTTTTAGTAGCTTAGATGAAGCTCAAACATTTTTGATGGACCATAAGGCTAAAAAAGTTGTAAAGTTTAGTGATATTACTCAAGAAGATATCCACTGATGCTAGGTAGATCAAAAAAAATCATTGTAGTTTTTCTTAGCATCATAAGCATCTTGTTTATAGAACTTCTATACTTAGATAATAGTAGGAGTATGACGCATGAACAAAGGGAGAAAAAAATTGCATTTGTACACTTGAGTGGACTTCCGGATTTGGCTCTGTCTACTGAGGCTAACTATATAAGACATAGAAGTTTGAGTAGTGTATTTGCTATTTATAAAGATGATAGCTCTTTGCGTGAGTATTTTCCCTCTACCTTTGTAATCTCACATTCACATATTCAAAAAGAGCATTGATGAAAAAAATGATAAACTTTTATCTTTTAGAATATGCAATAGGGTCACTTGTGCGTCAAAAAAGTAAAAATATATTTATAACCATCATTCTTTCTCTTTTAACTTTTTTACTGACAGCAGTTTTTTTCATAACTTCATCTATCCGTTACGAATTAAACCAAACAGTTGACGCCCTCCCTGAAATCATAGTAGCTCAAACTAAGGGTGGAAAACATTATGATATAGATGTCTCAAAAGCAGACTCCATTCTTAGCATCACAGGGATTAACTCAGCTATTCCAAGAGTCTGGGGTTACTACTATTTTAAAAATGCTGGAGTTAATTTTTCCCTTGTTGGAGTTGGTGAGTTTGAAGATGATTATAAAGAGATATTAGAAAATGGTCTTCTTATTGGTCGTGGTGTGAGAGATGTCCTGAAAAAGAGCTATTTTAAAGAGTATTTTAACTTTATCTTAAGTGATGGTTCTCTCTTGAAGTTAGATATAAAGGGTGAATTTGATGCAGATACTGAACTAGAATCAAACGATATGATACTTATGTCAAAAGATAATCTACGAAAAATATTTGATATAGATGAAACAAAAGCAACTGACATAGTTGTAAGTGTAGCTAACCCTGATGAAGTACAAACAGTAGCCTCAAAGATACAACTCCTATTTCCAAATACTCGCATCATCACTAAAAATGATTTAAAGATTTCATATCAAAATATTTTTGACTATAAAGGTGGGGTATTTTTAGCACTTTTTATCATCTCTCTTTTTACATTTTTTATCATCATCTACGATAAGGCAAGCGGACTAACATCTGAACAAACTAGAGAGATAGGTATTTTAAAAGCGGTAGGCTTTACAATAGAAGATATTTTAAAAGAAAAATTTTATGAGGGTATAATAATCTCTTTATTTGCTTATATTATAGGTGTTATTTTAGCCTTTACCTTTGTATATATATTTAATGCACCTTTGCTCCAAAATATATTTACAGGTTATTCAGAGTTAAAAACTTCATTTACCTTACCATTTATACTAGATATCCAGACTTTAGTGATAGTATTTTTTCTTAGTGTGCCTATCTACATATCTGCGACTATAATCCCTTCATGGAGAGTTGCTACTATGGATGCAGAAGAGGTTATGCGATGATAGAATTAAAAGATATAAACAAGATATATCAAGTAAATAAATACAATAAAGTAGTAGCCCTTAAAGGGATTAATCTTAGCATCAAAGAAGGGAGTGTAGTTGTCCTAAAAGGTGCTAGTGGGAGTGGTAAGAGCACTATTTTGTCTCTCATCGCAGCACTTGGAAAACCTACAAGTGGAGAGGTGGTTGTTGATAGTGTCCATATTTCTAAACTCACAGATAATTTTGCATCAGCATTTCGCTCGAAAAATATTGGCATAGTATTTCAAAAGTACAATCTTATTTCAAGTTTATCTGTCAAAGAAAATATCATCTTACCTTTGATACCATCTAACCCTGATGCTCTAGAGCTAGAAAAAAAGTTACAAAAAGTATTAGAGATGTTTGAGATAGTAGATAAAAAAGAGATATTGGTGAAGAATCTCTCTGGTGGACAGCAACAACGTGTAGCTATTGCTAGAGCATATATAGATAACCCTAAAATAATCATAGCAGATGAACCTACCGCAAATCTTGATGAAAAACTTTCTTTACGTTTCATCGAGATACTACGAGGACTCAAACAAGAAAATAAAACTATCATAGTAGCTACTCATGACCCCCTGTTTTTCGGACTTGATTTTGTAGATGAAGAGATAGAGATAAAAGATGGACATTTGGTTTGATACTTTCACCTGAGGTTTTAACACTTTTAATTCTTGACTTTTTATTTGTTCTATTTACCTCCATAGTATTTGTTATAAGTCTGCAGATTTGGAAATCATGGGACCTAAATTCGACATTAGCATCGCAGTACACCTTAGAAAAACGTAGTTTCTTAGCATCAACTATTATTAAATTTATATTTGTCATTAAAATTCCTTTGTTTTTATTTTTTATATTTACACTTGATAAAATCTCAAATGTTTTAACGGGAGCAATGTGCGGGGCAGGGGTCCTTGATGCTACAGATGTAGGTAACTATCTCATAATGTTGAAAGTGATAAATATTTACCTTTTTGCCTTTTGGTTAGTACTTAACAATTCAGATTTACAAAACCCAACCCAACCCTACACAAAACTAAAGTTTGCTTTGTTTAGTTTTATATATATTCTTTTGATATTTGAGATTTACCTAGAAGTAGATATGTTTTTTAGTTTTGAGATAGAGAAGTTGGTAAGTTGTTGTGGTTCATTATATTCAAGTAGTTCAGACTCTCTGATATCTGCTTTATTTCATGTTGATAATTCTCTTTTAGTTTCTCTTTTTTATGTAAATTATCTTTTTTTAGTAATATTTTATTTTTTCAAAAATAATTATTTTTTTGCGTTAAGCAATACTCTTTTTGTTATAAATTCTGTATTTTCATTGATTATGTTTTTTGGAACCTATATATATGAGTTGCCATCGCATCACTGTCCATTTTGTTTTTTACAAACCGATTATTATTTTGTAGGGTATTTTCTATATGGAGCACTGTTTATGGGAACATTTAATGGGCTTGTAGTGATTTTTAAAAATGAGTTGAAGTACTACAAAATTTCTATGTTATTTAATAGTTTATATCTTGTAGTAGTAAGTTTATATGTAGGAGTGTATTATATTAGAAATGGAGTGCTCTTATCTCCAATGTAAGGGTACACCTCTTTAGGTGTCTCCCTTAATCTTGCTGACGTCTAAGATAAGCTGGTAAGTCTAAGTAGCCATCATCCATATCACCACCTACAACGAGTCTTGGACGAACTTTTGCAGTTGGGGTAGGGTTTTCACTTATAAAGTCATCATTATTGCCAGTTGGGCTTTTTTCTATTTCTTTTTCAAAACCTGTTGCAATGATAGTGATTTTGATATAGTTTTCAGAAATATCTTCATCTGTTGATGTTCCAAAGATAATGTCTGCTTCATCATCAGCACTTTCATTGATAACATTCATGGCTTCATATATATCCATGATAGGAAAATCTGGATGCATTGTGAAATGAACCAGTACACCCATAGCACCATTTATGCTCATATTATCAAGCAGAGGAGACTCTATAGCAGATTTTATCGCTTCATACGCTGCATTATCTCCCTCATGTTCACCAACACCCATAAGAGCCATACCTCGATGATTCATTACTGTTTTTAAGTCAGCAAAGTCAAGATTGATGTCATTTGTTCCACTAGAAAGGATGACTCCAGAAGTCCCACTAACTGCTTGTGCTAAAACACTATCTACTATTTTAAAACTATCTTTAAAGCCTAGTTTTCTATCTATGATAGATAAAAGTTTATCATTAGGAATAACAACGATAGAATCACATTCTCGTTTTATATCTTCCAGTCCAGCTTCAGCAAGTTTAAGACGTTTTTTTCCTTCAAATGAAAATGGTTTAGTTACAATAGCGATAGTAAGGGCACCAACATCTTTAGCAATCTGTGCTATTACTGGAGCAGCTCCAGTTCCCGTACCTCCACCAAGACCAGCGGAGATGAATACTATATCGGCACCCTCTAAAGAAGCACGAATATCGTCATAAGATTCAAGGGCACTCTCTTTACCGATTTCTGGTTTCATGCCAGCACCAAGACCCTTGGTAAGTTTAGCACCAATTTGAATTTTTGCAGAAGTAGTGTCGTTGAGAACTTGCGCATCAGTATTGATACATATCATTTCTATTCCAGTGATTCCTTCACTAATCATATGTCCAATCATGTTTCCACCGCCACCACCTACACCAACTGCAACTATTCTAGCACCATTTACACCTTGTACTTCTTCTACTATAAAATTGTCCATATTCTTGCTCCTTAAAATAGCTGGGTTGCCCAGTTCCAAAATTTACTTATCATATTTGCTTCATCACTTTTTTTATCTTTCTTTGATGGAAGAGTGACGAGTTGATCTTTTATACTCATGCTCTCTTGTTCTGGTGCTACAGGTATAATACTCTCATCTGAAAAATCTACACTACTACTTTCCATAGGAATCTCATTTGAGTGTCTCACGTTCTTGTTTACATCTATCTCATAAGGTGTATAGTTCGATGCTGAGTACATTACCAAGCCGATAGCTGCCGCATATTCTGGGCCGCGAAGATCCTCAAAGAGCCCTTCCATTTCATGAGGGGAAGCTAGTCTTACCGGACCACTGTCAAAGGTTGCTACTGCCAACTCTCTAATACCCTGCATTTTAGATAATCCACCAGTGAGTACAATTCCTGCACCTAGCTTATCTCTGAGTCCACTGTCTTCTATAAACTGTGCTATGATCATCAATGTTTCTTCTACTCGTGCATAGATAACGTTATGTACAACTTCTAGTGAGACTTCATGAGTAGTGTTTTCATCTCCTATCATTGGAAGTTCAATAAGGTCATTACTTGGTGTTAAAAGAGAACCATAGTTTATTTTAACGTTTTCAGCTACACTTAAAGGAGTATGAAGTGCCATGGATAAGTCGTTAGTTATATGATTTGAACCAACACCTAAAAAATCATTGTGTCTGATAGAGCTTCCTGAGTGAATAGTTACATTTGAGGTATTACCTCCAATATCTATAACACAGACACCTAGCTCTTTTTCATCTTCATTAAGGATAGAGATGGAAGAAGCATAACCACTAAGAATGATGTTTTCTACCTCTACATTTGCCCCTCTAACAGCTTTTCTGAGATTGTTAAGGTTTGATTTCTGAGTTGTTATTATGTGAGTTTCAACTTCTAGTCTTGCAGCATTCATACCTAAAGGGTCTTCAATGAAGTCTTGCTCATCCACCTTGAAGTTAAATGGTAGGGCATGAAGTACTTCATATTCATTTGGTATATTTGCATTGTAAAGAGAGGTTTGCATTACACGTTCTATCTCTTTAAAACTAATCTCTTTATTCTGAATGTTGACAATACCATTAGAGTTAAGAGATTTTGTATAGTTCCCAGAGATAGAGACTATAGCATTTTTTACATCTGTAGCCGCTACTCTCTTAGCATCATCTACAGCAGCCTTGATTGATTTTGATGCGAGTTCAATATTTGTAATATTTCCGCGCTTTAAACCTTGAGCTTTAGAGACACCTGCACCAATAATAGCTGTGGATGAGTTATCTTCTATCCTTGCTATTATTGCACATATTTTTGTAGAGCCAATATCTATGGCTAATACAGTTTTGCCCAATTTATTTCCCTTCTATGAAAATCTCAGTTTTATATTTACGTTGCAAACTATCGATAAGTCCAACATTAAACATAGTGTTTTTTATCTTTGATATCGTATCGCTTTCTTGTGTCTTGTTAAGCATTTTTTGTTCCAAAATGTTGTATAAAATAATTTTTCCACTTTTAAGTGTTATGAAACCTCTTTTGGTTTGTTTCAAAAAGAGTGCAGATAAGAACTCATTTGCCTCTAAGATTGGAAGGTCACTTAAAGCAACTGCATCAGTGTTTGTGATAAAATCAGTACTCTTACCAGTAAAACTTTCAACTGAGTTTTGAGCTAGTTCTTGGAGCTGTACTCTTTTTTGTTCCGCTATGTAAAGTGGAAGCACTTCTGATTTTGCTTCTTCATATGTTTTTGCAGATGCAGGGTTGACTTTTATGAGTTGAAATGTATGATATATCTCATCTACTAATATTGGTTTCATAAATGGAGCTGCAAGGCTAAGTTTAGATATCTTTTGCAGTGCATCAGCTCCGTATGGATTGTTTGAGAGTGATATGCTTACAGACTCAACAGCAACATCTGGAGAAAGTTTAGCTTTTTTGAAGTCTATATATGTTCTTAAGGCTACTTTTTTGCTCGTGTTGCTATCATGCTTGATGAGTTTTAGCTCATAAGTTGCTTCATTCATAAAGTTGTGTTTTTTCATCTCCCAAAATGGCTTGAGCTTAGCATCACTAGTATCTACAGATATTTTTGAGTCATCTAAAATTTTGTAGTTTATTTTATCTGCTATAGAGATAACAGTGTTGAGTATGTTGTTTTCTTTATCTGATGTAACAGATGGAAGAAGCTTGAGTGTTTTTTGTATAAGAAGTTGTTTTTTTACATCATCTTCATACTCTTTTAAAGTAAGGTTATTTCTTGAGAGGGTCTCTTTGTAAATTTCTTTGTTGAATACACCATCTTTTAAGAAAAACTCTTGTGATGTGATTTCGGCTAAAAGTTCTTTATCAGAGATTTGCAAATCATAAGAAGCTGCAAGGTTTAGTATGAGCGCTGCATCTGTTAATTGTTTTAATGCTTGTTGTTGTAGTCCAAAGCTTTTTGCTTTTTCTTCATCAAAGTTTCCTTGAAACATTTTGTTATACTGCGCATAAAGTCTTGAGTAGCCTTTTTGAAGTTCACCCATGGTTACTTCAATGCTACCAACCTTTGCAACTGCTCCAGCTTTATCTCCATAAGAGTACTGTCCCCAACCAACAAAACCCGCACCAACAAATGCTATTGTTGAAATCCAGATAGTGATAATAAGGTATTTTTTATGTCTTTGCATCCATGTAATCATATACGTAGAACCTTCTAATAATATTTTGGTGTATTTTATGTAAATATGTATTAAAACTACATGAAATTAGCTTTATTTATAAAAGAGATTTTTAAACTATGGAAACCTTGATTATAAATTCTTAAAGTGTCTCATTGTTATGTTATAATATTTATTATAAATATGGCCTATATAAGGCTCTTATAAAAGGGGATAAATTGAATACAAATGAAGAACTTAAAAACAGAGACTTAGACGTGCTATGGCATCCTTGTACCCAAATGAAAGATCATGAAAAACTTCCATTGACACCGATAAAAAAAGGCTATGGTATTTACTTGGAAGATTATGAGGGAAATAAGTTTATAGACTCTATAAGCTCATGGTGGGTAAACAACTTTGGGCATGCTAATCCTTATATAAACAAAAAAATTAAAGAACAGTTAGATACTTTAGAACACGTAATACTTGCTGGTTTTACCCATGAACCTATCATAAAACTCTCGGAGAGACTTGTGAAGTTAACCCCTAAAGATTTAGATAAGTGCTTTTATGCAGACAATGGATCCTCTGCAGTTGAAGTAGCTTTAAAAATGAGCTTTCATGCACATAAAAATGATGGAAAATCAAAATCTATTTTTGTTTCATTAAAAAACTCATATCATGGAGAAACTATCGGTGCTTTAAGTGTTGGGGATGTTGAATTGTATAAAGACACCTATAAACCACTTTTACTTCAAACCATTCAAACCACAGTTCCAGCCGATATGAGTGAAGAAGCAGCGATAAGTGCAGCAGATGATTTTGAGCAGTTATGTAAAGAGCGAGCTGATGAGATAAGTGCGATTATTCTTGAACCATTAGTTCAAGGGGCTGGATATATGCATATGTATCACCCGCTATATTTAGCACTTGTTCGTGAAATCTGCTATATGTATGATGTACATCTCATAGCAGATGAAGTGATGGTTGGATTTGGTAGGACTGGGAAGCTTTTTGCTTGTGAACATGCTGATATATCACCTGATTTTTTAGTGCTTTCTAAAGGGATAACTGGGGGTTATTTACCTTTGTCTGTTGTGCTGACCTCTAATGAAATATATGCAAAATTTTATTGTGATTATAATGAACATAAAGCATTTCTTCATTCTCATTCTTATACAGGGAATGCTTTGGCTTGTTCTGCTGCAAATGCAACCTTGGATATTTTTGAAAATGAAGATATAATCTCAAAAAATGAAAAAAAAGCAAATTATATAAGTAAAAAGCTAGAGAAATTTAAAACTTTAAAAAATGTAAGTTCTATTCGTCAGCAAGGAATGATAGCTGTAGTTGAACTTTCTGGTTATAAGGCAGAAGAAAGAATAGGTCTTAAAATTCATGAATATTGTTTAAAAAATGGTGTTTTAATACGCCCACTTGGGCATGTTGTATATTTTATGCCACCATATATTATAACTAACGACGAGATAGACAAAATGATGGACACTACCTTCGACGCTATCAAATCACTTCTATAATTAACGTGTATTGTACCCAGGTACAATATACAAACCTCCAAAAATCCTATATCATGTCTGTATAAATATAATACTAAAAGGATTTATTATGGCTTCATCTATAGGAATAATCGGAGAAATCGATGGAAAATTTTATGCAAAGGCTGCAGATGGTTCGCTTCGTGAACTTTCAAGTGGTGATGAGATTTTTGAGGGGGAAAGTGTAGTTGGAGACAAATCTAACTCTGGAATTGATAGTATCGTTATCAACCCTGCAGATGGTAGTGAGCCTTTTGTTGTCTTAGGTCAAGATTCTCAAGCATTTGATGCCTCTTTAGCTCAAGTAGAAGAATTTTCACCAACTGAGACAGCTACGAAACCAAGTAGTATCTCTTCTATGTTAGAAGAGTATGGTGAAGAAATTGATCTTGATGAACTTGATACTGCCGCTGGAGAAGAAGGTGGAGCAAGTTCAACTGAAGGTGGTGAAGCTGCTTTTGATGTCCATGAAGAAGTTGCAACAGATGTAACAGCTGGTCTTCGTCAGCGTGCAGTATCTAACAATAGTGAAGCTACCCAAAGTAGAGAAGCAGATGAAGATAATCTTGATGAGATTGGACGTCGTATATTGGCAAGTCAAGGAACAAGTTCAGTATCAGCTATCACAGATACAGACACTACCCAAAACCTTGTCTCTGAAAACGCAGCAGTAGGTACAGCAGTAGGTATTACAGCTCTTGCAACAGATG
>JALSLR010000071.1 GCA_026988245.1 Sulfurimonas sp.
AAGTATTTTGAAGTCTATCTCCGATGCTAAGTGAAGGTTTGCGAAAGTATCACTTTGTGTTGCTTCTACTCCCATAGTCTGCATCTCAAGTATTCTTGGTGAATAGACTACACTAAACATTAATGCACTAAAAACTACTAAGACGGCACTAAAAAACAGATATCTATCTCTTTGTCCATATTTATACATAACACCCTCATATCCAAGCACTACAAACGCTAAAACATAGGTCCAGTATGAAAAACGATGAAATATCTCACCCATAATTATCCCAGCATTATACTTATCTATTACTAGGGCTACTGTAATATCGTTTGTGTTAAAGACAACTGGTGCAACCAATGCTCCAAGAACCATTACGGCACCATATGTTGCAGCCAAAAGTACAAGATAAGTAAAATCTATATATATATTTCTTTTCACGTTTTATAACCTTAAGGTAAAGCCTCTATCAAAATCTGCTAAATCTTTGTAGAAAACTAAATTATCATAATTTTTATCTTTTAAATAATATGATATCTTACCCTTTTGGTCATAACCCATCTCACAAGAAAAAAACTTAATCTTTCTTCTTAAGACATCATCAAGTAACGCTTGAATTATTTCATCTCCAACCTCTCCACCAAAAAGAGCATTCTGTGGCTCATAGTCCAAATTAGACTCTAAAGATATGCCATTTTCAATATAGGGTGGATTTGATACTAAGTAGTCTATATGTTCATCTATTGGTTCAAGAAGGGAACCAAGCCTAAGTTCTATTCTATCTTCAAGGTTAAATTTACCGATATTTATCTTTGCGATTTTGAGAGCATCCTCAGATATATCCACTGCAATGATTTTTATATTTTTTAGTTTTAAGGCTAAGATGATTGAGATGATGCCACTGCCTACACCAACTTCTACAAAAGTCATCTTAGCATCATGATTTGATATGTTTTTTAAAACTTCATCTATGAGTATCTCTGTCTCAGGTCGAGGAATCAAGGCACCTTTTGCAATGTAAAACTCCTCTGAATAGAAACTTACCTTATTTACAATATACTCAAAAGGCTCATTTTTTGCACGTCTAGCAACCATATTAAAAAGTTCCACGACATCATCTATCATTGTATTTTGGTTTGTTAAAAGCCAAAGTTCATCAACTTTTAAAAATGCCATGAGAAGAAGTTGCGCCTCACGAGAGGCTCTTGGTATATAAGGAGAAAGAGTAGTAGTTATCTCTTTTAAAATATCTTTAACTAAGATTTTACAACCACCCTTTAGAATCTTTTAATATAACTTGATTTGTTATATCATATATCTCAATAATTTTAGATATAAGCTCAGTTCCATTCTCAAAATACTCATCAGTATCATAACTCATTGTTTTTTTATTGAGTATCTCTTTTTGAGTCAATATTAAGTATTTATTACTTGCACTTTGCATTCTTGTTAATTTTATTTTTACAGTTGGATCACAACTCCTACCATACTTAGCTCGAATAGCACGAAGTTTTTTTACAAACCTTTGTGTAAAATCTTTTGCTTGTGCAGAGATCGCAATCATTTGAGCTTTTTGTTCTTTTGTAATACTCTTTTTGGCAAGTACTCCTGAGCCCATACCACGAAGCTCTCCAACATACTCTGTTAATGGTAATATAGTCTCCATCATGACCGAAGAAAGCTCTTGACCTAAGGGATTTAAATCTTTAGAAGCCCTTTTACTTACACTTTGAGCTAACATTAAAGTTTGTTCTATCTGCTCGGTATATGCTTCAAAAACATCTTTTGGGTCTTTTCTAAAAGCTTTTCTATTTAAGCTGATAAGGGTTTGACTTATTTTAGTAGCTCTGGCATTTATCACAGGGTCTGTTGCTAAAGGAAGCGCTTCCATAAGACCTATAGCCTCTTTCATCTTTTCTCTACTATCATATACCAACAACATAGACACTGTGTTGCCATTCAAATAATTGTTTGTCAAACCCCTTGTTTTTTGAGTTGATAGTATTAAATCTTTTAATGCTCCAATGTATTTACTACTTTTGATTTGTTCTTCATTACTAAATAATGATTTTGCATGAAGTGATATGATAAACATCATAATTATAAATAAAATTTTCATCTCATTTTCCCCAGTTATTTTAAATTTACAACAACTTTCAACCTATGTTAAAAATTAATCAATCATTATATAGAAACCAATATTAAGATCAGCTATATTGTTTTGTCATATTGTTGACATCTACACCTAGCTCTTTTAAACGCTCTAGTACAGGTGGATGTGTATAATGAAAAAAGATATACAATGGGTGCGATAATGGAAAACTTTTATTTTCAGTTACTAGCTTTGTGAGTGCATTGGCAAGTTCTATCTCACCACCCATTCCAGCAAGTTCACTTCCCATCTTGTCTGCTGCATATTCATTATGACGAGAGACTATACCCATGATAGGCATCATCAAAAAGCCTAAAACTGGCATAAACAACATAAGAAGTATCATAACTACGTAAGGTTCTTGAGGCATACCTAGCTCCAAGTAAAGTGACTCTGGTAGATTTCCAAAGATTCCAAACATTGCAAAAAGCATAGCCCCTACAAGTCCTATATTTTTATAAATATCACCATGTGCAAAGTGCCCTAATTCATGCCCTAAAACAGCAAGAAGTTCTTTATGTGTCAGCTTTTCTATCAGTGTGTCAAATAAAACAACACGCTTAGCCTTTCCAAAACCACCAAAATATGCATTTAATCTTCCATCACGCTTAGAAGCATCACTTACAAATACTCCACTGCTTACAAAACCTGTTTTATCCATTAACTCTTTTATCTGAGAGTCTAACTCTTCATCTTGAAGTGGAGTCAATTTATCAAAAAACATAGCTCGAAAAGCAGGATAAAGCATATTTATAAGTACGATAACACCAAATATAAATACAAAACTCCATAACCACCATAAAGAGAAACTTGAGATGATTGCGTAGATGACCCAAACAACGAGTGAACCTAAAACAAGCGTTACAACAAAAGATATTAGTGTATCTTTTAGCCATAAACCTACACTTGACTTATTGAACCCAAACTTAGCATCAAGAACAAACTTTTCATAGTATGTAAATGGTAAAGATAAAAAAGAGTTAATCACTACAAAACTCATTACGATAGCTATGTTGAGAACTGCTTCACTTTCAAAGAAGATAGTATTTGTTAAGTATGCAATACCAAAACCAAGCCAAGCTGTAAAAAATAGATAATAAACAAATGAACTCAAAATTGACATTCTTTCCTTTGCTACACTATAGTTCGCTGCCTGTAAATACTCTGCTTGACCTAAAAGAACTGCATTTTTTTTCTTAGCATCATTGACAAAGCCTATCTGCATAACACTCACATATATCGAAATTAAAACATAGATAGAGTATATAACCATTATATTCATTAACATTATGTACCTACCTCATAATCGACAACTTTAGATTCGCTTGTCACACTTTTAATGAGTTTGACAACTTCAAGGTGTGCAGGGTGAACTGCGTATGCTTTTAAATCTTCTTTTGTTGTAAAAGTAGAGTAAAGAGACATATCAAAGGCACGTTGGCTTTGATTAAAATCTATTCCAACTTCTAAACATTTTAACTCTGGTATTTTTTCAACCAAAGCCTCCAAAGCCTCTTTTACCACTAAGAGGTTTTCATCTTTTTTTTCATCATTAAATTTAAATATAACTATATGTACTATCATTTTTATAACACACCTTTCCAAAAATATTCTGCTATGAGGACAATAAGTCCTATACCTATAAGATTTAAAACCACTCCGTATCTTGCCATATTTTGTATCGAAACCACCCCGCTACTCATAGCAATGGCATTTGGAGCAGTTGCTATTGGTAGCATAAAAGCGTAACTTGCACATACAGTTGCTACCATCATAAACAATGTAGTATTTATACCAGACTGCTCAGCTACAGAGTAAATTACTGGCAACATTATAGAGATTAAAGCTGTGTTAGAGGTTATCTCAGTGGTAAATGTTATGAGTACAGCGACACTTAAGAGTAGAAGTATAGGGGAAAGATGGGTAATACTCAGTAAATACGAGGCAACTTCATCAGCGAGTCCAGTGTGAGAAAACGCTTTTGCAATGGAAAAACCCGCGCCAAACAAAAACATAATTCTAAAAGGTATCTTACTCTTATCCTCCATCCAGTCCAAGATATTCAATGGTGGTACAAAAAGTAAAAGTCCACAGGCTAAAAGCAATCCAGATTCACTCAGTCCTAAACCACCCCAATAAGGTTGCAAAGGAGCATTTAAAAGTAACATCGCTATCAAAAATCCTATGATATAAAAAACTTTTTTTTGACTGCTGTCTAGCTCATGCTTCTCTCTTTTAAAATCTACCTCTATATGCTTCACTCCGATGCTAAGTAATGATGCCACGACTATAAACATCCCAAAAACAAGAGGAGCTACCATACCAACCCACTCTAAAAAAGGTATAAGTTCCATAGAATGTTCCTCCATAATACCGTAAAGAATCAAGTTTGGAGGTGTCCCAATAGGTGTTAAAATCCCTCCAACACTAGCACCATAAGCGATAGCCAGAGCAAAACGCATTTTGAGTTGCTTATTATGTGTTAAAAACAGGGCAATCGAGATAAGCAGTAACGTTGTTGTTGTGTTTGAGAGTATAGAGGAGAGTAATCCAGAGGTAAAAACTAAAGAGAAGATAATACCACGAGGCGATGGAGGAAAAATCCCCAAGATTTTATCTGATATCCAAGTATGAAGTTTCGTTTTTTCAACCGCTATAGCTATCAAAAAACCACCTAAAAATAGGTAGATGATAGGATGCGAGTAGTTTGCGGAGGTCATCTTTGTACTCATAATAGAAAAAGCAGGAAAAAGAATAATAGGCAACAAGGAAACAACTGCAAGAGGCAAACCCTCGTTTGTCCAAAGAGTTACAAGAAATGCGATAGAACCTATCAAAGCAGACTGCGTAAGAGTAAAAACGCTCATCGATAAAGCGAAAAAAACGAAGCCAATAACTACAGCTAATAATATTTTTTTTATTTGTATTTTATATTCTTGCATCTATTTTCTTCTTCCACTTTATTCATACTAGTAAACTTCTTTCCTGTGCCCAATGCGAATAATAACAATGATTAATTCTTCATCTTTTACTTGAAATATAATTCTGTATTGATTTACTCTAAGCCTAAACTTACCTTTGTATTCACCTTTTAAAGCTTTTATATTATTTTTTAAAATATCTGGATTAGTAGTTAAGAGTATTAGTTTTTCTTTTATAGTTCTCTGAGCATTTGTATCTATTTTTTTTAACTCTTTTTTTGCATTCGATAAAAAAGTTAAAGCGTACATATACTAAATACCTAGTTCTTTAAAAACTTCCTCTGCAGGAATTAATTTTTCCTTACCTAATTCTAAATCTTTTAATCTTTTATCTGCTAATTTTTCATCAACAGAATCAAAGTACATATTTAATGCTTTTTCAACAATATGACTTTTTTTTTCATTTAATTCTTTTGATAGTGAGTTTAGTTCATCTATAATAAAATCAGATACTGTAAATGTGCTTCTTATTTTATGCATATTTTCCCCTATTCATATAATCGTATGAATAATTATACATAAAACTAGCTTGAAAGTAAATCTTTTAAAGATTGTTGTGGATTTTTACCCTCAAGCATCTCATAAACTTCTTTAGCTATTGGTAGGTATAAATCTTTTTGCTGAGATATCTCATGGAGTGCGTAAGTAGTGCCTATCCCTTCCGCTACTTCACCCAACTCTTGGAGGATATCTTCTTGTGATTTTCCTTGTGCTACACCTAAACCAACACGAAAGTTTCTACTCATAGGGGATGATGCAGTTAAAAACAAGTCCCCTGCTCCACCTAGACCATTAAATGTTTTCTCGTTTGCTCCAAATGCTACACCAAACCTTGTCATCTCTACTAATCCACGAGAGATTAAAGCTGCTGCTGCATTTTTACCTAGCTGTAAACCTTCACAGATACCTGCAGCTATAGCTATGACATTTTTATAAGCACCTGCAACTTCTGCACCAACTACATCTACGCAGGTATATGCTTTTATAAAATCTGGGAACAATGATGCTAACTCACTTGAAAGCTCTTCATTTAACGAGTTTACTACTAAGGCCGTAGGAAGTGATTCCATAACTTCAGAGGCAAATGATGGACCAGATAAAAAAGCTATGTTTTCATGAGGTATATGTTCTTCGTATATCTCATTTAAAAATCTTCCACTTGAAGCTTCTATCCCTTTTGATGCTACGAGAATTTTTTGCCCAGTAAAAACAAAGTTTTCTATGAGCCATGATGCTATCTGCTGTGCTGGTACTGTTATGACAAGGTATTCACACTTGAGTATCTCTTCAAGTGATACGAAGTTTTGTATATCTCTGGGAGTCCTAGATGTTATAAAAACTTCATTTTTTTGTTCAAAAGCAAAGGCTAATGCACTCCCCCATTTTCCGGCCCCTATTATACCAACAGACATCATTTACCACCTATCAATTTTTTAAATTTATCTAAGTCTTTCTCATATCCAACCACTATTAAGATATCTCCATTTTTAATATAATTATGCTTTGTTTTAGATGAATAAATAAATTCAGAACTTTCATCTTCGTGAAGAATAGATAAAACCAATACACCATATTTGTCACTCCAGTCAATATCAGCTGGATATTGATTCGTAAATATTTCTTCGTTAGCAACTTCTATCTGTATGATTTTAAGTTTTGAATCCTCATAAAGTATACTATGAAGAACTTCTGTAATAATTGGTTTTTTAAGCATGTCAGTAATAATATTTGCAGTTGTTTCAACTATAGGTATTACCTTAGAAGCCCCAGCCATTTTTAGTTTATTTGCATCTTCATTATTTTTCGCTAATGCTATGATTGTTATATCTTTAAACACTGATCGAAGAGAGAGTGTTAAAAAAATATTTTCTGATTCATCAGATAAGGCACTAAAAACTATCGAGTTTTTAGTGTCATGTTCATTCCTTAGTGCATCCCAGTCATCACTTAAGTCAAACTTTTCTAAATTAAAGTCACTATGTTCCTCTTTATTGATTTCTCCCAAGCTAAAGATAGTTATATGACTATACTTATGAGTTATATTTTTAGCAATCTCTTGCCCGTATTCATTATTACCAAAAATAAGTGCGCTAGTTATATTCATCAAATCCTCACTATTTACTCGATAAGTATTTCATAAACTCTTTTATGAACATATGATTACCTATCACTAAAATATAATCTCCAGTCTCTATAAGTGTACTACCTATAGGATTAAAGAAAAAATGTTGCTTATCTTTTTTATATATCCCCAATAATAAAATTCTATACTTAGTACTGTTTAATTCTGAGACAGTTGATACTGTTTTTGATATCCTATCTGTAATCCCTAGTTCATGCATTCGAATATTAGTATACTCAGAACGAATGGCATGAATCGCTTCAAAAGCAACAGGTTGTCCGACATACTCTCTAGCAACTAAGCCAACAAATTCTTTATCGTACAATATCTCATTAACACCTGAACTTATCAACTTATTTTTATGTCTTTTGTTTATCAAAAGAGACATTATTTTTATATCTTTATCAACAGAGCGTACAGTGAGTGCAGTGTATACATTAGCCACATCATTTTCTCTTAAACACAATATAGCTTTTACTTGTATTTTAAAATTTAGATTAAGTTTAGCATAGCTTTGTATGCTTCCTGGATCATAATTTAAAGCATGTATATTATCCTCTTTCGCTGCTTCTATTCTTTGGGAAGAATTATCTAGTACAAGGACGCTAAATCCATCTTTTAAAAGTTTTTTAGCGACCTCTTTTGCTATATTTTCATAACCACATATAATATATATCATATTTAATTTTGAGATATCCTGGACTGTTTTTGCCTCTTTTATATCCTCAAGTTTTTCAGTAAAAGCTGATACAAACAGTGAAGTAGTAAATGCTATCACGGCAATTCCGGCAAATATCACTATCATGGCGACTAGTTGTCCCTCTGGGGACACAGCAACTACGTCACCATAACCAACTGTAGATATAGTAACTATAGACCAGTAAAATGCTTCATATAAAGTATCTATAGGGGAAGATGGATCATTTGCCTCCATCACATAGATGAGAACAGAAGAAACGAAAATCACTATTGCAGCGAACATTCCCAAAGTAAAAAATTCAAATTTTTTACTTGCAAGAACGGAACTAAATGTTTGAAAACTCTTTGCGTACCTAAAGAGCTTAAAAACACGAAAAAGGATAAATATACGAAGAAGTCTTAACTCATGAAAAAATGGCATAATAGCCAAGAGATCTATAATCGCTTTGACTGAAAGCATATACTCAAGTTTATCATGAAAAACTCGTTTAAATACAAACAATAAGTTAAAATCACGTCCTAAGAGATCACTGTACTCATCTTGATGTATAATAACCTTAGAGATGCTACTGTGTATCCAAACACGTAAGACATACTCAATAAAAAATATGAAAGATATGATATAACTATTGAAAATATTTAACGCATCATGGACATCTCTTTTTACCTCATAAATCAAAATAGATACACTTGAGATAATGAGCATCATCATGAATATATCAAAATATTTTTTATAAGTTGATTCATCATTTTCTAAAATATTATAAAAAAAACGTCGCTTTCGTTGGTACCATACTGATGAATTTAAAAAGTATGCAAAATCAACCAATTTGCGCGTAAAAAATCCCATTAGCTAAGCTTTTGTTTTAAAATCTCATTAACAACTTGAGGGTTTGCACTCCCCTTAGATGCTTTCATAACTTGACCAACGAAGAAACCAAAAAGTTTCTCTTTGCCCCCTTGGTATTGCTCAACTTTCTCAGGGTTAGCGTCTATTATCTCTTGACACATGGACTCTATGGCACCTGTATCTGTCACTTGTTTAAGTCCGAGTTTATCTATGGTCTCATCTACCTTAGCATCATCGTGCTCCATCATGTAGTCAAGTACATCTTTTGCAGCTTTTCCACTTATGGTTTTGTCATCGATTCGCTTAGCTAGGAAACCTAACTTCTTAGCATCAACAGGACTATTTGAGATGTTTACATCGCCTTTTAAGCGTGCTGGAAGTTCCACTGTTAAAAGAGTTGTAGCTGTTTTTGCGCTCACTCCCTCTTCCATCAGCATAGTCTCAAAAAAGTGTG
Source organism: Sulfurimonas sp. (assembly GCA_026988245.1). Taxonomy (GTDB): domain Bacteria; phylum Campylobacterota; class Campylobacteria; order Campylobacterales; family Sulfurimonadaceae; genus Sulfurimonas. Next base: position 9,241 of record JALSLR010000071.1, read on the forward strand.
CCATCTCAATGTTTGCTGTGATAACTCCAGCGTTATATTCGTTCATACCATACTCTTTAATGAAGCGTTCACGCTTAGCATCAGGGAGTTCAGGGATTTGAGAGTAAGTTTGCATCATCTCATCACTAATGACAGCTTTAAGAAGATCTGGCTCTGGAAAGTACCTATAGTCTGCTGCCTCCTCTTTACCACGCATAGAGCGAGTTTCACTTTTTATCTGGTCAAACAAACGAGTTTCTTGAGCAATCTCTTCCTCATACACACCATCTTCCCAAGCTTCACTTTGACGCTGAACTTCCACTTCTATGGCTTTTTGAATAAACTTAAAACTATTGATATTTTTCACTTCTACACGTGTATAAAGTTTTTCATCACCTTTGGGACGGATAGATACATTTACATCTACACGAAAAGAACCCTCTTGCATGTTAGCATCACCAATGTCAAGGTAACGGATGATAGAGTGTAGTTTTTTAAGATAAAGTATAGCTTCTTCAGCACTACGCATATCTGGTTGCGTAACTATCTCAAGGAGTGGTGTCCCTGCACGGTTTAAATCTACTTTAGATATATCGCCATCATGAATGTTTTTTCCAGCATCTGCTTCTATGTGGGCAAAACCTACACGGATAGTTTTTTTACGACCATCTTCAAAGTCTATCTCAAGCTCACCATTTTGAATAACTGGTTTATAAAACTGAGTTATTTGATATGCAGATGGGCTATCTGGGTAAAAATAAGATTTACGGTCAAAGTATGAAGTTTTATTTACTGTTGCACCTATGGCAGTCCCTAGCATCACAGCTTTTTGTAAAACCTCTTGGTTTAAAACAGGCAAAGCACCAGGAAGTGCTAAACATGTTGGACAAGTGTTTGTGTTTTGTTTATGGTTAAAACTCGTAGGACACGAGCAAAATAGTTTAGTTTTTGTGTTTAACTGTACATGGACCTCAAGCCCGATAACTGTTTCAAACATATATTTCCTTGAAAATAATTATAATTGCTTCATTTTAGCGAAAAATTGCTTATTTTATTCTATTTAAGTTTGCTACACTTAAGCTACATTTTGTGTGTTATGTAAGATATGTAACATTTAACACACAAAGTGTATGTTAAACTCTCTAAAATATATTTAACACACGCATAATATTTAAGAAAATTTTAGTATTTTTATAGTTTTACCAATAAAGACACATTTTTTTCACATAATCAATGATTTTAACACACATATACGATGATAGTTAAGTGTGGTATTTAAGGTTGTTTTATATAAAATGTGTTTGATTAAATAGTTATACTATAGGAGATTGAAATATGTCAAAAATTAATGATATTGAAAAAGAAATAGAAGCATTGGTAAATGTAGGTAGCAATGGTTCAGGATATGGTGATCCAGATTATGAAAAATCACAAGATAGAAAACTACTTGCCCTAATGAATGAAAAAACAAATTTAAAAAGTAAAGAACATACGAAAATGG
>JALSLR010000072.1 GCA_026988245.1 Sulfurimonas sp.
AGTTTGGAATGACGAATGTATTGAAATGTGACTTGTCTAGGTGGCTATAGAGAGAGGGAAACGCCTGGCTCCATTCCGAACCCAGAAGCTAAGCCTCTCATCGCTGATAATACTTGCCCTTTCAGGGTTGGAAATGTAGGTCGCTGCCTAGTTATAAGTCATTTTTACTTCACATTTATCTTTAAAAAAATTACTCACGTACTGATGTACGCTTCGCAATGTTTTTCAAGATAACTGCTTTGTAAAACTGATTATAACTCTTCAACTATTATTTTAAACAAACAAACCGCATTCTGAATAAACAAATCGTCATTAGAACAAATACCTCGTCATTCTGAACCAACAACCGTCATTTGAACCAACAACCGTCATTTGAACCAACAACCGTCATTTGAACCAACAACCGTCATTTGAACCAACAACCGTCATTCTGAACTCGATTCAGAATCTACAGTAGATTCCTTTCTCACAACACCTCAGAAGAGATATCTCTCGTTCCCATCGTCCTCGATGGGAATGTATATGATGGCATAGTTCTTTTCATATTATCTCGTTACACCTCTCCTGAGGTGCAATGCATATATTAAAAGCCGTTAATTTAATTCTATAATAAACTTTGCAGTAACAGCTAAGTGATCAGAATAACCTTTACCTTTATGTTGAGGAACCTTTCCTTGTGATACTTTCCATCTGTATGGATATTTCCCTTTGTAGAGTAAATAATCTTTTGAAAAATTAGATATACTCTTATGTTTGTAATACATTGATTGTTGCTTAATTAATGATTGAGATATTAAGATATTATCTAGCGCTTCTTTTTTGCCTCTGAATATGTATGAGTATCTTTTTTCTTTTTTTGTATCATACCAAAGGTTATAGAAGCTATTTTTATTATACTTTACACTATTAGCATCATCTACTTGATGTTTTGATTTGAGAACATCATTTATACCTGTTTTTCCATTGCTATCATTATGTTTACGATTGCGTATGAATAATTTATTTTCTTCATAGTGTGAATTGAAATCACCAAGTAAGATGATATTTTTCTTAAAGCCTATTTGATGTATTCTTTTTTTGAGTACTTTTGCAGAAGTTATTCTCATACTTTCTGGCCCACTTTTTGACTTCCAGTGGTTGTTAAATACATAAAATTCTTGATGATTGATTTTAAACTTTGTTTCTAAAATATTTCTATATTTATATGAATAAGTAACTTCTAGCTCTTTTGAATATAGGTAAGGAATTTTGCTTAGCATTGCTACCTTTATGGCTGTAGGTTTTTTGTCTGCAATTACATAGTATTGGTAATATAATCCTTTTTGTTTGAGTGCATATCTTAAATCTAATAAGGCTTGCTTAGAATGTATCTCTTGTAAAAAAATCATATCAGCATTAATATCCATGATAGCTGTTGCTATGTTATTGAGTTTTATTTTATAATTTTTTTTATTCCATAATGATTTACCATATGGTTTATACTCTTTATATTTGTAGCCTTTTGTTTCTAAGTCAAAAAGGTTTTCAACATTATACGTTGCTATTTTCAATTCAGTACTCCCATAGATGATACTTACTAATAAAAATAAAAGGGATATTAATCTCAATGATAGATACCACTTAATCTGAGTAAATTATCTGGATTTGCCTCACGTCCCATAAGTTGAACAAAAAATTCACTCATACTTCTGGAACCTCCACCTTTTAAGATTATATTTAAATAGTTCTTTGCTGTTTTTGAATAAAATATGCCTTCATCCATAACGCTGTAAAACGCATCTGCACTTAAAACTTCAGCCCATTTATAGGAGTAATAACCAGCAGCATATCCACCTGCAAAGATGTGTGCAAAACCATTTTGAAATTTGTTGTAAGATGGTGTTTTTATAAGTGCAGTATCTTTTCTGATTTCATTGAGTAAGTCTTGAACTTCATCACCTTGGATTAAAGTAGAATGTAGCTTAAAGTCAAATAGAGAAAACTCTAACTGTCTTAGCATCCCTGATGCAGATAAAAAGTTTTTTGCCTTAACTAATTTTTGGCACATATCATCAGAGATAATTTCTTTATTTTTGTAGTGAGTTGCAAACATTTTCAGAATCTCTGGTTCATAAGCAAAATTTTCTAAAAATTGAGAAGGAAATTCAACTGCATCCCACTCAACTCCATTTACGCCACTTACTTCACTCTCATTTACTTCAGAGAGTAGATGATGAATAGCATGTCCCATCTCATGAAAGAGTGTAACTACATCATCATGTCGTAATAGGGAAGGTGTTTTCTCATCTGAAGCTGGAAAGTTACATACTACAAATGCTGACGCTAAGACTTCAGCACCATTTTCATCTTTATGATGTGTTTGGTAATTATGCATCCACGCACCACCCCGTTTAGATTTTCTTACTTCAAGGTCTAAGTATAATCGTGCACGTAGTTTGTTATTTACATATAAATCATAAGCTGTCGCTTTAGCATCCCATAGTTGTTCGTTTATCTCTTTGAAGGTAATTCCAAAAAGTTTATGTAAAAAATTAAACATCCCATTTACGACACTTATTTTTTCAAAATATGGACGATATAACTCTTCATCTAAATCATACTTTTTCTTTTTAAGTATTTCACTATAATACCCAGTATCAAAGCTTTGAAGTTTTTTTTCTGAAAGTTCTTGAACCTCTTTAAGTTCTTCTTTAGCTTGATGTTTTGAGTTTATTACGAGTTTATTTAAAAATGAAAGTACACTAGAAGTGTCTTGTGCCATTTTTGATGCTAAGGAATACTCAGCATAGGAGCTAAAACCTAAGAGCTTTGCCATTTCATCTTTTAGTTTTAGTATCTCATCTATTATTTGAGCGTTTTGTGGTGCACGTGTTGTATAAGCTTTGTATAATTCTTCTCTTATTTTAGAATTTGCTCCATAAGTCATATAGGCTATATACGAGGGCATTTGTAATGTAAACTTATATTTTGTAACTCCATCTTCTTCAAAACTTGCTGCGTCTATATCACTTTGGGGGAGACCCTCTAAGTCAGACTCATCTGTTATGACTTTTTCATAAGCATTTGTAGCATCAAGTAAGTTTTGTGAAAACTCATTTGATAGTTCACTTTTTTTGATGTTTATCTCACCAAGTCTCTCTTTAGTCTTAGCATCAAGATGGGCACCACTTAATTCAAAACCTTGTATATTTAATTCTAATACACGAAGTTGTTCGTAGTTTAATGTGTCTTTTTCATTTTTGAGTATCTCTTTATAGGCATTATACATATTTAAGTTTTGAGATAAATTTGTTGAATACTCTGTTATGATTGGAAGAGATTCTGTATATACTTTTTGAGTTTCATCTGAGTTGTTTACAGCATTAAGGTGTGAAAGCGGAGTGAAAAAGAGTTCGAGTTTATCATCAAGCATTTGTAGCTTTTTTACAAATGAAGCATAGCTCTTATTTTTTTGTTTTAGTAGGTTATCTATTTGCTTATTATTATGTTCTAGTATGGTATTGAGATTATCTATGAAGTTTTCTAAATCACATTCAAATTTTACAAATTGGTTCATCTATTAATATCCTTTAGTTAAAAGGATATTATATCTAAGAGTTTAAAAGAATAATTAATATAATGTTCATTATAAACATAAGTATAAAACCAGTTTTATAAAATGTTAAAGGGGAACGTTCAATGAGTGATGAACTTTTCGAAAAAAATGGTTTTACTTTTTCTGGTTTAGAGAGTTCAAAATGCATCTCTGAGTAATGCTGGTAACGTAATGTTTTATCTGCAACTATAGAACGCATTATGACACTGTCTAACCAGTCTGGTATATTTTTATTATAGGTGCTAGGTTTCTTGACCTCTTTAAAAGAAGGGTTTTGAAAAGGCTCTATCTCTCCGTAGGGATATCTTTTACTTAAAGCTAAGTAGAGTGTAACCCCTATAGAAAATATTTCACTACTTTCACTTATAGCTTCATTTAAAAATCTTTCAGGTGATAAAAATGAGGGAGTACCAGCTTTTGTATCAGTAGAAAATATTTCCGTAATGCTTCCAAAATCAATAATTTTAAAACTAACTTTATCTTCATCGCTTGTTACCATAATATTTTGAGGTTTTATATCGCCATGGACTAAATCATATTTTAAGAGATGTTGTTCCATATTGAGTAAGGTTTTAGCAAGGTCAACAGCATCATCGATGCTAAGATTTTTATGAGAAAGGTAGGAGTCTAAATCCTCTCCATCAATAAGTCTCATTACATAGTAACGGTGGGTACGATTTTTTGGTATTACTGCTTTTGCAAAATAAGGAGATTTAAGTCGTTTTGCATTCCACGCTTCTTTTACAAATAAGTCAAGAACTATTTCACTTTCTAAGGCTTCTGTTGGTGCAAATTTAATAACATATTGTTTTGTTTTTTTAGAACATAACCAAGTTCTATCATTTTGGATAAGTGATTTTTCTAGTAAATAACCATCTATTATATCACCGATTTTTAAACTTTTTTGAATTGTCAACTTCTGTTGTTTGAGTGTTTGGATTTCATTTGCTTCTAGAATTTCTACAATGACAGCTGTTGTATCATCTGGTAAGTTGTCATCCATCAATTTACTAGCTTTTTTTATGAGTGAACTAGCACCTAGGGAAAGAGATTGTTGTATTATGTCTTCAGCCATGATTGTGTATAGCCCATCACTACATAAAAGAATTTTATCATTCTTTTGAATGATATTTTCAAAGTAGTAAAGTTCTACTTCATTTTCAATACCTATAGCCTGTGTCAAAACACCCTCATAACCAATTTCATCCATTGCATGATCATGTGAGAGTTGTTCAAACATATTGTTGCGTTGTAAGTAGACACGAGAGTCACCTACATTTGCCCCATAGAGTTTATTCCCCTCTATAATCACTATAGTAAGTGTAGTAACTATCTCACTTCTTTCATAATTAACCTGTGATTCTTGGTAAAGGATAGAATTTATAGAGTTAATAAAAGTCTTAATAGATTTTTCAATACTCCAAGTCTTTGGACGTGATTTAAGATTGTTCATAAGATATGTAGTAACTCTTTTAGCAGCGATTGCACCTTCTTCAGCACTTCCTACACCATCACATACTATAGCTACAGTTAAGCTACCTATTGTTTTAGTGTCGTAAAAGTCATCACCAGTTAAGTTCTGACCTTTTGCAAGGGAGAAACCAGATGTTTTAATATTTTTTGTTGGCATGAAAAGCTATCACCTTTTAGTTTTACACTATTATAGCAAGTAGTTTAAAAATAAAACTCTATATATAGTATAAATTTTATACTATAATCTCATATGGAAAATGAAATTGATGTAATTATAAAATCGGGATATGAAAAAGAGTATAGTGATGGTTATCCATTAGTTTCTAAAGAATCTATAGTAGATGTATCAGGTATTGATGAAGAAGGTTTAGTGCTAAATCTCTATGATGCTAAGAAAAAATTTATAGTAAAAGCATATCATGGAAATCAAAACAAAGGTTTTGGTTGGATCTTAAGTACAGATAAAGAAGAACAGATAGATAAAGATTTTTTTAAACAAAAGATAGTTGCGGCTATAGAGTACAGAAAAGAGTATTATGATGCTACGGATACAACCGCCTTTAGAGTTTTTAATGGTGAGGGTGATGGAGTAGGGGGGTTGACGATAGACTACTTTGATGGTTATTATCTTTTAACTTGGTATAGCCTTGGAATCTATGAGTTTAGAGAGTATATTTTAGAGGCTCTTAAGGATGTAATAGAGTGTAAAGGTATATATCAGAAAAAACGTTTTGATGCTAAGGGGAAATACCTTGATGCTAAGGATGATTTTCTTTTCGGTGTAAAAGCACCTGAGCCATTGATAGTCAAAGAAAATGGTGTTAAGTTTGCAATATACTTGGATGATGGTGCTATGGTGGGAGTTTTTTTAGATCAAAGAGACGTAAGAAAAAATATAAGAGATACGTATGCAAAAGGTAAAACAGTTTTAAATACCTTTTCTTATACAGGTGCCTTTTCTCTTTTTGCAATGATGGGTGATGCTAAGAAAACTACAAGTGTAGATTTAGCAAAAAGAAGTTTACCTAAAACAAGTGAGATGTTTGAGATAAATAGTATTGATGCTACGACACAAGAGATAGTAGTGGAAGATGTCTTTAAATACTTTAAGTATGCGGTAAGAAAAAAGTTACTTTTTGATATTGTAGTTCTTGATCCACCTAGTTTTGCAAGAAGTAAAAAACATACTTTTTCAGCTACAAAAGATTATAAGAATTTGCTCAAAGAGGCTATTTTGATAACTACTAAGGGTGGGATTATAGTAGCCTCTACTAATGCTTCAAATGTTTCAATGATGCGTTTTCGAGAGTTCATAAAAAAAGCATTTCAAGAGCTCAATGTAAGGTTTGAAGTTTTAGAGAGTTATTCTTTACCAAAAGATTTTAAAGTTAATCCAAGCTATAAAGAGGGTGATTATTTAAAAGTTGTTTTTATAAAAAAACTATAGCACCTACTTTAGAAGTAGGACTAAAGATACTCTATCGTTAACATGTAGTTTTATGAAGATAGAACTAATATGCGCTTTAACAGTTCGAATAGTTATATCTAAAGCTTTAGCAATGGCATCATTAGTTAAACCCTCTAGTATTAAAAGAACAACTTCTTCTTCTTTATCTGTAAGTCTGGTATGTATAAGTTCTTTAGCATCATCATTGAGTTTTGTTTTTTTACTAAGCTTTATTAAAGAGGCTGTGAGCTCTGGATATGTCCATATATCTCCCCTAGCTACTGTTTCAACGAGCTGAAGGTAGTGAGTATTTAGCATTCTGGAATTTCCGTAAGCTTTTATTCCATGACTGATAAGTATTTTTCCAGTACTAATAGCAGGAGATTTTTCTAGTACTATACAGTTTTGTGGTATTGTGTTTGATGCGATAAGACTATTTAGCTCATGGGCAATACTATCGTAATCACATATCAAGATATAGCCCTCAGATGCCTTTTTGATTTCATTATTAAGAGTACCTACCTCATAACAAGATATAGTGTTTTGTAGATTATGTCTTTTCTTCCATTCGTTTATCATGTCCATGTTTGAACTAAAAAATATTGTTTGCATCTTATCTCTCCGAAAATACGTATTGTTTTGATTTAAGTATAGGTTTTAAAATGTATTGCATTACAGTTTTTTTCCCAGTCACTAGATCAACACTCACTGTCATACCTGGTATTATTTTAAGTGGATGCTCTTCGCTCCCAAGATAATTTTTATTTGTTTCAATATAGATGAGATAAAAAGTATTTTCTTGTTTATCTGTAATAGTATCAGGTGAAATATTTACCACTTTACCTACTAAACCACCGTGAATAGCAAAATCATAAGCTGAGACCTTTACCTTAGCTTCAGCACCAGGATGAATAAAGGCTATATCGCTTGGTTTTATTTTTACTTCGAGATAAAGTTTTTCACTTGTTGGAACAATCTCAACTAAGTCAGCTCCAGGTTGCACTACTCCACCGATAGTATTTACATGGAGTTTTTGAATAATACCGTCCACTGGAGATTTTACTACAGTACGAGATACTTGATCACTAAAAGCAACTTGTTGCGTTTGAAGCCTTGATATTTCAGCAGTAACCTCATTCAATTCCTTCTTAGCATCATTTAAAAATGCTTGTTTTGACTCTTTACGCTTGTTTCTATATTCTGATATTGCTGAAGCTAAACGAGGAAGTGAAAGTTGAGCAGCTTCTATATCATTTTCAATAGTATTTGCTTCTCTTTTTAATTTTAAAAAATCTACTTTAGACTTTATTCCTTCACGAACCATTGGAGCTGTCATTGCAATCTCTTGGGTTACGTATTCTAGAGATTTTTTAAGTGAACGAATTCTAGCTATTGCTTCTCTGTATTCTTGTTTTTTTTGCTCTATCTGTTGGATAATAGTATTGTCTTTTGCTTTAAACTCTTGTATATCTGAGTCGTAAAGATCTTTTGCTAGTTGCATTTGTTTGCTTGCAGTCTCGTCAATTATCAAGAGTTTATCATTTGCTTCGGCGTAGAGTCTATTTCTTTTGGCTTCGAGTTCTTCAAATTTCATTTGGTTAGTTTGGGAACTTGATAATGATTTTGCATTATTAATTTTAAGGATAGTTTGCCCTTGTTTTATCTCTTCACCTTCATGCACTAAAATGGCACTTATGATACCTCCCTCAAGATTTTGAATAATTTTGTTTTGTCCATAAGGAATGACATCACCATTACCTCTTGTGATTTCATCTATCTCGGCTAAACTTGCCCAGATTAAGAATAAAGTGATAGTAATGAGCCAAATTTTTAAAACTCGACTAATTCTTGAAGGAGTTTGCTCAAGTATAGCTGAACTCAAAGAGTTCATAAATTCATAATCTTTTTTATTAAATTCTAATGGTGTAGTATTATTTTTTTTGCTCAATGTTTTTCCCTCCCCCTTGTAGTTTTTCTAAGGCTTCTTCTTTAGGAGCATCTATAAAGACCTTACCTTCATTCATAACAATTACTCTATCTACTATTTTTAAAAGAGTCATTTTTTGAGTGACTAGCAAAGATGTGGAACCTTTGAGGTTAATTGCTAAGTTATTGAGTAGCCTTGCTTCGGTTATCTGATCCATTGCATTGCTTGGTTCATCCATGAGCATAATAGGTGCATTGAGTAAAAATGCACGAGCAATCCCTATGCTTTGTCTTTGTCCCCCTGATAGACCTTGACCACGTTCGCCAACAGGCATTTCATATCCCTTAGGGTGTTTTTTGATAAACTCAGCAGTCCCACTGATTTGAGCTGCTCTAATCATCTCAGGATCACTAGCATGTGTAGCGCGGTAGGTTATATTATCTTTAACAGTTCCACGAAATAGCATGATATCTTGCGATACATAGCCCATATTTTTTCTCAAGTCTGCTGGATCAATTTGTTTTATATCGATTCCATCTATAAGTATTTGACCAGAATCTGGTTCATACAAACCAAGTAAAAGTTTTTGAATGGTGCTTTTTCCGCTCCCTATGCGACCTATAATCGCTACATGTTCCCCTGGATGTATCACGAAAGAGATATTTTTTATGGCAGGGACATCTGTATTTGGGTAAGCAAAAGTAACATCAACAAACTCTATATGCCCGCTAAATTTAGGACGTTCAACAAACTTCTTACCACTTGGTCTCTCACTAGGTTGTGAGATGATTTCATTGAGTGTCTCATAGGATGTTTTTGTATCTTCATAGTTCGTGAGAAGTGCTGCGACTTGACCCATAGGTGCTAAGGTTCTTGATGTTAAGATGATTATAGCGATAAGTCCACCCATAGATAGTTCAAACTCTTGTATGAGATAAACACCAAATATAATAGTAGCTACTGTGTTGAGTTGTATAAGTAGTTGTGTTATAGTTGGAATGGATGCAGAAATAAGACGGGATTTTAAACTTTTTTCAGCTATTTCGCCCGTTGATTCTTCCCATTTAAATTGAACCTGAGAAAGAGTCCCAAGCGTTTTCAGTGTTTCAATGTTGTTGAGTGTCTCTATGAGTATAGAACTTTTTTTGGCACTTGCTTCATGGGTAGACTCTATACTTTCACGAAGTGGTTTTTTTATGATGAAGGCATAGGCTAAAATGATAAACATAGTGACTAAAGGGATAAGAGCAATCGCACCGCCTATATACCAAATCACAGCTATAAAAATTATAGCAAATGGAAGGTCTATAACAGCAGCCATAGTGGCATTTGTTAAAAAACTTCTTATAGAGTCAAAATCTTTAAGGTTAGATGAAAAGGAACCAACGGAACTAGGGTGATGTGCCATTTTTAAATCAAGTACTTTTTCAAAAATAATCGATGACATAATGATGTCACTTTTTTTAGCAGCACTTTCTAGTAAATAGGTTCTAGTAAATTTTAAAAAAGTATCTATGACATATATGATGCTAACACCAATAGCAAATACCCATAAGGTCTCAGTAGCATTATTTGGTACGACTCTATCGTAGACATTCATAGTAAAGAGTGGTGATGCTAAAACAAAAAGGTTTATCAGTAAGGAAGCAAAAAGTACATCTTTATAAATTCCAGCCGAGAGTTTTATAGTACTCCAAAACCAATGTTTTTGATTAAGATGGAGGTTCCTAGAGTTTTCATCTGCATATTCAAATGCTTTTTTAACCATAAAACCAAAGCCTATGTACTCATCTTCTAGAGTGTCTCTATCTACCCATTGTTCAATCGCTTCTTCGGTTGGCATGATGATTTTTGCTTGCGTCCCATCTTTAGAAAATCTATCTAAGATGCAAGCACTTTGATTTGATAATAAAATAATCATTGGCAATTGTAGTGGAGATATTTGAGAAAGAGGACGACGTGTCAGAGATGATTTGAGTCCAGCTCTTTCAGCTGCACGTGAAAAAAGTCCCTTTGCATTATTGATAGAAAAAAGCTCTGGAGATTCTTTGCCTGGTTCTATAGGAAGACCTGCTGTAAGCGCTTCTGCAGAGAATGGTTTGTGATAAAGTTTAGTAAATAAAACTAGACAATCTAAGAGTGAATCCATTCTTAGATTGTCAACGCTAGTTAATAGCATATAGATTCCTTTTTATTATCTCTAGTTATTGGGCAGATTCTTTTGCTAAAGCAGCTGCTTTAGCTTCCTCTTCCCTGATTTTTTTGAGTTCATCTCGAACTCTTTTTTCCTCAGCTTCTTTAGCTAATTGTTCTTCAGATTTTTTGAGTTTTCTCACAACGATATCTGCTCTATTATTTTTTGCAACACCTTCACTTAACTCATCAGAATAAATTGGTGCTTTGTCAGCATTCGCATGGACAACTATGCTTGACTCTATAGCTCCAGCTTTTACGAGTCTCTCTTTTACATACTCTGCACGGTCTTGAGAGATTTGCATTTTTTGTTCTGGAGTAAGTGTATCATCTTGTACATTTCCAAGTATGTCGAATTTTAAGAACTCAAATCCATATTGGGCAACTTGTTTGATGAGTAAGTCAAGTCTTTGCTCCCCTTCCTCACTGAGAACCTCACTACCATCAAATAAGAAACCAGTATAACGGTCTATTTTAGCAGTATCCTCAAAAACAAATTTGCAACCATAAAGTCCTCTCATCTCGTCTTTAAGAGAGTTATTACAGATATCGAGTTCATCCACTATAAGGTCTAAATCTTTGTCATAAGATATTGGTAATGTATCTAGGTTTTCAGGGGTAGAGCCTACTAATCCTACATTTGCATAAACAACATCAGTATTGCCAATAACTGTGGTGACTAAAGTTCCCATTGCATCAAGGATTCTATATTTTGCAAATAACATAGAGTATTGTGTGTTTATTATTTGTTGCTTTGCTCCAATAAAATCATTTTGTGCAGCAAGAAGATCAAGAAGCGAACGACGACCTAAGTCATACTCTTTTGCATAAAGAGTAAGTGTTTTCAATGAGAATTTTTTATAATTTTCAAGATGCTCTAGTTGGACACCTAGTTTTTCATTGGCCGCCCAAGAAAGATTTAATCCTTCTATTACTTGTCTTCTTAAGTCATTTTTACTTTCAACTTCTTGGTGAATTTGGGAGACACTTTTTTGTAAAGCACTTTGGTCTGCAAAACCATTAAATATATTGTAAGAAAGATATGCCATTGCACGGAACCTATCATCCTTCCCTGGAATCCCACTAAGATTTTTATTCATATTTTCAGAAAGTTCTATATCGATTCTAGGATAATAAACAGATTTTTTATTTTTATATGTAGCTTGAGCTAATTTAACATTATATTTAGCAACTAAAAGCGATGGATTGTTCTCCATGGAGTATTGGGCTGCTTCTTCTATGTTAGCAGGAAGGGCTACATTTAAAACTGGTCTTTGCATCTCATCGACGTTGAGTTTACGTCCTAAGACTCTTTGTAGGTTATAATTCACGTCTAAAAGTGTATTTTCTTGTACAACATAGTTAGATTCTGCTAGCGAAAGAGAAGATTCTACTTTATTGACTTCTGATAAAGTAGTCAATCCCGCATCATAAAGTTTTTGTACTTTTTTAAAAATTTCTTTATTAATCTCAACATTCGCTTTAGCTGTGTCAAGTAGTTCTCTGTTTCGCATAACTTGTAAGTAAGTATCAACCATTTTAAAAGAAATATCATTTACTTTTTCTATGTAGCTATATGCAGCTGAAACAGTTCTATGCGTTTGTTGTTCAACTTGAGAGTCTGTTTCAAATCCAGCAAAGACGTTATGCGTGTACTTCAGCGATGTTTGATATACGTTCATTGTTGAAGAATCTATGAGGTTACCGGCTGTATTATCCGGGTCTTGCAGGGTAGTGTCTCCATCTACATTTGTTCTTTTTTGGTTATTTTCTATACCTACACCGATAGAGAGGTCTAGTTTAGGATAGTATCCTGCTTGTGCAGTTGTTATGTCCTCTTTTGTAGCATTATAGTTTTTTAAACGCTCTAGGACTACTGGGTTAGTTGAGAGAACTTCTGTCACTGTCATTTTCAGGTCTTGTGAAAACAATGAAGAAGTAAGACTTAAGACTAATAATAATTTTGTTTTATTCATATTTATTCCCTTTTTCATTATTGTAGAAGTTCCACTTCAATACGACGGTTTTTAGCACGACCCTCTTTTGTTTTGTTGTCAGCTACTGGATCAGCTTCACCCTTACCAATTGCTGTGAGTCTAATAGAACTTATACTATATCTTGTAAGTGCTTCTTTGACAGCATCTGCTCTTCTTTGAGATAGCTTTTGATTGACACTTGCTTTACCAAGACTATCTGTATAACCGTATATGATTACATCATAACCAGGGTTATTTCTTAAAAATGCTGCAAAATCTTCTAGTTGACCTATTAGCTTTTCATCAACATTAAATTTATTTGGAGGAAATGTAACACTGAGTGTTGCTGTTTGTGGGCAACCATAACCATCAACTGTAAATTCATGAGATGTACCAGGACATTGATCTTTAGAATCTACTATTCCATCTTCATCACTATCTAGTTCACAACCATTTTCATCAACAGGAGTTCCCTCTTTTGTTGTTGGACATTTGTCATCTTTATCTGGTACGCCATCATTGTCTGAATCCTTTGAAGTTAAACAACCAAACCTATCAACTTCCTCACCAAACTTTGTGTTTGGACACTTGTCGTCATTATCAAAAATACCATCACCATCACCATCTAATGGAGCTGTATCAATAGCTTTTTGAACAGGAGCAACTTCAATTGCTATAGGTTGTATATACATATACTCTGGATCTACTGGATTAGTCTCTTGGGCACTCAAGGCTGCGATAAAGATAAAAAGTAGTACAAAAGTCAATATTTTTTTCATATTTAATTCCCTAATTTAAATTATTTAAGAAAAGTATAACTAAGACTAGTGAGTTATTAGTGAGTTATAGACTTAATTGTATAAAGAAAGCTTTATGTTATAATCTCATCAATTAAATAAGTGGAAATTTGTATATATGAAATCATCAGATGTAAAAGCTATATTAGACTCTAAAGAGAAACTTTTAACCCAGATTTATTTTGATTTACAGAGATATTTTGAAAAAAAATATGGAAAAGATACTATCGTGTTTATGGAAATAGGCACTTTTTTTGAAGTATATGAAGTAAATAATGATGATGAACAGATTGGTAAAGCTAAAGAGATAGCTGAACTTTTAAATATTCAACTCACTAAAAAAAATAAAAGTATAGTTGAAAACTCAGATAAAAACCCACTTTTAGCGGGAGTTCCTGCCGTTAGTTTTGATAGATACTTAAATCGTGTTATCCAAGAACAAAAATATACAGTCATCGTCGTAAAACAAAGCAAAGCTACTTTAGAAAAAGGAAATCCGCCTAAAATAAGTCGTTATATCTCTCAAATTGTTTCCCCTGGAACAAATTTTGAACATATAGTTGACAATGATGATAATTACATAGTTTCACTATTGGTCGATAAACATAAAAACATATTTACTGTTGGTTATAGTGCCATCGATGTGACTACTGGGAAAACTTGGCTTTATGAATCTCATGGAACAAGTGAAGACCCATCTTATGCCCTAGATGAAGTTTTTAACCTCTTAAATGTTTATAGAACGAGTGAAGTGGTTGTTACTTTTTTAGATGGAATAGAAGATCAACGTCATCTGATGCAATACTTAGAGATAGCAGAACATTATCACTATAGTGTCAACAATGATAGACCACGCATAGATTTTCAAAATGAGTTGTTTTCTGAGGTGTATCAAATACGCTCCCTTCTTTCTCCAATAGAGCATTTAGATTTAGAGAGAAGCCCTATGATAACAGAATCTTTGGCAACTTTAATCAACTTTGTTATAGAACATGATTATCATATAGTACAAAAACTCTCTATGCCTTCGCTTATTGATAATCGTCGTTTTATGTATTTAGGAAATAATGCATTAGAACAGATGGGAATAATATCCAAAGATAAAAAAGAGTTCACCCTTTTAAAAATGTTAGATAAAAGCTCCACAGCCATTGGAAGACGTTTGTTAAAAGAGAGGTTGTTAAACCCTATAATGGAAACCCAAGAACTTGAGCGTCGTTACAACCTTATAGATAGAGTCTCTTCTCACATCCGTATACTAGATGAAACTATGCGTGGTATTTATGATTTACAAAGACTCTCTCGGCGTTTAAGACTAGCTAGATTACACCCTTTTGAGATGAACCATATATATGATTCTGTTCTTAGCATCAAAGAGTTGATGTTGTATGTTAAAAAACATAAAATTCAAAAAACTCCTTTTTCAGAATTTGAGATAGATGAATTTTTAAGAGATATAAGAAAAAGTATAGATTTAGATGTATCTCGTCGTTTTACTAACAGTACAATAGATGAAAATTTTTTAATGGGTGGAGTGGATGAAGCCATAGATACTTTGGTAAAAGAAAACTCTGTGATGTTAATAGTTTTTGAAGATATCATGAAAAAAATTGAGGACTTACTTAAAGAAAATAATGCAGGAAGTTCTAGTAAACTAGTCACTTTAGGATTATTAGAAAAAGAGGGTTATTACATATCATTGAGTAAAAATAGATACTCAATGATTGAAAGTCGATTTAAAAAAGAGGAAGATTTTAAAGACTTTATAGTAAAAAAATTGACAAATAATGTAAAAATAACCTCAGAATTTACAGATAATCTCTCGGATAAGATTATGAAAAATCGTAGAAAAATTATAGCACTAGTAAAAGAAAGATATATTTCTTTACAGAGTGTATACGAAAGACGATATACCCTTTTATTTGATAGGGTTATAAACTATGTAGCTGACTTAGATGTAGGGGTAAGCTCTTCAAAAGTAGCACAAACTTACAACCATTGCCGACCTATGATAACAGAAGTAAAAGATGATGATAATTTTATGCAACTGATGCAACTTCGTCATCCTCTTATAGAGCTACAAGAAAGTAGTGGTCTATATGTTCCAAATGACATAGTTATGGGTAACCGTGAGTATATGGATTTGCCACATCCAACGACAGTGATGCTAAATGTTAGTGTTCATGATGGACATGATGTAAATGGTGTTTTGCTTTATGGAATAAACTCAAGTGGTAAATCATCTTTAATGAAGAGTATAGGTATAGCAGTCCTTATGGCACAGTCTGGCTTTTTTGTTTCCGCCTCCGTTATGAAGTTTTCTCTTTATGACTCACTTTTTACTAGAATAGTCTCAAAAGACAATCTAGCAAAAGGCTTGTCAACTTTTGCCGTAGAGATGTTAGAGATGAAAAATATTTTCAATCGTGCAACTCTACGCTCTTTAGTTTTAGGCGATGAAATAAGTCATGGAACAGAGACCCTCTCTGGTGTATCTATAGTAGCATCTGCCATCATTAAGCTTGCAAAGCTTCGTTCCCTTTTTTTGTTTGCAACGCATCTACATCAACTCTCAACTATGAAAGAGATTACGAGTCTCGATAATGTAGTAGATTTGCACCTTAGTGTAGAATATGATGAAGAGAAAGATACTTTGATATTTAACAGAGTCTTACAAGAGGGAAGTGGTAGTAGCATCTATGGACTGGAATTTGCAAAGTCACTCCATATGGATTCGGAGTTCTTAGATACTGCAAACAAAATTCGTAAACGCCTAGCAAAAGATTTTGATGAGTTAGAACTTCTTGTGAAGAAAAAAACTTCTAAGTACAATAAAGAATTATACGTGACTAAGTGTGTTATTTGTGGTGCTATGGCAGAAGATGTTCACCATATAACGAACCAAAGTTTAGCTAATTCAGCTGGTTTCATAGACCACTATCATAAAGATTCAAAACATAATCTAGTACCATTGTGTAAAGAGCATCACAATGAGATACATGAAGGTAAAATAAGAGTGGATGGGTTTGTGATGACCTCCAATGGACTAGAACTAAAATATGAAGAGCTAATAAGTAAGCCACAAGAGAAAAAAGAGCAAGAACCACAAATCAATGATACGAAGCAAGAGATTGATGGTGCTTTTATCTTAGATGACTGGGATTGATTAAAAATTAATCACTAATTAGTATTGAGTGCCTTCATTAAGAAGTATAATTTTCCTAGATTAATTATAAGGATTATTAATGAAGAGATTTCTTTTAGCTTTATTGGCATTACCAACTTTGGTTTTTGCAGAGGATACTTTAAACAGTGGTGACACTGCTTGGATGATGGTTTCAACAGCATTTGTATTGCTAATGACTCCTGCAGGTTTAGCACTATTTTATGGTGGTATGACACGTTCTAAAAATATACTAAATACTTACGCTATGGTATTTATGGCATTTGTAGTGGCATTTGTAGTATGGATAATTGCTGGTTATTCTATAGCATTTGGAACTGCAGAATCTGCTAGTGTTCAAACAGTTATAGGTGGATTTTCAAATGTATTTTTAAGTGGAATATCATGGACTGATCTAAGTGGTTCATACCCAACATATGTATTTATAGCATTTCAAGGTACATTTGCGGCTATTACAGTTGCTATCGCTTCTGGTTCAGTTATAGAACGTATTAAGTTTTCAACATGGATAGTATTTGTTGCTATCTGGGGACTTGTTGTATATGCTCCAATTACACACATGGTATGGGGTGGAGATGGTGCATTATTATTTGATGCTGGTGCTCTAGACTTTGCTGGTGGTACAGTTGTTCATATGAATGGTGGATTAGCTGGTTTAGTTTTAGCTGTTCTTGTTGGTAAACGTGCAGGCTACCCAAAAGTAGCAATGAAACCTGCTTCAGTTATCTTAACTGCAGTTGGTGCATCTCTTCTTTGGTTTGGTTGGTATGGATTTAATGGTGGATCTGCATTTGGTGCAAATGCAATCGCTGGATTAGCATATTTAACTACAACTATTGCAGCGTCTATAGCTACTATTACTTGGGTACTACTTGAGTGGTTTGTATACAAAAAACCGACTCTTTTAGGTGCTGCAACTGGTGCTATAGCTGGTCTAGTAGCTATTACCCCTGCTGCTGGTTTTGTTGATGTTGGTGGAGCTTTCATTATAGGTACAATTGGTTCAGTATTTGCATTTTATGGTGTAACTGTTATGAAGAAAAAACTTGGGTATGATGATTCTCTAGATGCATTTGGTGTTCACTTTTTAGCTGGTTTATGGGGTGCATTAGCAACTGCACTCTTTGCTTTAAAAGATAATGACTTACTATGGGATGGACCTTTAAAAGAATCAGGTGATAGATTTGGACAGTTTATAGTTCAGGTAGAATCAGTTGTAGTTGTTGGTCTCTTTACTCTTATCGGTACAGTTGTGGTTTATTATATTGCTGTAGCTCTTACTGGTGGAAGACGTGTTGATGAGGAAGAAGAACAAATGGGTCTTGATGAGTCAACTCATGGTGAACGTGGGTTTAACATATAACCTTAAACATTGATTTTAGCCACTTATGTGGCTATAATTAAAAAATATTTTTATGGAGAAATTATGAAAAAAGTAGAAGCAGTTATTAAACCTTTTAAACTAGAAGATGTAAAAGATGCATTAGCAGAGATAGGAATTACTGGTATGACAGTAAGCGAAGTAAAAGGGTATGGTCGTCAAAAAGGTCACTCTGAGCTTTACCGTGGTGCTGAGTATGTAGTTGATTTTTTACCAAAAATCAAAATGGAAATGGTCGTTGATGAAGGTAGTGTTGATCAAGTTACATCTACAATTGTAGAAGCAGCTCGTACAGGTAAGATAGGTGATGGTAAAATATTTGTAAGCGATATTGAAAAAATTATCCGTATACGTACAGGTGAAACTGACCAAGAAGCTATATAAACTTTTTTATTCCACCAATCTTATGGTGGAATAGATAAAATCGCTCACTTTAAAATAATCACAAATATATTTCGCTAAAATAAACCTATAATTTTACAAAAGGGTTTTTTTATGTCTGAAGCAGATTTTAAATACATCATCGACACATTCTTCGCAATTTTTTCTATGACACTTATCATTTTTATGGTCCCAGGTTTTGCAATGCTTGAGGCTGGTCTTGTCCGTACAAAAAATGTTAGTAGTGTTCTTACAATAAATGTAATGATATATGCAGTAGCATCACTTGCTTTTTTACTTATAGGGTATAAATTTGCCTTTGGTTCATGGGATAATGATTCGATGAGCAAGTGGGCAGCATTTATGTTTCAAATGGCATTTGTTGGCAAGACTATTAACATTATGAGTGGTGGAGTGAGTGAGCGTGTTAAAATTATTCCTTTGACTATGTTTGCTGTCATCATGGGTGGTCTTATCTATCCATTTGTTGTAAATATCTCTTGGGGTGCTGATATGTTAGCTGGAGGAATGTTTGATATCAACATGTACGACCTTGCAGGTTCTACAGTTATTCACTCAACAGGTGGATGGGCACTACTCGCTGCTATACTTATCATGGGTTCAAGAAAAGGACGTTATGTAAATGGTAAGATTAGAGTGATCCCCGCTTCAAATATTCCTCTTGTAGTGTTAGGAGCTTTTCTTTTATGGATAGGTTGGTTTGGTTTTAACGGTGGAAGTGTAGGCTCAATATCTTCAGTTGAAAATGCTAATGCAGTTGCTAAAACTATTATGAATACCAACACAGCAGGATTAGCTGGTGCTATAATCGCTGGAATTATAATGTATGCAAGATATAAACTTTTTGACATCACGATGATTTTAAATGGTGCCTTAGGTGGTTTAGTCGCTGTAACTGCAGGACCAGACCTTTATGATATGTATACCCCGATTTGGATTGGTCTCATTGGTGGGGCTTTAGTTGTGTTTGCAGTTCCACTTTTTGATAAACTTCAACTTGATGATCCGGTTGGTGCTCTTTCAGTACACCTTGTAAATGGTATCTGGGGTACATTAGCTGTTGGTGTTTTTGTAGAGAGTGTTTCTTTTGTGGATCAGTTAAAAGGTGTAGCGATTGTTGCTATCTTTGCTTTTACAAGTTCATTTATTGTGCTTTTTATTATAAATAAATTTGTAAAATTCAGAGCAGAAGACGATACTCAAGTCGAAGGCATGGATGTGAATGAATGTGGAGTTGAGGCCTATCCAGAATTTAAACGTGCAATATAAACAATACACTTAATGTTATATTAACTTTATTTGATTATATTTCCATAACAATATAAATAACAAGGCAACAATTATGAGAACTTCATGGGTAAAAAAGCGTGAAAATGACGACGTTCGTACACAGATGTACTACGCTAAACAAGGTATTATTACTGAGGAGATGGAGTATGTTGCAAAAATTGAAAAATTAGAGCCTGAACTTATTCGTTCAGAGATAGCTCGTGGACGTTTAATCATCCCTGCAAATGTAAACCATACATCACTAGAACCAATGGCTATAGGTATAGCATCTACTTGTAAAATCAATGCAAATATTGGTTCATCTGCTATCGCTTCTGATGTTATGGGTGAAGTTGAAAAAATGCAAGTTTCTCAACACTATAAGGCTGATACAGCTATGGATTTATCTACTGGTGGTGATTTAGACGAGATTCGTAAGGCTGTTATAGGCTCTTCAAAGATCCCTATTGGAACTGTTCCAATTTATCAAATACTACATGATGTAGGTAATAAAATAGAAGACCTTTCTATTGAAGTTATGTTAGATGTATTAGAACGTCAAGCACAGCAGGGCGTATCATATTTTACTATTCATGCAGGTTTTTTACTAGAAACTATGCCTAAAATCGCAAAAAGAAAAATGGGTATCGTTTCTCGTGGTGGTTCACTTATGGCTGCTTGGATGATGCACTATCATAGAGAAAATCCTTTTTATACGGCTTTTGATGATATCTTAGATATATGTGCAAAATATGATGTATCTTTATCTCTAGGAGATTCTCTTCGTCCTGGTTGTTTAGCGGATGCTAGTGATGATGCACAACTTGGTGAGCTTAAAGTGCTTGGTGATTTAACTCTTCGTGCTTGGGAAAAAAATGTGCAAGTTATGATAGAAGGACCAGGTCATGTTCCACTTAATCAAGTTGAACGTAATATGAAAATACAACGTGAACTTTGTCATGAAGCACCTTTTTACATCTTGGGGCCATTAGTTACAGATATCGCCGCTGGATATGACCATATTAGTTCTGCGATAGGTGCTGCGGTTGGTGGTTGGCATGGTGCGTCTATGTTGTGCTATGTAACACCAAAAGAGCACCTTGGACTTCCAAATGCTGATGATGTACGTGAAGGTATCATAGCTTACAAAATCGCAGCTCATGCAGCTGACATTGCTCGTGGTCGTGCAGGTGCTAGAGATATAGATGATGAGATGAGTGATGCTCGTTATAGTTTTGACTGGGAGAAGCAGTTTGAACTTGCCCTTGATAGTGAACGTGCTCGTGAATACCATGATGAAACACTCCCTCAAGATGTATTTAAAGAAGCAGAATTTTGCTCTATGTGCGGGCCTAAATTTTGTTCTTATAAAATATCTCAGGACATAATGGATAATCCTGAAGCTATACAAAAAATAGCTGATGAAGCAAAATTAGCAGCAATTAATTAATAGACTTAAAATATAGATTCCAAATCAAGTTTGGAATGACGTGTAGAATATATTTTGAGTAACGTGTAGAACGCAGCTAGCCGTCATTCTGAACTTGATTCAGAATCTATGTTATGCTAAAAGTCTAATAAAAAATAGATTTTTAATATAAATCAGACTAAAATTGTCTTATTTATGATATAGTACAAAAATTAATAATAAATATAAGGAATATTAACAATGACTGAACAAATTGTAAATGAAGCTTTATCAAAAGTTATGTATCCTGGTTTTACCAAAGATATTGTAACTTTTGGTTTTGTAAAAGATATTAAAATAGAGGGGATTGATGTAAGTTTTACAGTAGATATAACCTCGTCAGCTCCAGAGGTAGCACAGCAAATTACTGATGATGCTACAAGAGAATTAAAAGCAGTATCTGCTGGAAAAGTTACTTGTAATATTAAATCACCTCAAATGCCTAAAGAGTCTTCATCTAAGGGTAAAAATATTGCGCCACAAGTGAAAAACTTCTTAATGGTAAGTTCTGGTAAGGGAGGGGTTGGTAAATCCACTACATCAGTAAATATAGCTATATCCTTAGCAAAACAAGGACTTAAAGTAGGTCTTTTAGATGCAGATATCTATGGTCCAAATATCCCTCGTATGATGGGTGTTTCAGATATTAAACCTGAAGTGACAGGAAATAAAGTCCTTCCTCTAAAAGCATATGGTATAGAGCTTATGTCTATGGGAAGTCTTATGGAAGAGGGTCAGTCACTTATGTGGCGCGGGGCTATGATTATGAAAGCTATTGAGCAGTTCTTGCGTGATATTTTATGGTCAGAGTTAGATGTGTTAGTTATAGATATGCCTCCTGGGACTGGTGATGCTCAGCTTACTCTTGCTCAGTCTGTACCAGTTACAGTTGGTTTAACTGTAACAACTCCACAAAGTGTATCTTTAGATGACTCTCGTCGTTCATTAGATATGTTTAAAAAATTAAATATTCCTATCGCTGGAATAGTGGAAAATATGAGTGGATTTATCGCTCCAGATACTGGAGTTGAGTATGACATTTTTGGTAAAGGTACTTCAGGCCCAATGGCTGAAGAGTTTGAAACAAAAATCATAGCTGAAATCCCTATCGAGCCAAGTATCCGTACTGGTGGAGATGAGGGGAAACCAATCACATTTGTGGATCCAACATCAGAATCGGCTAAACGTTACGCAGTTGCAGCTGAGTCTATCTGGGCACAGATAGAAGAGATTAATGCAAATGGTGGAGTTGACAACGAATCAGTACAGCCCACAACTCCCCCCGGAGTATCGGCTTGCTCAGTATAGAATAAGTTCTTCTTGACATAATTCAAATAGCGGCGCATTTTCTGCGTCGTTACGCTCGTCACGTACTAGAGTACGCTTCCTTACTAGACTCCTTGAAACTACACCACTCTTTAAATTATTCTACTCTTTGTTTGTCTTTTTATTGTTTCAAATTTTGTAGTATTTAACTCGTTGTGCAATTTGGAAACTAGGAATGGTACTTCAGCCTTGAACGTTTAGTAATCGTCGTTGTCTGCGTTGTTATCAAACATATCAGGTTGAAATACTACTATCTTATTTCTTCCCGTATTTTTAGCCTCATAAAGAGCTGTGTCAGCATACTTGATACATTTCCAAATAGTATCACCATCACTTGGGTACTTTGCCATACCTATACTTATGGTTTTATGCAATTTCTCATTTACACCTACATCAAATATAAGTTTTGCAAATGCAGAGTGAATTTTTTGTGCTACTTTGAGGGCACCTTCATCTGTTGAGTTATGAAGCATGATGATAAACTCTTCCCCTCCATAACGGATAGCTAAATCAGCTTCACGTATATTGTCTTTGAGTATTTTAGCAAGAGCTACTATGACAGTATCACCTACATCATGTCCGTAAGTATCATTAACCATTTTAAAGAAGTCAACATCTATCATCATAATGTGGTAATTATTTTCTTCTCTTTGTGCTTGGCTCATGAGTTTATCTATAAACTCTTCTAAAAATCGACGGTTGTAAAGATTTGTCATACCATCTCTTAAAGAAGAATCATGGAGTTTTTCCATAAGTATACGAGACTCTATAACTGGTTTAGCTGCTTCAAGATAGTTTTTAATACTTGGTATAGATGCAGTAAACTTTGCAATATCAACCTCTTTTTTTGTCGTTATAGATATAAGGATAGATGCATCTTCATTAATGTTAAATGGTAGACATATATAGTGTGAATCTTCTGCTGTACAGTTTTTACATAAATTTTCAAACTCTGTTGATATCACTGTTGACCCAGTCCTATGTGCTCGACATTTTTGTGCATCATCATTTACCATTTGCTCATGACAAATACTTTGAGATTGCTCATCAGTAATGTAGATAAGAGTTCTTTTATTATGCTTGTTGTTGATCTCATACATAGCAAAATGTGTAAGGTGAAATTTTGACTTAAGTATATCACGTATCCGAGTATAAACAACTTTTTTATTTTCATCTAGCTCTATAGTTTTTTTGAATCTATATATATCTGAGAGTTCATTAATAACTGTTTTAGCTTCATGTAAAGGGTCATCTGAGGTAGAATTTTGTGTTACAAAGGTGGCTAGGTTTATTTTGATTTCGCCAAAGGCTTCGTGCATCTTATGAAACAGAGTGTTGAGTTGACTGACGACACTACCAGCTTCACCACCAACTTTTGACGTGAAAATATGTGTAAAATCTCCACGATATGCTTTGCGAATCCCCTCTTGTAAGTTGGAAAAAAGTTTGATGAAGGGGCTTACATAATAGTTTATTAATACGAGCGCGACAATGATGAATAAAAGATTGATACCAAGAATTTTAAGGATAGTAATCATCCCATCACTTCTCATATCAGTAATGTCAAATTCCATACTGATAGCACCAAGAGTATCTCCCCGGTTAACATCATGGCAGCTCAGACAATTTATATTACCTCCGTTAATTGTTGCTTTGTAAGGGATAGTTACACGAAGGGTTATATTACCTGTTTTTTCAGATATTTTTTTTAGCATTTTTCCAGAAGATAACACTTGTGTGTCAATGCTATCACGTATAGTTTCATCATTGTATCCTTGACCATATTGATCAATAACTTTTTCTCCACGAACAAGCCAAAGAGACTTTACTTCATCATTTGCAGAGATTTGCTCAAGATAGTATTGTCTTTTATCCATCATGCCATTAACCATATGGGAGGTTAAGCCATCTTTTACAATGATAGCAGTCATCTTCGCTTTATCTACAGCACTTGCAATACTATAGTCTCTAAAGTTAAGTGATACATTGATAATGGTCGCTAAAGCAAGACCCAGCAACATAAAAGTGACGATGGCAAGAAGTTTAAATTTTGTTTTCATGAGGTGACTTTATGGTTTATTTAAGAATATAATTAATAATGATAGCTAATCAAAAATAAATATAAAGTAAAATTTGATTAAATACTTAAATATTATTCAACAGTAACACTTTTTGCCAAGTTTCTAGGCATATCTACATCATTACCCAGTCTAATGGATATCTCAAGTGAAAGGAGTTGTACTACAACCATCATCTCAAAAAATTCCAACATATAATCTTTACATACATTTATAGGTATAAAATCATCTGCCTTGTCAAAGTTTATTGGACTTATAGCACATATAGTACTATCTCTTGCGCTTAATTCCTCTACATTACTTTTGCTTTTTTCATAGAGTAGATGTTGTGGGAGGAGGGCTATCGTGAAAAGCTCAGGGTCAGCAAGCGCAATAGGTCCATGTTTCATCTCTCCACTTGGATAACCCTCTGCATGAAGATAAGATATCTCTTTGAGTTTGAGTGCACCTTCTAAGGCAAGAGGAAAGAAAACATCACGACCTATAAAGAAAAATCCATGCCCATGCAAGTATCGTTTTGAGAGCCTTTTGATGCGTTCATGCATCTCATCTGTAACTATAACAGAAGTTGGTATTTCACGTAAAAGGTGAATTTGGTGCTTTAATCCATCAGTGTTTAAAGCATCGCGAAGCTTAGCTACATAAAGACTTAACATCCAAAACACAGTAACTTGAGTTGCAAATGCTTTTGTAGAGGCGACCCCTTTTTCTATCCCTGCGCGTGTTAAGATGCATGCATCAGCTAAGCGAACCATAGAGGAGTTGTCAACATTACACACTACAAGCGTTTTAAGTCCAGCATTTTTTGCCATTTTTAAAGTCTCTAGTGTATCGGCAGTCTCTCCACTTTGAGATATTACAACGAACAAAGTATCTTTACTCATAAGTGGTTCACGGTATCTAAATTCACTTGCTATCTCAACTGAGCATCGTACTTTTGCATATCTCTCAAACATATACGATGCACAGAGTGCAGAGTGGTAGGATGTTCCACAGGCACAGAGTTTTATCTCATTTATCCCATCAAAGAGCGACTTGTCTAGTTCATCAAATATAATTTCATCATCACAAAGTCTTCCCATTAGAGTATCTGCAATAACATCGCTTTGCTCGTAAATCTCTTTTTCCATAAAAAATCTATAACCATCTTTTTGTGCTGAGAGTTTGTCTGTAGCAAGAGAGGTAAATTTAGGCTCTACGAGCTCATTGTTTTTGTTGTATATAACAAGTTCATCTTTGTTGACATAACCATAATCACCATCTTCAAAATAGTTCACTTCCTTAGCAAGACCTATGAGTGGAGAGTCAGATGAAGCGAAAAATTTCTCGCCCGCATCATTGACTCCAACAAGCATAGGACTCCCATGTTTTGCAAAGTATATAGTCTCTGGCATGCTTTTTGTCACTAAAAGAGTAGCATAAGCACCCTCTAGTTCAGTTATAGTCTTGCTAAATGCCTTGAAGGCATCCTTAGCATCATAAAGATTTTCTTCAAACTGATGCACTATAACTTCAGTGTCAGTTTGGCTTAAAAAGTTTATACCTTTGGCTTGAAGCTTTGTTTTGAGTTGCACATAGTTCTCTATGATACCATTGTGAACTACATAAGAACTCTCCCCTAAATGTGGATGTGCGTTAAGCTCGGTAGGTTTTCCATGCGTAGCCCAACGAGTATGACCGATGCCAACTGCAAAGCCATCTGTTGTGAACTCTTTTGTTTTTTCTTCAAGATTAACAAGCTTCCCTATAGCTTTGTAGCTCTCAAAAGAATCACCTTGAAGTACTGCTATCCCTGCAGAGTCATAGCCTCGATATTCAAGCTCTTTGAGTCCAGAGAGTAAAATCTCTTTAGTATTATTTTTTCCTAAATATCCAACGATTCCACACATATTATTGAACCTTTTTATCTGTATTTGTTAATAAATCATAAATTTTTTCGACATTATTGCATATATCGTGCTCTTTGTCCATTAAAAAGATATCTCGCACCTTATATTTGCTTGAGTGAATTTTTGCAGTCACAATGTTGATGCTAAGCTTCTCGAAACACTCCATCATGTAGGCAAGAAGACCTATCTGGTTTTTCGTGTGAATGCTTACCTCGGCATGAGTAAGGGAGTGTTCACAATCTATCTCTATCTCCTCTCTTTTAATATCTATATTTTTTATATCTACAACTCTATCCATCTCAAAAGCAGCATCAACGATATCTTGAACCTCTACAAGCTCACTCCCCTCAACATTTTTCTTAAACTCAATTTTGAAGTATTTGATATCGTCAAAAAGAGTAAATATTTCCATGCTTCCAACATCAAGATGGCTGAGGATGCCAAGTAAAAAACCAACATTAAGCGGTACTTTTCTATATATCTCTATACTCAAAGATGACTCGTTATGTACAGAAAATTGATACTCTTTAGTCTCTTTGGCTTTTTGAGCAATCTTGATGATATCTAAAGGGGTATGCTTAAAAAAGAAAAGATTAGACTCGATGCTAAGAAGCTTTTTTTGCAATACTTTTGTTAAAGTAGAAAATGCAAGATTGTTTTTTACTCGTTTTTCTATGATGAGCCTTTTCTTAGCATCAGTGATTCTGTCGCTATTTTGTGAGACTTCTAGGGCACTTTTGTATAAATCATGGAGTAATTTAGAGTTAAATGAGTTATAAATATCACCACCTACACCATTGATATCAGCATAAGTAAGTATATATAAAAGTTTGAGGTTTTTTTCATCTTTGATTTTTGACATAAACTTGTAGAGCGTTTTTTCATTGTGAATGTTCTGTTTAAAGGCAGTATTGCTCATCTCTACATGGTTTTTAATGAGCAGTACGGCTCGCTCTATCAACGCTTCACTGAGACCAAGACGTTTGACAAATCCTAAGATCAGTTTTGCACCCACTTCACTATGATTTTGTATGCGACCTTTTCCAGTGTCATGAAATAACACGACTACTTTAAGAAGCAGTTTTTCATCATCATCTAGTTCATCAAACAGTTCTTTAATAAGTGGCTCTTTAATGTTCTCTAAGGCTTGAATACACTTAATGGAATGTATATCAACAGGGTAGCTATGATAACCATCAAACTGAGGAAGGTGCATCACTTTTCTAAAGTTAGGAAACAGTTCATGGAGTATACCCGCATCATAAAAGAGTTTTAAAAAGCTATAAATATTTTCTTTTTTAAGTAGTTCTTTGAGGAGTTCATAGATTTTTTTGTTTAATGGGTGGGGTATCTTGGTATAGGTTAGTTGGTTTAAAAATCCAGCATCAAAATGGTACAACTTATCATCTAAATTTATGAGTATTTCTAAAAGCTCACTGATGGGAAGAATACTAAGGTTAAAAGAAGCATAGAGTCTATCATCTAAGAGATAGATACCTTTTTGAAGTCTATTGTGTCTAAATTTTTTAATATAACTCGCCTCTTCTATATATGGTCGTACCATTTTTTTAACAAATATCTGAGTAAAGTTGCTAATACGCCATTGGGCTTCTAAAACCTTAGAGACCATTTTTTGTTGCTTGGTAAAGCCTAACATCTTAGTGACACTTGGGATGTGTTCAAGTCGAAGCTTATCCTCTTGTTTGTTAGTTATAAGATGAAGAGCACTCCTCACACGAAAAAGTAGCTCCAGAGCTATGCGGTACTCTTTGTACTCCTCATCACTAAAAACATCACCACTTAAATCTTTTAAAGAGCTAATCCCATAGATGGTTTGTGCTATCCAAAAAAGAAGGTTTGTATCGCGAAGTCCACCAACTCCCTCTTTTATGTTTGGTTCCATAGTAGTTGGGTATTTTTTGCGTCTTATTTGAGCCTCTTCAACCTTAGCAAGGATAAATTCTTTTTGTTTATGTAATCTAATGTTATTTAATTGTCTTGAGGTTTCATGCCATGTAAAAGTGGAACCTATGATAAACCTAGCTTCCATTAAAGAGGTACGAATAGTATCATCTTCATTACTCGCTTTAAAAAGATCTTTAACTTCATGTACCCTATGACCCAGTTTTAGTCCAGCATCAAGTGCAAGGTAAAAAAGTTTTTCTATGATTAACTGCGAATTGAAACCATCATTTTCTTCATATACTATGAGAAGGTCGATGTCGCTATGGACACACAACTGTTCGCGTCCATAAGAGCCAAGTGCTACTATGCTTATAGGGATAGAGTTTCGCATAGGTAAGTAGTTCCCAAAAATACGACGCAGAATAGTGTTGTACATAAGGGCGATGATAGAGTCTAGTTTTTTAGTATGACGCACTAAAAAATCTTTGCCTTGGTTTTTTATGAAAAGTTCATCCAAAGAGTCTTTATACTCTTTTATGTAAGCTTTGAAAAGTTTACTGAGTTCAAAGTCACTTCCATTGCTTTCTATAATCTCTTCTATTTGTAATTTAATATCCATAAGATATAATACTCAAAAAAAGATTAGGAACAAATAATGTCAACAATAACTAAACGTGTAACATTCATAGCAAAAGATGATGCAACTTCTATAGCAAAGATGAAGGAGCTTTTAAGTGCGATGGTTAAACCAAGCCAAGTTGAAGATGGATGTATCTTTTATGAGATATTTCAATACGAGGGGAATCGTAGAAAGTTTATGGCATATGAGAGCTGGAGAGATGAAGCTGCACTTGATGGTCATAAAACAAGTGCGCATTATGCTGTTTACAAATCTTCTTATGAGCCATATTGCGAGAAAAAATATAGTGATGAGTTAGAAGTTTTAGGTTAGGCGGATGCACTACTTAATGGCGATAGACGCAGGGACAGGAAGTATCCGTGCTGTAATATTTGACACTCTTGGCAATCAAATAAGTGTAGCCCAACAAGAGTGGACGCATGTAGAAGAATCTGGAGTACCTAACTCTATGAGCTTTGATTGTGTGAAAAATGCTCAATTACTTACTTGGTGTATAAAAGAGGCTATATCTCAAGGAGATATTGACCCAGAGGATATTTTAGCCCTGAGTGCTACAAGTATGCGTGAAGGGATTGTCCTTTATGATGAAGATGGCGAAGAGCTTTGGGCGGTAGCGAATGTTGATGCTAGAGCTGATAAAGAGGTAAGAGAGTTAAAAGAAGAGTTTGAGAGTATAGAGAAAGATTTTTATGAAATCTCTGGTCAAACCTTTGCATTAGGGGCCCTTCCACGAATACTATGGCTTAAAAATAATCATCCTGAAATATACGCTAAAGTTGCACGAGTATCTATGATAGGTGATTGGGTCTTATCTCGCCTCAGTGGTGTTATAGCTACAGACCCAAGTAATGCTGGAACAACAGGTATATTTTGTTTAGCATCAAGAGAGTGGATGCCAAGCATGGCGGAGAGAGTAGGGATAAGTGCAGATATATTTCCTGAACCATATGAAGATGGAACTATCATAGGCTATGTGAGTGAGAGTGCTTCTGGCTTAACAGGTCTATCTACAAAAACAAAAGTTGTAACAGGTGGTGGCGATGTCCAGTTAGGCTCCGCTGGTTTAGGTGTAGTCGATGAGGGTGATGTAGCTATACTAGGTGGTTCATTTTGGCAACAAGTGGTAAACATTCCAAGTGATACGCCTCCCCCTAAAGATATGTCTATAAGAGTAAACCCCCATGTGATACCAAACCAATCACAAGCAGAGGGGATAACTTTTTTTAGTGGTCTCGTGATGCGATGGTTTCGTGATGCTTTTTGTGAATTAGAAGAACTTGAAGCGCAAGACTTAGGGGTAGATACCTATGAAGTTTTAGAGAAAAAAGCCGCGCAAGTTCCAGTAGGCTCAAACGGAATCATTCCAATATTTTCAGACAGTATGAAGTATGGTAAGTGGTATCATGCAAGTCCAAGCTTTATAAACCTTTCATTGGATGCTAACAAGTGTAACCGTGCATCTATGTTTAGAAGTCTGCAAGAAAATGCTTGTATAGTGAGTGCTATAAACTTAGAGAAAATTAAAGAGTTTACAGGGATAGAGATAGATGAGGTAGTATTTGCTGGTGGAGCTTCAAAGGGTGAGTTATGGTCGCAAATACTTAGTGATGTACTTGGTGTAAAAGTGAAGATTCCAAAAGTAAAAGAAGCAACTGCTCTAGGGGCTGCAATGGCAGCGGGAGTTGGAGCTGGGATATACAAAGACATAGCCTCAGCTGCTAAAGAGTTAGTAGTATGGGAGAAGACCTATGAGCCAAATATGGATAATTATAAAATATATCAAGAGTTAAAAGTAAAATTCCAAGAGGTTTACGAGGTACAACTCGCATTAGTAGATAGAGGATTAACAGAATCTATGTGGAAAGCTCCAGGACTTTAGTTTTTACATAAACTTTTTTGAATATTTAACAGTTAGATTCTGAATCAAGTTCAGAATGACGGAACTTTATCGTTATTTCAAATTTTATCGTCATTGAATCAAGTTCAGAATGACGGAACTTTATCGTTATTTCAAATTTTATCGTCATTCCAAACTTGATTTGGAATCTACACAAAGGATGAAAGTGCAATACAAAGAATTAGATGTCAATAGTGTTTTAGACTTTATAATAGATATACCAAGCATAAAAGAATACTTTGGTGATGCTAGCCTTAATGTCGCAGAGATTGGCGATGGGAACCTTAACTATGTCTACATAGTCCGTTCAGATGATGATGCTAACAAAGCCCTCATAGTTAAACAAGCCGTTGAGTATCTTCGGTGTGTAGGTGAAGAGTATGCCCTCTCACGAGAGCGTATGAGCTTTGAGATACGAGCTATGAAAAAAGCATATGCTATTTTGCCCAAGCATATCCCAAAGATATATTATGAAAACGAAGATATGTCCTTAGTTATCATGGAGTTTTTAGGCAGACATGAGATTATGAGAAAAGGTTTGATAGAAAAAGAGCAATATCCAAACTTTACTGAGCATATATCTACTTACTTAAGTTTTTTTCTTTTTTATACCTCTTCTTTGTATTTGTCAAGTGATGCTAAGAGAAAACTAATAGATGAATTTAATGCAAATACTGAATTGTGTAAGCTGAGTGAAGATTTTGTTTTTACCACAGCTTATATGGATGATGAGACAAACGATAATGAAAACATAGTTAATAATGATGATGCTAAGAGACTTTTTAACGATATGGAGTTTAAAGCTAAAGTACTAGAGTTAAAATACAAGTTTATGACACAAACTGATGCACTTCTTCATGGGGATTTGCATACGGGTTCTATCATGCTCAACAAAGAGCAAACTTTTGTCATAGACCCAGAGTTTGCCTTTGTAGGGCCTTTTGGTTTTGACATCGGAGCACTCATTGCAAACTTGGTAAATAACTACATCCATCACAGTATAGTTACGCATGATGCTAAGCAACAAGCCTATCTTCTAACTACCATACAAGAGGTTCTTAAAAAATTTGAACGTAAGTTTTTAGACCTTTGGACGCAACATACAAGTTCAGCATTGATAGCGGATGGTTTTTTAGATGCAAGGTATTTAGATATCTATAAAAAGAAATTTATTTTAAATATATTGAGAGAGAGTATAGGCTTTGCAGGGGCTAAGATGGCACGACGCGTGTATGGTGTCGCAGGAGTTGAGGAGATTCGAGGTATAGATGATATGATGCTAAGACACAAAGCTGAGAAAATGGCGCTAAGCATCGCAAGAGAGTTTGTGATGCATTATGAAAATATTAAAACTATAGATGAGGTTTTGGAGATGATACAAAGTGAACGGTAAATACAAAGCCCTATGGCTCAACGAAGAGAACTACTTAGAAGTGATAGACCAGCAAAAACTCCCTTTTGAGTATGTGTCAAAGGTTTTAAAAACGACTGATGAGGTTGTTGAGGCTATAAAAGATATGACAGTTCGTGGTGCTGGAGTTATAGGAAGTGTAGCTGCCTTTGGGATATATACAGCATGTTTAGAAGTGAAAAACTATGAAGAGTTAAAACAAAAAGCTTCGCTTATTCGCAAATCACGCCCAACAGCAGTAAACCTGATGTGGGCAGTTGATAGTATGATGCTAAGACTAAAAAACTCTACAAACCTAGCAGATGATGCTAAGAAGTTTGCTATAGAACTTAACGATGCTGAGGCAAAAGAGAGTCAAAAAATAGCCTCATATGGTGCTGATATCATTGAAGATATTATGACGAAGAAAAATAAAAAAACTATAAATATTTTAACGCATTGTAATGCTGGTTGGCTTGCGGTAATAGATGAGGGGACAGCATTAGCCCCCATCTATGAAGCACAAAGACGTGGCATAGATGTCCATGTCTGGGTAGATGAAACAAGACCAAGAAACCAAGGTGCGAGTTTGACTGCGTGGGAACTTACTCAAAGCAAAGTAAAACATACCATCATAGCTGACAACACAGGTGGACACTTAATGCAAATAGGCGATGTAGATATGGTTATCGTTGGGGCGGACAGAGTAAGTGCTAATGGTGATGTAGCTAACAAGATAGGCACATATCTCAAAGCCTTAGCATCATATGATAACAAGGTGCCTTTTTATGTAGCTATCCCTGAGTCAACATTTGACTTTGATATAAAAGATGGAATGAAAGATATTCCCATAGAACTAAGAAGTGAAGAC
Organism: Sulfurimonas sp.; assembly: GCA_026988245.1. Lineage (GTDB taxonomy): Bacteria > Campylobacterota > Campylobacteria > Campylobacterales > Sulfurimonadaceae > Sulfurimonas. The sequence goes on from JALSLR010000072.1 coordinate 33,109, forward strand.
GAAGTGAAGTATATGCGTGGGGTAGATGCAGATGGAGTTCTAAGAGAAGTATTAGTAACTCCAAAAGATTCTCCCGCGATTAACTATGGTTTTGATGTCACTCCTGCACGGCTTGTAACGGGGTTGATAACAAATAAAGGGGTTTGTAAAGCAGACTTCGAAGAGATAAAACAAAAGTTTATGCTATAATTTTAGCTGAAAAGGTAGAGGGTGTTAGACCCTCTTAACCTTTATGCTAATTCTAAATCCGAGAAAATTTAGAGTTAGCCTTAAATTGAACCGTTTCATGGTTCACCTTTCAGCTAAATTGCCCCACAAATTTTGTGGGCGCAGTACAATAATATCATCAAATTTAATGTAACTATAAAAATATTGCAAAATGACATATAAAACAAGGAAAAAAAATGAAAAGTTTATGGAATGAAAACGAAGCAAAAAAATACAAAACAGATTTAGATTTACGGGTATATACATCAAGACTTTTAGGGCAAGATAGCTCACTTGTTCTTCATGGTGGGGGTAATACTTCTGTAAAATCAACTGCGACTAATCTTTTTGGTGAGAGTGAAGATATACTTTATGTTAAAGGAAGCGGTTGGGATTTGGCGACCATAGAGGCTGAGGGTTTTGCTCCTGTTAAGATGGAGATGCTTTTAAAAATGGCTGAGTTAAAAGAATTAAACGACCCAGATATGGTGAAGTACCAACGACTTGCTATGACAAATCCATCTGCACCAAACCCCTCTGTTGAAGCTATACTTCATGCTATCATCCCTTTTAAGTTTGTAGACCATACTCATACTGATGCAGTTGTTACCATTACAAATACTGAGGGTGGAGAAGATAAGATAAAAGAGTTGTATGGTGATAAAGTGCTTATCATCCCCTACATCATGCCAGGTTTTGTTCTTGCTAAACTTATCTACGATATGACACGTGATGTTGAGTGGTCACAACTTGAAGGTATGGTTCTTATGAATCATGGTCTTTTTACATTTGCCGATGATGCTAAGAAGTCTTATGAGAAGACTATAGAGTTAGTGGATAAGGCTGAGAGGTATTTAGCAGATAATGGAGCTGAGTATGCATTCCCAAGCGATAGCTTGGGAACGAGCGGGGATGGTGTGTCTAATCACACCGTACCTGACACATCTCGTCATTCCGTGCTTGACACGGAATCTACACACCTACTAAACCTAGCAAAAATAAGACGTGAAATCTCAACACTCAAAGGGCACGCAACTATCTCAATTTTGAACGATTCACCCTTAGCATCATACTTCTCTTCGCAAGATATACAAAAAATTTCACAACAAGGTCCACTCACCCCAGACCATGTGATACGTACAAAAAGAATACCTGCAATCCTTGGCGATGATGCTAAGGCGGACTTAGCATCATATATGCTTGAGTATGAAAAATATTTTCAAGAAAACAAAACAGGTGAAACGCTTTTAAACCCAGCCCCAAACTTTGCAATACTTAAAAGTGGAGGTGCACTTTCTTTTGGAAAGAACGCAAAAGAAGCTAACATCATAAAAGATATAAACGAGCATACTTTTGAAGCGATTTTAAAAGCTGAAAAACTGGGTGGCTATAAGGCACTTGAAGCAGACAAGATTTTTGAAGTAGAGTACTGGTCACTTGAACAAGCAAAACTGAAAAAAAGTGGTAATGCACCGGAGTTTAATGGTAAGGTAGCCTTGGTTACTGGTGGGGCTAGCGGCATTGGTAAGGCTATAGCTGAGATGCTTAACGCTCGTGGTTGTGCAGTTGTGGTTTTAGATATTAATCCAGAGGTTGAAAACATTTTCAATACTCATGATGCTAAGGGTATAAAATGTGATTTAACTTCAAGTGAAGATATCCAAAATGCTGTTACATTTGCAGTAGAGAATTTTGGTGGTATAGATATAGTCGTATCAAACGCGGGTATCTTTACTCCAAGTGAAAATTTAGAAGATCTAAGTGATGATAATTGGGATAAAAGTATAAGTATAAACCTCACATCTCATCAAAAACTCATCAAATACACAACACCATTTTTAAAGCTTGGTGTTGATGCTTGCATAGTGATGGTAGCATCGAAAAACTTTCCAGCACCAGGAAAAGGTGCAGCTGCATACTCTGTTGCAAAGGCAGGACAGACACAACTCGCTCGCATCGCAGCGCTGGAACTTGGAGAATACGGGGTACGCGTAAACACACTACATCCTCATGCAGTATTTGATACAGCTATATGGACTGATGAAGTCTTAGCCTCTCGCGCAAAAGCATATGGTATGAGTGTAGCGGAGTATAAAACAAATAATGTACTAAAAACAGAGATAAAATCAAGCGATATTGCAGAGCTTGTATGTGCCATGGCAGGGAAACCTTTTGCAAAAACAACAGGTTCTCAGGTCGCAATAGATGGTGGAAGCGATAGAATTATATAAATTAATGAGTTTTTAGATAATATACCAATCTTTAAATGTGCAAAGTGTAATGACTTCGGTCAAAATTAAATATGCTTTGTGAACTAGTGATTTATCTTATTCCAAAACTAGATTTGGAATCTCATAAATTGCTGATAATAATTCTAAGGATTAATTTATGTACCTATTTACAAGTGAAGTGGTAGCCCCTGGGCACCCAGATAAAGTTGCGGATATCATCGCAGATAGTATAGTTGATAAGCTTATTATTGGAGATGCAAAGTCTCGTGTGGCAAGTGAAGTTTTTGTTGCAGGGCGTCACATCGTCATCGGTGGAGAGGTTACCTCGCATACAAAAGTTACTACTGAGGAATATAAGCAAATAGTGCACGACGCACTGGTAAACATAGGCTACGATGGAAATCCTTACTTTTCACGTCAAGAGTGTCTTCATCCTGAAGATGCAGAGGTGCAAGTCCTTTTAAATGCTCAATCCCCAGACATCAACCAGGGTGTAGACCAAGAAGATGGTGAGACTGGTGCAGGGGATCAAGGTATCATGTTTGGTTATGCAGATAGTGAAACTGCAAACTATATGCCTTCAGCTATCACTTATGCTAGAATTTTAATGGAAAAAGTGTATGCATATGCAAAAAAGAATCCTCATGAACTAGGCGTTGATATAAAAACTCAAGTTACAGTTGATTATGGAGAGAAAGACAACTTTGAGAACTGCCAGCCTCAAAAGATAAACACTATAGTAGTCTCTGCTCCTTGTGTAGCGACTATGAGTATTGAGACTGTAAGAGAGCTTATTCAAGGGCTTATAGATGATGCAGGGTTGCCAACTGATATGTATGATAAAAACGATTGTATCATCCATATAAATCCAACAGGAAAATATGTTTCTCATTCTCCTTTACATGATTCTGGCTTAACGGGTAGAAAACTTATAGTAGATAGTTTTGGTGGTTATTCACCAATAGGTGGGGGTGCTCAGAGTTCAAAAGATTATACTAAAGTTGACAGATCTGGACTTTATGCTGCGCGTTACATCGCCAAACATATAGTAGCAGCTGGACTTGCTAAAAAATGTGTAGTGCAACTTTCATACGCGATAGGTGTTGCAAAACCAACCTCCGTTGCAGTTGATACGTATGGAACTTTTACATCAAAAAATGATGATGAGTTATCAACGTTTGTGCAAGATAATTTTGCCCTAACTCCAAACTGGATTACGAAAAAGTTCAATCTTGATAGACCAAGTAAAGAGACTTTCCTTTACGCAGATGTAGCCGCTCGTGGTCAAGTTGGTCAAGCGGATTACCCTTGGGAGCAGTTGGATGGACTTAGTATTTTTGAGGCATTAAAGTAGATTCCGTGTCAAGCACGGAATGACGAACTGTGCATGGAATGACGAACTGTGCATGGAATGACGAACTGTGCATGGAATGACGAACTGTGCATGGAATGACGAACACTCTCGTTCCCATGCTCTGCATGGGAATGCATATATAAATTGAATTGGTACTAAAGATGAATAAAAGAATTACATACGACGAAGCACTAGCACTATATGATTTAGACCTTTTTGAATTAGGTGAGATGGCTGACAAAATTCGCCAAGATAAACATGGTAAAAAAACCTACTTCAATATCAACCGTCATATAAACCCAACCAATGTATGCGCGGATATTTGTAAGTTTTGTGCATACTCTGCGAACCGTAAAAACCCTAACCCTTATACTATGAGCCATGATGAGATTATGGAGATAGTAAAAGATGTAGAATCTCGTGGTATCAAAGAGGTGCATATAGTCTCAGCACATAATCCTGATACTGGCTTAAAGTGGTATTTAGATATCTTTAAAACAATTAAAACTACCTATCCAGACCTTCATGTAAAAGCACTTACAGCTGCTGAAGTGGACTTTTTAGCAAGGGAGTACGATAAAACGTATGATGAGATACTAGACTTGATGGTGGAAAATGGAGTTGATTCTATGCCTGGCGGTGGTGCTGAGATATTTGATGAGAATGTTCGTGATTATATCTGCAAGGGGAAGGTTACATCTGAACAATGGCTAGACATCCATCAAAAGTGGCATGAGCGTGGAAAAATGTCAAATGTTACTATGCTTTTTGGTCATGTAGAATCTCGTGCAAATCGAATAGACCATATGATGCGTATCCGTGATTTGCAAGATAAAACGGGTGGGTTTAACGCCTTCATCCCTCTTGTGTACCAAACTGAAAATAATTATCTTAAAATAGAAAATGCAGTAACTGCGAACGAGGTACTTAAAACGATGGCAATATCTCGCATAGTTTTAGACAATGTGCCAAATCTAAAAGCCTACTGGGTGACTTCAACTGTAAACTTAGCTCTAGTATGTCAAGAGTTTGGTGCAAATGATTTAGATGGGACTATAGAAAAAGAGTCTATCAACTCAGCCGCAGGTGCTAAAAGTGCCAATGGGGTTGACTTAGAAAACTTTGTAGCACTCATAAAAAATAGTGGCTTTGAACCAGTTGAGCGAGATAGTGTTTATAATGAGATAAAAGAGTGGTGAAGTAAGGATGAATGTATCGGTTATAATTCCTACCTATAATCGATATATATTCTTAAAAAGAGCCTTAGTATCACTCTACGCTCAAACGTATCCCCCAAAAGAGATTATCGTTGTTGATGATGGCTCAACTGATGATACATCTTATATAACTGTCATTCTGAACTCGATTCAGAATCTAAATCCAAATATAATAATAAAATATATTTATCAAAATAACTCTGGTGTTTCAAGTGCTAGAAATATGGGGATTAGAAATGCTAGTTTTGAATGGATAGCTTTTTTAGATTCTGATGATGAGTGGCACAAAACAAAGTTAGAAAAACAAGTAGATTTTCATAAAAATAATATTAATATTTTGATGAGTTATACAGATGAATTATGGATACGTGATGGTGTTGAAGTTAAAATTCCTAAAAAGTTCAAAAAGATAGGTAAAGATATATTTTCTGAAAATATAGAGTATTGTAATATTGCACCGTCTTCGGTTTTGGTTAGTAGGGAGATTCTGAATTATCATGCCCTTGTGGTACGAGTTCAGAATGACGGAACTGTTCAGAATGACGGAGAATTTTTTGATGAAAGCTTAGAAGTTTGTGAAGATTATGACTTATGGCTTCGTATCGCTTTAAAACATGAGATAGGATTAGTGGATGAGCCGTTGATAACCAAGTATGCTGGACATGATGACCAACTTAGTTTTAAACACTGGGGGATGGATAGATTTAGAGTTGTTGCCTTAGAAAAGTTACTAAAAAGTGAGGCTAAAGCCACACCTCTGAAAAAGACTGAGCTTCTCGGAGGTACGACTTCAGTCGTACACGAACAACAAAGTGAGCCTAAAGCCACATCTCTGAGAAATACCACATCTTCGTCATTCTCGGGCTTGACCCGGGAATCTACTCAAGCACTAATATTGAAAGAACTTAGAAAAAAATACACCATACTCCTCAAAGGTGCCATAAAACATGATAAAATATCAGACAAAAAAAATTATCTAAAAAGATTAAGAGAACTCAATGAACCTAACTAAAGAAACTAAACTCACACTTGTTTACATCAGCATTGCTTTTTTATTTTCAGTATCTATGCGTCTTATTTGGATTTATCAATTTGGTGGGTATGAACCATTTATGTTTAATGGGCAGTTTATGATAAACACTAATGATGGGTACTTTTGGGCTGAGGGTGCTAGAGATTTGCTTAGTGGCTCTAGTACTAATCCGTCGGCTGAGAATTTTTATGATACATTTCATCAATTACATGACTTATCTCCAGTATCAAGTGCAGCTTCTCAACTTACCGCTTTCTTTGCGTACATATTGCCATTTAGTTTTGAATCGGTCATTTTATATATGCCTATATTTTTAGGTTCATTAGTAGTCGTCCCCATCATCTTAATCGCTAAAAACTTAAAAAACTTAGAGATGGGACTCATAGCTGCACTCTTAGCATCGATAGCTTGGAGTTACTACAACCGTACCATGGTAGGCTACTATGACACTGACATGCTCAATATTGTCATCCCAACTTTTTTACTTTGGTCTATCATCTGGGCGATGACTACGAACCAAAACAGATATCTACTCATCACCGCTTTGGATATCTTAGTCTATCGTTGGTGGTATCCTCAATCTTATGCTTTGGAATTTTCGTTCTTTGGATTAATCTTACTTTATACCCTCATATACGATAGAAAAAATATCTATAACTATAAACTCCTTAGCATCATGATGTTTGCAATGTTAAATATAGATGGATATATTCGATTTCCACTAGTCTTAGGGATATTTTATATCTTTAGACAAGAGAAGTTTGACAAATACATTTATTATATTTTTGGTGTATCAGTGCTTGCTTTTTTTATGAGTGGTGGTTTTAATCCTATATGGTCACAATTAAAAGGTTATGTATTTACAGATGCTATAAGTCAAGCCGAAAAAGGGATGCAACTTCATTTTTACTCTGTGATGCAAACAGTCCGAGAAGCTGGAAAAATCCCCTTTGAAACCTTTGCAAATCGTATAAGCGGACATACTGTAACTTTTTTACTCTCTGTCATTGGGTATGCTTGGCTTTCCTATAAACATCGCATCATGCTTTTTGCATTGCCTCTTGTTGGACTTGGGTTTTTAGCCTGGTTTGGTGGACTTCGCTTTACTATCTACGCTGTGCCACCTTTAGCTTTAGGAATGGCTTTTTTGATAGTAGAGGTGAGTAGATTCCCAGTCAAGCTGAGAATGACGGGTAAGTCAAAACATGAAATGACGGGTAAGTCAAAACATGAAATGACGGGTAAGTCAAAGCATAACATCACGGGTAAGTCGACCTTTTCGTCATCCTTGGGCTTGACCCGAGGATCTATACTTATACTATTAACATCAGCAATACTAGCTCCAAATATTCAACATATCATAGAGTATAAAGTACCAACAGTCTTCACAAAAGATGAAGTAAAAGTTCTTGACAACTTAGGCAAAATCACCTCAAGAGAGGACTATGTAGTCTCGTGGTGGGATTATGGTTACCCTATTCGTTACTACGCTGATGTCAAAACTCTTGTAGATGGTGGAAAACATGGAGGAAGCGTAAACTTTCCAGTGAGTTATATACTAACAAATTCTCAAGATGAAGCAGCAAGGATGGCACGACTTGATGTGGAGTATACGGAGAAGACTTTTACGTTTAGAGATGAAAATAAACAGCTCATCATAGATAAAAATCTTACAATATTTTCCAACATAGAACAGATGACAAAAGAGTATGGATACGATGATACAAATGACTTTTTACTCTCACTAGATACAGATATAAAACTTCCTAAAAAAACAAGAGATATCTACTTGTTTCTTCCTTTTAGAATGCTAAACATCTACCCAACAGTCAAGGTGTTTTCAAATTTAGACTTAATGAGTGGTCAAAAATATAACAGACCACTGTTTTATATCTCTACAAACTATAAACAGATTAAAAATATATTGCATCTAGGTAACGGTGTCTCTTTAGACTTAAACACAAAAATATTAAGCTTGGGTGATAAAAAAACAATGATAAGAAGGTTTGTGACTACAGTATATGATAAAAAAATGCGCTTAAAAAAGAAAGTTGATTTGGTAGATTTTAGCTCAAATATAAGCGTGATTTATATGAAAAACTATAACACTTTTTTAATCCTTGATGAGGCTACATATAACTCAACATACATACAACTGATGGTCTTAGAAGAGTATGATGCTAAGCTTTTTGAACCAGTAGAGTTAACCCCACATGCTAAAGTGTATAAACTTAAGATATAAGATGAAAATATACCTCATTCTCTTACTTAGCATCTCTCTTTTTGCAGGCAAACCAGACCTGTTTTTACTAAAAGTTTATAATAATGATGTAGATATTGCAGGGTGGTATATGAGTGAAAAACTTGATGGTGTACGGGCTTACTGGGATGGAAAACAGCTTATATCAAGAAACGGACATAAGTTTGATGTGCCTAGTTTTTTTACGAAAGATTTTCCTAGACACGAGTTAGATGGTGAGTTGTGGAGCAAGAGAGGAAGTTTTGATAGTATTAGTTCTATTGCTAGAACAAAAATATTAGATCCTCAGATCAAGCCTAAGGATGACGTACTATCTGTCATTCCAAACTCCGATTTGGAATCTCCTTGGATACAACTTACATACAACATCTTTGAAGTCCCAAACGCAAAAGGCAACTTACTTCAAAGACTCTCGATTGTAAAACCAACAAAATACCTAAAAGTGATACCGCAAATAAAGATAAAAAATAAAAAAGATTTATTTAACTACCAAAAAATTATAGAAGCTAAAGGTGGGGAGGGTGTAGTTGTTCGTGATGGAGAACTTCCATACTTCACGGGAAGAACGAAAAATGCACTGAAAGTAAAAAGTTATTTGGACGCAGAATGTAAAGTAGTAGGACACAACAAAGGTAAAGGTAAGTACAAAAATAAACTAGGTTCATTGGCGTGTAAACTAAAAAGTGGTAAAATCGTAAAAATAGGTTCAGGTTTTGATGATGCAAAGAGAAATAATCCACCGAAGATAGGCTCTGTCATCACTTTTAAATACTATGGACTCACTTCAAAAGGAAATCCTAGGTTTCCAGTATATCTAAGGAAAAGAAGCATAAAATGAAATATACACATAACTTTAACCCAACCATATCTGATGAGGAACTCTTTGATGAGATAAAAAAAGAGCGTGAGAGTATAGGCTACTATAACCTAGTACATCAAGATATAGGTGCTATAAAAGAGTATGCAAAAGGTGTGAAGCAAAAAAATGTTGTAGTTATCGGCATAGGTGGTTCAACCCTTGGAACTTATGCTATATATAAGTTTTTAAAACACTCTAAAAAGCTTAGTAAAAAACTCCATTTTATAGAAAGTACAGACCCTATAGAGTTAAAGTCTAAGATAGATGCTATTGACTTGAATGATACTCTTTTTGTCGTTATATCTAAGTCTGGGACTACTGTTGAGACTGTGTCTATATTTAAGTATATAAACTCTCTTATGAAGTGTGATAAAGACAATACTATAGTGATAACGGAGAGTGATTCTAAGCTTGATGCCTTTGCAAAATTTCATAAGATGAAAACATTTGAAGTGCCTAAGGATGTTGGGGGAAGATTTTCTGTTTTCTCTACTGTAGGGCTAGTGCCTCTTGCTATAGTTGGGATAGATATTGATGAGATAATTAAAGGTATCAAAGAGGTGTATGACGGCTTTTTTGAGGAGGTTCCCAGTTATAATGCCCTTGCGGTACAAGCTGAGAATGACTTCCCTTCCGTCATTCCGGACTCCGATCCGGAATCTACTCCAAAACACCGCATTCTAAAAAAAGCCCGTTTCTTCGCCGAATACAAAAACAGCTTTAACATAAACGTAGTCTTTTCATATTCCTCGCGACTTGAGGGTTTTAATAAATGGTATGTACAACTTTGGGGGGAGAGCCTAGGAAAGATAGATATTAACGAGTCACGACAAGGTCTCACCCCAGTTGGCATCATAGGACCTATAGACCAACACTCTTTTTTACAGCTTGTAGTTGAAGGTAGACGAGACAAGACGATAACTATAGTGAAAGTAGATAATTTTGAAAGTGATATACAGATACCAGAGCTTACACTAGAGGGTTTAGAAGAGCTAGACTACTTAAACAAAAGAGATTTCTCTGAGCTTATTAACATGCAAGCTGACGCTACCATAGAGGCTATACAAAATCTAGATGACATCCCATGTGATGTGATAACTATAGATGCAGTAGATGAGCGAAGTATAGCAGCTCTTATGTATGAATATGAGCTGCTCACCTCTGTCGTTGCAAAGTTCCTCTATATCAACGCATATGACCAACCTGGTGTTGAAGCTGGAAAAATTATACTTAAAGAAAAACTGAGTAAGCAACAGAAATAGTTTTAAGAAGTTCTAAATAAGTTTTTAGCTAAAATGCTCTTACTAAATGGGTCGCCCCCCCCCATAAACAAGAGAGAAAATTTGAAAATTAAAAAGTGTTTATTTCCCGCTGCTGGTTACGGTACAAGATTTCTACCAGCTACTAAAGCTACTCCAAAAGAGATGTTACCAGTGTTAACTAAACCACTCATCCAGTATGGAGTAGAAGAAGCACTTGAAGCTGGCATAGAGACTATGGCTATAGTTACAGGTCGAGGTAAAAGGGCTATAGAGGATCACTTTGACATAAGTTATGAGTTAGAACATCAGATAAAAGGTACTGCTAAAGAGTATTACTTGACTGAGATAAGAGATGTTATAACGAAGTGTACATTTTCATATACTCGTCAAGTGGAAATGAAAGGTCTAGGTCACGCTATACTCTGCGGTGAAACCCTCATAGGCAACGAACCCTTTGCAGTTGTACTTGCAGATGACTTGTGTGATAACCCCGTCATTCCAAACTCCGATTTGGAATCTAATGGAGTCCTCGCTCAAATGATAGAAGTATATGAAAAGTACCAATGCTCTATAGTAGCAATAGAAGAAGTTCCAATGGAAGATACAAACAAATATGGTGTCATAGCAGGTAAAGAGATAGAAAGTGGAGTTTATCGTGTAAAAGACATGGTAGAAAAACCAGACCCAAAAGACGCACCAACAAACATGGCTATCATAGGACGCTACATCTTAACTCCAGACATTTTTGAAATCTTAAAAAGTACGAAGCCAGGAAAAGGTGGAGAGATACAGATAACCGATGCA
>JALSLR010000073.1 GCA_026988245.1 Sulfurimonas sp.
AGGTTACTTGGTGTTTGTAGTCCAAAATCTGTATACTTAATTTTCACACTGCCCTCGATATAGAGTCCATTATCATCTTCTTTTATCTTTACTGGAAAGTTTATCTTTTTGCTTACATTATTGATGGTCATGATACCACTTGCGTGATTATCTACTATAGTATATTTATAGGTAATAAAAGGGTAAGCCTCTGCTTGAAGCATCTCATCAACATTATCATCACGCATAGAACTTTGACTATCAAAACCTGTTACTTGGATGCTAAGTTTTCCACTATACTTATCATCAACCTTTTGGATTAAACCATTTAAACTTTTGTTGATAGAGATAATGGTGTGGGTACTAAAAAATTGCTCTTTCTTAGCATCATAGTAAACCTCGGACTTTGTGTTGTCAAGTATATATTCGCTTGAAAATAATAGCGTATAACTCAACAGAAATAAGAGTAGATATTTTATCATTTGGTATCCTTATCTTAGATATCTGCTTGACTTTTAATAAATAGCTTCATTAAAGCACCTGTAAGTGTTAGGTTTGTAACCATTGCGACTACAACTGTAACACCAGTTATTAAACCAAAATTAAACAAGTTGTTCATGCTTGCAAACATAAATACTAAAAAGCCTGAACTCAAAACTGCAGAGGTTATAAGAATCGCTCTACCACTTGTATGAAGTGTCTTTCTTATCGCTTCATCAACATCATTGTGGATGATGTAGTAGCGTTTAAAGTTGTGCATATAATGGATAGTATCATCTACAACCATCCCAATGGCAATAGCTCCGATAAGTATTGTAAACATATCTAGTGGAAGGTGAAACATCACCATGAAAGCAACTGCAAACATGATGGGTGTAAGATTAGGAATCATACTAAGTAAACCAAGTTTAAAGTTTCCAATGAGAAGAACCATTAACATAGCGATAACAATAAAAGCTATAATATAACTTTCTATGGAGCTCAAGATAGATTTGGTGATAGTAGTGGACAGGATAGGAAGAGTCCCTGTTACGGATACAGTAGCCATATCTTTAAACTCAGTGTTGAGAAGGTCTTGTAGCTCATCAATCATCTCAACATACTCCACTGAATCAACCCATGGTGCTTTGATGCTAATGCGAGTTTTACTAAACTGCGAGTCTACGATATCTTCTAAGTCATCACTCCCACTATTTTCAAATAATAAAAATTCTTGAGCTATTAAATCCTGGTTTTGTGGAATGACGTAGTACTCTTTTTGATTTTCATTGAGGGCCATGTGTATCTCTTTGAGTACATCATTGATACTCACAATCTTCCCTATAAAGTAGTTTTCGCCCTTGTATGTATATATCTCTTGAGTTACTTTTTCTATACTATTTAAAAATCTAGGATTATAAACACCATTTTCTTTGCCAGTATCAAGTACAACTTCAATGCTGATAGATCCACGCATCTCTTTATCGATAACTTCTGTGTTTATTCTTACAGTATTGTCTTTTTTAAACCAATGCAGAGGGTTATGAGAAAATTGCATTTGTGAGCCTAATACAAAAGATACAATTATGACTACTATAGCGGATACTGTAATAGACTTGTAGTGGTTGATGGAGAAGTCCGCAATGTTTATCATAATTGCATCAAGAAAGTTTTCTTTTTGACCTGTTCTCGCTTTCATTGGAATGAGAGAAAGGAGTATAGGGATAAACACTAAGGTTAAGATGAGTGCTAAAGTAACACCTATCGCGGAAAATATTCCAAGAGCTGCCACGGGTGCTATATCTGAAATAGAAAAAGAAGCTAGGGATGCTGCTGTGGTAACAGAAGTCATGAAAACTGCTAATCCTGAATGCCCGATAGCATATACTATAGCCTCCATCTTATCACCCACTTCATCAAATTTATGATAAAAAATACTCAATATATGGATACTAGCCCCAATAGCTACAGCTAAAAGAAGGGAGGGGAGAATCTGTGTCATAGAGGTGATAGGATAACCAAAAAGTGCCATACTCCCTATGGTTGCAAGAAGTGTTAATATCACTACACCAAGGGGTATCAAAACACCACTTATGCGCTTGAAAGTCAAAAAGAGAAGGGTAGCTATAGTGATGATAACATAGAGAATAAACTTTGACATATCTGCCATAAGTGTTGTTTGGAGATTTTTTGTTACTATGGGACTTCCCGCATCATAGATTTGAAAATCATCAGCTTTATATTTTTTTAGAATCTCTTCTAGGGTACTTATGAGTTCATTTGTTTCAGGTGCTGTGATGAACTCTAGGTTCTCTTGTGTAGCACCTGTGTCTTCTTCGAATCCACCGAGTAAATCATCAGAATGCTCAATCCCTATGGATGTATAAGTATTTGTTGTTATCATGATGGTGGTAAATGTTGCATCAGCATTGAGGTACAAGTCTGTATAGATATTATTGCCCTGAGCAAAATCTTTGATAGCTTGAAGTTTCTTAGCATCATCAGGTATGCCATCGTTAAAAAGGTCTTCTACTATGAGTTCACTTTTGTTTCCAAGAGTTTTTCTTGCATTTTGTAGGGAGTTAACCTCCTTGATATAAGGGACATTTTCTTCTATCTCTTTATGAAGTTTAAAAAGTTTTGTTAAAAAATCTTTATCGAAAACATCTTTTGTTTTGATGGCTACAATAATCTTTTCATCACGACCAAACTGATTACGAAAGTCATTGTACATTAAGATTTGAGGATCATCTTTATACAAGAAGCCCTCAGTAGATGTATCAAAAGTGATTTTAGGAAGGTTAGACGCAAGAGCGAGCACTATAAAAAGTGTTAAAAAAAGTGTTTTAAATCGGTGTTTAATGATGACGTGAGTAAAATTTTCAAATTTTTTCTCAACAACCATTCTCCAGTTAGATGTCATAGTATAAGCCTTATATAATATTATATTTTTATATTATATATAATGAGCATTAGGGAACTGTTAAGAAAATTCTTTAGATGAAAGTGACACTTTCTTCTAAAGAGGTGCGAGCAGGTTGGTAGGTGTTTATCTTAGCATCATCTGCATAACCTATAACAACGCTATATAAAAGAGCTAAATTATCAGGTACATCAAGTGCTTTAGCTACAACCTTGCCAAACTCTGTTGTTGATCCTTGCGGACAAGTATCTAGTCCATGTTCACGTGCAAGTAGCATGATAGATTGCATATACGCACCACAGTCTATAAGTACACCCTCAGCTCCATCTATGTTCGCTTTATCAGTAAAGACAAAAAAGACAGTTTGTGCTCCAAACCATCTAAAGTTATCTTGCCACATCTTAAGTCGAGTAGCTTCATCTTTTCTATCTACTTCCATAAGTTTGTAAAGTCCAGCGCCAGTTACTATACGTCTTTTTTTGTAAGGATTTGTCCAATTAACTGGATAGTATTGAATAAATTGGTCATGAACAACACCGGTATCCATCTTCTCAATGATAGCATCACCTACTTTTTTAAGAATATCTTTATCGCTAACTGCATAAGTTACCCAAGGTTGCATATTTGCCCCACTAGGCGTCATTGCAGCTGCTTGTAAAATTTTTTCTTGAATGTCGCGTGGGACTGGTTTTGGTAGGTATGATCTTTTTGATGAACGAGATTGAAGCGCCTCTGTGACTGTTGACATATATTTCCCTGTTTAAAAATTATTAATTATGTAATTATATAGTAATTTAACAAAATATGATATATAGTCTATTGACTAAGATAACTTGACATAAGCACACTCAACTTGCTATAATACATCATAAATGAATTTAAAGGAAACAATATGCAATCTAATATATTTGAAAAACTAACACACAACATGAGTGAAGCTATAGAGTCAGCCTTGTCTTTAGCGTTACACAATAAAAATCAAGAGGTGGAGGCTATACACTTTCTTTGGGCATTATTAGCAAATTCTAATTCAGTACTCAATCAAATGTTCAATAAAATGAATATTGATAAAACAGCCATAGAACTTGATGTAAGAAGTTTAGCCGAAAAATTGCCAAAATCTAGTTCGGTAAGTAAAGAAAATATCAAACTCTCTCGTAGCTTTATGCAAACTCTAGAGAGCGGGGCAGGGGTTATGACTAAAAATGGTGATACTTTTTTAGCTGTTGATACCTATATACTAGCAAATTTAAGAATAGAGCCATTTGAGTCTTTACTTAAAAAGTACATAGACATCAATGAACTTGCTAAAAACATAGAAGCATCAAGGGGTGGTGCTAAAGTAGATAGCCAAAGTGCAGATGAAACTCATGAAGCCTTAGAAAAATACGGAATTGATTTGACAGCACAGGCGCATGATGGGAAGCTTTCCCCTGTGATAGGACGTGATGAAGAGATAACACGTATGATGCAAATCCTCATCCGTAAAACGAAAAACAACCCTATGTTACTAGGTGAACCTGGTGTCGGTAAAACTGCCCTTGTTGAAGGTTTGGCACAACGTATAGCTAACAATGAAGTACCAACCTCTTTACAAAACAAAAAACTAATCGCGCTAGATATGAGTGCTCTCATTGCTGGGGCAAAGTACCGTGGAGAGTTTGAAGACAGACTCAAAGCAGTTATCGATGAGGTTCAAGAGAGTGGAAATATCATCTTGTTTATTGATGAGATTCATACTATTGTTGGTGCTGGAGCATCAGAAGGAAGTATGGATGCAGCGAACATCTTAAAGCCTGCACTCGCTCGTGGAGAGTTACATACTATAGGGGCTACAACACTTAAAGAGTATCGAAAGTACTTTGAAAAAGATGCAGCTTTGCAAAGAAGATTTTTACCTATTAACCTTGATGAACCAACTGTCAATCAATCACTTCAAATACTTCGTGGTATCAAAGAACGACTTGAAACGCATCATAACGTTAGC
Source organism: Sulfurimonas sp. (assembly GCA_026988245.1). GTDB lineage: Bacteria > Campylobacterota > Campylobacteria > Campylobacterales > Sulfurimonadaceae > Sulfurimonas. Next base: position 4,869 of record JALSLR010000073.1, read on the forward strand.
ATCACAGATAGTGCTTTAGTAGCTGCAGCAAAACTAAGTGACCGTTATATTGCAGATAGATTTTTACCAGATAAAGCGATAGACCTTATTGATGAAGCTGCTGCTGAATTAAAAATGCAAATAGAATCAGAACCAAATGTACTAGGTGCTGCAAAAAGAAAAAGTTCTGAACTACATGTAGAACAAGAAGCGCTAAAGATGGAAGATACTCCTGCAAATGAGAAAAGACTTGCTGAGATAACAAAAGAGTTAGCTGATGTTGATGAAAAAGTTCGAGATTTAGAAGCGCAGTTCGCGACAGAAAAAGATGTGTTTGATAAAATTTCAAGTATAAAACTTGAGATAGAAGCCAAACGAAAAGAAGCGCAAAGTGCAAAAAATAACTCAGATTTTAACCGTGCAGCAGAGATAGAATATGGAGAAATTCCAGCCCTCATAGAAGAGGAAAAAAAGATTAACGAGTCCTGGGATAAACTTCAAGCTGAAGGGACACTCCTTAAAAATAGTGTAGATGAAGAGTCCATTGCTAGCATCATAAGCCGTTGGACAAACATACCGGTAACAAAAATGCTTGAGAGTGAGAAACAAAAAGTACTCCATGTCCAAGAAGAGTTAAACAAAGAGGTCGTTGGTCAAGAAGATGCGACCTTTGCTGTGAGTCGTGCTATAAAACGCAATAAAGCGGGACTCAGCGATGGTGCAAGACCAATAGGAAGCTTTTTATTTTTAGGGCCAACGGGTGTTGGTAAGACGCAAACAGCAAAAACTTTAGCGAACTTTTTGTTTGATAGCCAAGAAGCTATGATACGCATAGATATGAGTGAGTATATGGACAAAGCATCAGTTTCTCGCCTTGTTGGTGCAGCACCTGGGTATGTTGGGTATGAAGAGGGTGGACAGCTCACTGAAGCTGTTCGCCGTAAACCATACAGCGTTATACTTTTTGATGAGGTTGAAAAAGCACATCCTGATGTTTTTAACATCTTGCTTCAAGTGCTTGATGATGGACGCTTGACTGATAATAAAGGTGTAACAGTTGATTTTACAAATACCATTATTATCCTGACTTCCAACATAAAAGAAGATGAAGTGAAAAGTGCCTTTAAACCAGAGTTTATCAATAGACTTGATGATATAGTTATATTTAATGAACTTGGTAAAAAAGAGATAAGAGGTATAGTAGATATCTTCTTTAAAGAGATTGCAAATAAAGTAGCACAAAGAGATATAGAACTCACGCTAAGTTCTAGTGCATCGGAGTTTATAGCAGAAGCAGGGTTTGATCCACTTTATGGAGCAAGACCACTCAAACGCGCTCTTTATGAGATTGTAGAAGATAAACTTGCAGACTTGATACTAGAAGGAAAAGTGCATGAAGGCTCAAAAGTTGCCTTTGATATGGATGGAGATGAGATAATGGTAAAAGTTTCGTAAATAAACAATGGATATAATTTTATTATGAAATACATTCTTAGCATAATGCTCTTAGCATCATCACTTTTGGCATGTACGGGAGACTGTTTGACGTGTCACCCTAAGCTTGTTCCTACTATTGATACAGACTTACGTCATAAGCCTATGCTTGGGTGTATCCAATGTCATTCTGCTGAGCCAAATGCTATGGCTGAGTGTGGTGATGACTGTTTTGGTTGTCACCCAATGTCTAAGATAAATGATGCTAATGTAAGACAACATGATGTTATACAAACCTGTGTAGACTGCCATGTCAATGCAGATAAAGAATTGCTAGATATATCAAAATCACATAATCAATCACATACAAAGTCGTTAAAAGATTTTTTAAATAATTAGTCGTTTATATCTTATCAATGATAAGCATATACTCACCCGCTAGCTCAAAGTTTTTTGGAGATTCAGGTGGTTTTTTATAGGGATGTAGCCAAGTTCCATTTCTGTAAAGATGTTTAAAAAATACAAGATTATTGTCTAAAAAAACATTGAGTTCGTGACTCATTCTTATGCATCCATGAGATGCGGGAATGCCAAGAGATTTTTTAGATATATGTGTATGGATTGCAAAGTTGAGTTTATCTGTTATAAGTTTGTACTCTTTTTTGCTTTTCATTTTTTTGCCATTTTTTTTAAAAGTATTGTAGCGAACGCTCTTTTGTATGCCAAAGAAAAATACAAATCTATCTTTTTTTCCATAAGGCATGGTATATTTGTCTTTATATATTTTACCCTTAGAACGCCACCCACTTACTATAGGGAAAAAACCACTAGGAGTTTTAAGAAAATGATCCTCACCTTTTTTTACCTCTGCTTCTCTTTCCATCGCTCCACTTGCGATAAAGTCAAAGCCAATAGGTTTGAGTGTTTTCATTTTGTTGTCCCATAACAAAAGTACAAACACTTGTTTGGAAAGGTCGACTATGGTGATGAACTGAGTTGAGGTAAGTCTCCACTTATCTGAACGCATTCGAAACTCTACTTGCGTGAGATACTTGTCATCTAAGACAAAGGTCTCTGCTCTTTTTTTAAGAATATTTTTGACATACTTTTTTTGCATAAAGTTTGAGAGCCTAATTCCATAACACTCTGTTGCCTTATTTTTACAGGTTTTTTCTAAAGAGCGTATATAGTATTTATTGTAAAGTGGTTCAAGTATAACTTTGTTATAAAAATCCCCTTGGATAAGTCTAAGATTGTAGGCATTTGCTTGTAGAAATGTACTCATATATATGAGTATAAGAATAAATTTACTGTATTTCATCAATCTTTTGTCTTCTTTGCTACTATTACTTGTTTTTTCATCTTGTATATCTCATAGTCTTCATTTTTAAACTCATCATAGTATAAAATTTTAAAAGAATTATCTATGATATTTTTTAGTTCTTGACTTTGGAGTAGGTTGGACATATCAGACTTTGTTTTTTCGTTAGCATCATCTAGCATATAGGTTTCAACAAATAGAATACCATCCTTTTTAATTGATATTTTTGCTTTTTTGATGATGTCACGGTTTAGGTAATTTGCCATAATTATGAGGTCGTATTTGTCTTTTTCAATTTCGTATACATCTAAATCTATTAAATGTGTAGTTATCTTTTGTGTTAAATTTTTAGCTTTTGATTCTTCATTTAAAGTATCTAGGGCAAGTTTAGCAATATCTACTGCATCCACCTTAAAGCCATTTTCCGCGAGAAATATACTGTTTCTTCCTGCTCCACAAGCTATATCAAGTGCATACTCAGGTTTAGTATATTTTATGTAGGCTTTTAAGTTTGTACTAGCATCACGAGGTAGGAGTAGTTGGCTTTTTTTGAGATATTTTGCATCCCATTTTTGTTTATCTATTACTGACATAATCTTTTTTACGAATTATATCTAAATTATTGATTTGAGTAGTGAGAAGCACTTACAACATCGCCAATAATAGCGCTATGGTAAAGATATGGTTTTTTAATATTTCGTATAACATAACGACCACCAGAGCTAGTTATAACTTCTAGTGTGCCAACATCTAAAATAGTTTTTAGCCTTTTGTTTATAGGTTTTATATAGATAGTCCGAATATCTTTCAAGTTTATGGGAAAAATCTCTTTTATTTTGTGATCTTTGAGTATGATGAGTCTTTCTTGTGTAAGGAGACAGTGGTAAGATTTTTTCTCTTTAATCTCTTGAAGGTTTACATAAAAAGTTCTGGTGATAAGAACTAAGCCTATAACGCCTATCTCATACTCATAACCTATGAAAAGCAAGGCAAATCCTAGAATGTAAAGCAGGACAAGTGGTGTATAAAAAGTGTTAGAAATTTCTGCTTTTGCAAGTACAGACTCTTTGTCACGAAGAATTTTTGATATTTCATCCATAATGTATTTAAAAGTTTCTCTCTATTTTACTAATTCAAATTGTTCTTTACTAAGAATATTTTTTGTGTCATAGATACATCTTAAATGCAGCATAGTAGCTTCAGCCCGTAACTCTGCTAGTTTTTCAACACTGTCTTCTAACTCTTCTGGGTTAGTACCATCTTTAGAAGCTTGTACTATCTCATTTTCAAGAGGAAACACTTCACCTTTGATGGTTGAGAGACCACCTACTGTTCGTATTCTTATATGTTTTAGTTTTTTCTTTTGTTCTGATGTAAGGGCTAAATCTTCATCATCCCATAGTTGCATGATAGTTCCAGTGAGGTGAGGAAGCTTTCCATGGATGAGAAATGGTTTTTGCTTAGCACTTAAGTTAGATGTTGTGATGCTAAGCATCAATATAATACTACTAAGTAGTGTTAAAAAGTTTATTTTCATGGTAAGGTCCTTATCTTTAATGTGGAAATGATATAACATTTGTATTAATGTAATGTTAAGTTAGCTATAACCTTCAAGTAAGACTTGGATGTAGTTACAACAGATGTAGCTTTTGCTCTATGTCTAACCCTGATAATTTTTATCAAAAGCTTATCATCTTCAATAAAATAGACAACTCTATAATCCCCAATCTTAATTCTAAAATTATGTTCAGTGCCCAATAACTTCTTGTGCTTAGCCGGATGTGGATTAGTCGCTAAATTTTCTATTGTTTTTACTATTTTTGGAATTTACGTTTGTCGATTTTACGAAGTTCTCTTTTAGCAGATGTTTTCCATTCAATTTTATAGAGTGTCATCGGCTTTTAATTCTTTTAAAAAATCTTCATGCGAGGTAGTTTCTTCATCTTTTCTATCTGCAATAGTCCTTAAATCTTCTATATTCTCAAGCATATCCTCAAACTCTTGCATCTTTATCAGTAATATATTGAGGATGTAAATTTATTGGCATGGTCATATAAAACTCCTATAGTCTGTTTGTTCCTTAAATTATATCTAATTATTTTAAAACTTCATTAATATAATTTAGTTTCTCATTACAAATACTTTCAAGTATTTTTTCACTTAAGTTTAAGCATTCATCAGTGATTTCAAAATAATATATATCGCCTTCTTCTTTGTCTCGATAGGTATACTTTGTGAAAAATTTACTTATTAGCGTTTCTTGTTATTTCAAACACAACTGAAGCCCATGCATCAGTATCTTTTAAAGTGGTTGTTTCTTCTCTATAGTGAAATTTAAAATTTATATCTTTATGAAGATTTTTTGCTTGTTCAAAGATTTTTTTAGCTTGTTCCCTTATTTTATTTTTAGCGTTTCCACTTTCATAATGTCTATCAATATAAAATGCAATAAGTCCAAATTCAAATGTTGATTTAGAAGTCTTTCTCTTAAGAACCTCTTTTATTCGGTTAATGTCAGATGTAATTTTTCTTAAACTAAAAACACTGTTTTTTACTTCGATGAGTGCCTTAGGTTTTTCATCTTCTCGCCAGACTGAAATGTCACATCGCCCATTTTTTCGAACTTTATTAGAGATGCTTCCTTTCCCTTTAGCGTCAGCTAATCCTAATAAATAGTCTAAATTATCTTCTAATGTTATAAGCTCTTTTGCTCCAATGTTTTCAATTTCTATTGCGATGCTTTCAGCAATTTTTACAGTTAATAAATATTCAGGAGCATTACATACCCATTCTCCACCACTCCATTTTTGATAAAGTTCAACAGAAGTTTCAATACCATCTAAAGTAGCTTTAATAATTTTATTTCGAGATATTTTTATTTCTTCTCTGACATTCATGTATTTTCCTTTTTTGTTAAATAAATTTCTAATTCCTCACTAATTATATCACAAAGCCACTGTGGCTCTAATACTCTTAAATGGGGTATCCAATACTTAATAATTGGTATTAT
>JALSLR010000074.1 GCA_026988245.1 Sulfurimonas sp.
CACTATCTACTGCTGTAACTTTTTGACCAAGTATAGTCCCATTATCTTCTGTATCAAACCATGATTTAGGTTTTTGCTTATCATGATAAGCTTTGATTCTATCATAAGCTAAATGCAAAGCATCTTTTAATTTTTCATCTATGTTGCTATATGCTTTAAGCATTGATGCAGTAGATATTTTAAGTTCATCGTCTGTAGTTGGGGTCCAGTTATCAAACTTTGCGATATGTGACTTTAAAGCCTTGTTTTTATCTACTTTTATCTCATTTATGATGCCACTAACTATCGCGCTAACATTATCAATATCCATTTTTCCACGACTCAGTAAGTCCTTGAAATCATTTGCAAAATTACTACTTTTTGAGTTTGTAAAAATCATTTTTCTTCTTCTTATGTGATTTGTTATATTCTTCTTTTACTATTGAGAGTGCATTTAAAAAGTCGTTAGCTCCTACTGCGCCCATAAGTGGTTCATACATTGGCTGTCCACTTGGAAGTAAAAACCAAATAGCCGGTGTGCCTGGTCTCCATAATACATCAGGGACGATATCCCCTTCATCAGACCATGAAGTAAAAGATACAAAATCTTCATTTAAAGCTTGTATAACTCTAGCCTCACCAAATGTTTTTTCCTCTAGCATCACACAATACTTACAAGTGTGTCTTGAAGAAACAAACAATATCGGTTTATTAACTTTCTTTGCGTGTTCTAAAGCACTCTTTAAATCTTTTTGCCAGATAACACCCGATGCAGACACTATCTGAGTGACTAACAGCATACTTATAAAAAACTTGTACATCTTTTAAACCTTTTTAAACTTTATCTAAAATTTCTTTTGCACACTCAAGTGCACTTTTATTTGTTACATTCACAACTACATCTGCTAAGGCTAAGTACTCTGGAGTACGTTCCTTATAAAGCTCTTGGGCCTTAGCTAAATCACTAAGCAGTGGACGTTTTGCCAGTTTTTTCACTGCATTAGGATGTGCTTTTATCCTTGCAATTATATCAGGAAATGGACTATCTAGTAAAACAACTTTTCCAATTTGTTTTAGATTCTCTTGTTTATAAAAACCACCACCTGTAGATATCAGTGTGTTTTTTACACTAGATTCTAGCCATAAAGCAACACTTTTCTCTAAATTACGAAAATATGCTTCACCCTCTTCTTCAAATATCTTTTTTATACGTCTATTTTCCATTGACTCAATAATATCATCAGTATCAAGTGCTATGTAAGAAGATGTTTTCACAATCTCTCTTGCTACACTACCTTTGCCTACACCCATAAAACCTATTAAGATTATATTTTTCATGTTTATTTACTCTCCATAGTAAAAGCTGACATATCAAAGTCTGGTTTTGTTTTTATAGTCCTAAGATATATAAGGACTGGATTTATAATATTATACTCTAGAATTGTCATGCTAATGATAAATAAAAATGCACTATATTCTAAAAATGATGGCTCGAAGTATGATAGAGTAAAACCAATAAGAGATAAGATAAAAAAAACAAACTGAATTTTTGCACTTCTTTTATCAATCATCTCATTCATAGTTGGGATATTCATATATCCCTTAGCATTCAGATGAAACCAGACTAAAAAAGGAACAATTTTATAGAGCATTCCCATCATAATGCTAAGAATAAAACCTCCCCCAATAACAATCGATACTACTACAATGTGCTGATCATTAATCATACTATTAAAGACCCATGAAAAAAGTCCTAATGTCATAAAAATAGTTGAAGCTCGCCAATACCACACAGTCACATCACTTATTGGACGACGACGATTATTGAGCTTTAACCAAACCGTAGTTGCAAAAGCCCAAAAAAACAATGCAACCCAGATTTTAGCAAGATAAGCTATTTGAGGAACAAAAAGATTAAAAACTAACCATAGGATCAAACCTACAGAGATTAAAATAACCACTTTTCTTTTGCAAAACTGTTTGAATCTTGGCGCTACATAAAACATTGGAAGTACCTGAAAAGCAACTCCTATGATTAAAACACCCGCAAAACCAAAGACACCCCATACACTATGAACATTTGCAATTATACTATGATAATCACTAAAGCTACCAGTTGCATAAGCTGATAGTAAATCAGCACCCATCAATACAACCGCGATAGCAAAAGAAAGACTTACTGTAATTGCCTTCACGCTTGGTGACCTATTTTCTACTTTTCTCAAAGCAAATAACATGGGAAAAAGGATGCTCAAAAAACCAATACTCAGACTAATAAGAGCTAAAGAATTTAAAGTTTGCTTTGAAAAATACAAGCCAAAGACCATCGAAATAAGCCCTACTACCAAAAGAGTATGAGCGAAAGTTGTTATAAACTTCACTTTGTAAATTTTAACTCCAGCTAAAACTGGTAACATCTGAGTCATAGCCCCTAGCATCACAAAGCCTAAAAACCCAATGGTAAGGGCATGGGCTATAGCTATACTCTCAGGGGCAAACCTAGAAGTAAGTACACTCGCATCACTTATAAAGATTAAAAAACCTGCAAATATTGCAAAAAGCGGTGCCGTAAGAAAAAATCTAAGCGGGGCTGATATTGGTGGAGCTTGGTCTGCATTAAGTCCTGTTAATTCCATCTCTTTACTACTCTGTTATCATCGAGTCCATCATCTCTATAATGCGCTCAGACTCTGCACTTAAATGCTGTTGAGCCATTGTGTATAACATCTGTTCCTCTTTCATATTGTGTTGTTGCATGAGAATCATCAAAGTTTCACTAAAACCAAAAAATTTATCTTTATTATTAACTTCTAAAGCTTCCATCATCTGCTTCATCAAGTTTCTCATTTGCATATGTTCATGACGCATCATAGCTGTTGGGCCCTCTGTCATACCAGTTTTTTGTTCAAACTCAGCAAACATAACACGTTCTTCCATTTGAAAATGATGTTCGCTAGCATCAATAAAACTTTGTGTCATCTCTCTAGCACTCTCAAGTGATGTATTTGCAGCATCTTCCATGGCAGCAAAAAGCTCATCACAACGTCTATGGTCATTCGTTAAATACTCTTTAATTGAACTCATCTGTTTCATACCTTAGATAAAAATTATGCGTAAGTATATACAAAGAATATAAATTTAGTATTGTTTAGCATCATGAAAGTGAAAAAATGCTAGCATTACGAAAAATTTTAAGAGATTCAATATGAAAAAACTATACATCGTCTTGCTTTTATCGTTTTCATTAATTGCAAATGACACAAACACAACAAAACTTACTGATGCTGAGCTAAGTGACAGAGTACTCTACACAAACCTTGTAGGAGCTGGGGTTGTTACACTATGGGGTGTCGCTTTCTGGGATTATTTTTCACAAAAACCTAAGTTTGACCAAGAGCATTGGTTTCAAAACGATACTGCTTATGGTGGTGCCGATAAGTTTGGTCACCTTTACTCTACATATTTATGGTCACTTGGCTTTTCTTCACTTTATGAGAGCTGGGGAATGAATCACGACGATGCTACCTTTAACGGTACCTTTACTGCATGGACTTTTCAGGCCATAATGGAACTAGGAGATTCTTTTAGTAACTCTTATGGATTTTCTTATGAAGATTTTCTTATGAATACTGTTGGGGCGGGATTTTATTATGTAAGAGAGCAGTACCCATCATTGAAACAAAGAGTTGACTTACGTTTAGAATATGTTCCTAACTTTCAAGGAAATACTGACTTTTTTTCTCAATATAATTCTATGAAATATCTCATTGCACTCAAAGGAAGTGGTTTTGAGTCTACCAAATCATCTTGGCTTAAATATGCTGAATTTCATCTAGGGTACTATACTAGGGGTTATCAAAACTCAGATATGTACGAAGTAGACCCAATTAATGGTAATCCAAACAAAGGTGATGCTAAAACAGAAAGAGTGATTTATGCTGCTGTTGCCATAAGTATCTCTGAATTACTCAATGCTGCTGGTTGGGAAAGAACAGGAAGTATATTTAACTATGTACAATTACCATATACATACGTTCCTTTTGGATATGATGCTGATAGTGACTCTTATGTAGCACCATATTCTAGACCATACTTTGGATATACTAAATAAACGACAATTTGACTATAATATATTTTTAAAATTTAAATAGGATTTCTATGAAAAACAAAAAATTTATCACTCTTGGTTTCGTATCTCTAGGTATAGCTTTTTCTTTAATGTTTGCAACAACTCTTACAGCAAAAAAAGAGCAAACAGGACAACAAAAAGAAGCTTCAAGACTTCAAGCACTTGCAAAATTTACAAAAGTTATAAGCATTGTTGAACAATATAATGTGGATGACGTAACCATAGAGGAGTTAATGGATAAAGCATTAGAAGGTATGATGCAAAATCTTGATGCTCACTCTAACTTTTTAACGCAAAAAGACTACAAAAGACTAAAAGTACAAACTAGTGGTGAGTTTGGTGGACTTGGTATCACTGTAGGTATCCGTGATGGTGCACTCACAGTTATCGCTCCACTTGATGATACTCCTGCTGATAAAGCTGGTCTCAAATCAGGTGATATAATCTTAAAAATAAATGATGAATCAACACTCAACATGACCATAGATGAAGCTGTATCCATTATGCGTGGAAAAGTTGGTGATCCTATCGATATTACTATTGTAAGAGAAGGTGAGAGCAAACCTCTTGAAATCCATATAGTTAGAGGTATTATTACGATTCAGTCTGTTTACACAAGAACTATAGGTAAAGACATATTATATATTCGTGTAGCTTCTTTTGATAAAAAAGTAGCTACAGATGTTCAAAAAGCTATCAAAAAACATAAGAACACTACAAAAGGAATCGTTCTAGATTTAAGAAATAACCCAGGTGGTTTACTCGACCAAGCTGTTGACTTAGTAGATATTTTTGTAGATAGTGGAAAAATTGTTTCTCAAAAAGGGCGCAAAGAAAAAGATAAACAAGTTTATACTGCTAGTAAATCAAATACAGTTACATCAGTACCACTTGTAGTTTTAGTAAATGGTGGGAGTGCAAGTGCAAGTGAAATTGTAAGTGGTGCACTTCAAGATCATAAACGTGGTGTCATTGTAGGAGAAAAAACTTTTGGAAAAGGAAGTGTTCAGGTTGTTTTACCTATTACCGACACTGAAGCTATAAAATTAACAATAGCTAGATACTACCTTCCTAGTGGTCGTACTATACAAGCTGTTGGTGTAACACCAGATATCAATGTTAAAGCAGGAAGTATAAAAACCCATGAGAATAAGTTTGCTATCAAAGAGGCTGATTTAAAAAAGCATTTAAAAGAAGAACTCAAAAAAGTTGATGGTAAAAAAGAAAAAAAGAAAGATAATAAAACAGACGATAAAAACATAATCACAAAAGAGATGATGAATGATGATATACAACTTAAAGAAGGTGTTGATATCATCAAAGCACTTATCATAATAAAAGGATAAAAGATGGAAAAAAGAGAGTTACTATACGAAGGAAAAGCAAAAAGATTATTTTTAACAGATGATGAAAATTTAGTTATCTCAGAGTTCAAAGATGACCTTACTGCATTTAATGGAGAAAAGAAGTCTAGTGAAGTAGGCAAAGGGGCACTTAACAATAAAATAAGTACTGAACTGTTTAAGCTTTTAGAGAAAAATGGTATTCAAACACATTTTGTAAAAATGTTAGATGATAACCATATGCTTCATACCAAAGTTGATGTAATTCTCATCGAAGTTATCGTTCGTAATATCGCAACTGGTTCCCTTAGTAGAAACCTTGGGATAGAAGATGGAAAGGTTCTGCCATTTACTCTTGTAGAATTTGATTATAAAGATGATGATTTAGGTGACCCTAAATTAAATGACCAACATTGTCTTATACTAGAGTTAGTTGAGCATCAAGATGAACTAGACAAGTTGCGTCGCATGGCTCGTCAGGTTAATGACATCCTGAAACCATATTTTGCAAACATTGGGCTTAATTTAGTTGACTTTAAACTAGAATTTGGAAAAGATGCGCAAGGCAATATCATTTTAGTCGATGAAATCAGTCCTGATAATTGTCGTTTTTGGGATATGCAAAGTGGCGAAAAAATGGACAAAGACAGATTTCGTCAAGGTCTTGGTGGATTAACAGTAGCTTACGAGCAAGTATTAAATAGAATATTAGGAAAATAATAAATGAAAGCAACTATAAATATTTCACTTAAGGCCGGTGTACTAGACTCACAGGGGAAAGCTGTGCACCATGCACTTGACTCTCTTCATTTCAGTAACGTTAACGATGTCCGTGTTGGAAAACAAATAATTTTACAGCTAGATACAACTGACAGAACTAAAGCAATGGATGATGTAACTAAAATGTGTGAAGACCTTCTAGCTAATACAGTTATCGAAGACTATTCTATAGAGCTAGTATAATGAAAGTTGCAATACTTCAATTTCCAGGAACTAACTGTGAGTATGACACACAACATGCTTTTGAGAAATTAGGGGCTAAGACAGAGATTATCTGGCATAAGGAGGAGTCTATCCCTAGTGATACAGACCTACTTGTGGTAGCTGGAGGATTCTCTTATGGAGACTACCTAAGAAGTGGAGCAATTGCAAAGTTTTCTCCCGTTATGAAAGCTGTTGCATCTTATGCAAGTAAAGGTGGAAAAGTTCTTGGTATCTGTAATGGCTTTCAAGTTTTAACAGAAGCTGGACTACTCCCAGGTGCATTAAAAAGAAATGATGGACTCCATTTTATCTCTCAGTACCACAACTTAAAAGTTATCAATAATGACAATATATTTTTAGAAAAACTTAATAATGGAGATGTTGTCAACATCCCTATTGCTCACCACGATGGTAACTATTTTATAGATAGTGATGGGCTCGATGAACTGAGCAAAAACAATCAAATACTTTTACAATACACTGATGCTAACGGTGAAGTTAAAAATCCAAATGGTAGCGTTGAATCAATCGCTGGTGTATGTAACAAAACTAAAAATGTATTTGGTCTTATGCCTCACCCTGAACGTGCGATGGAACTACTACTTGGCAGTGATGATGGAGTAAAAATGCTTCAAGGATTTATGGAAGCTTAATGAAAATACTTTTAGTTATCTTCTTTTTTGTCACTACACTACTCGCTCAAGATTTTAATGCTAGTATTGATTCTGACATAAACTTGGATCTAAATCTAAGTGATGCTAACATTAGTGAGATAAACACTACTCAAGCTATCTCGGATGTTCAAATTCTATACATGCATTATGACGAGGTGCCAACTAGAATAATTAAGGGTGAAATTTTTTCAGTTACTATCCGAGTCCTCTCCACAGAAAGTGATTTTTATGAACTCAATTACGACCTCAATAACTCTATTGGGCTCAAATCTCTTAACAAGCTTCCCTTTAGAGAAGAAAAAGGGAAATTTTACTATGATACCTTTTACTTTTTAGCCAACTCAACTGGAGCAAGACTTCCAGACTTTAAAGCATATATTGAGAGTTTTGATGGCACTATCTATCGCCCCACGATACTTAAAGGTAAAAAACTCAATGTAGTTGCACTCAATCCTCGAAAAAACTTTTCAAACATTGTAGCAAACTCTTTTGTTTTAGATGAATATAAAACTACAAGTTTTGATTCCAACCATAACATCGTCGTATTTGTAGCTACAGCGTATAACTCTAATATCTCTGCCTTTCATTTAAAAAATGTATACAAACAAGGGATAGAATCTTTTACTGATGATATAGAAGAATCAAAAATTACCTACTTTATGGTCATACCTAAAGAGATAGAAAATTTTAGTTTTTCATACTTTAATCTAGTAAATAATAAATTTGAACTCATTACTATCCCAATCATAGTAAATGATGATAGTGTCACTACACAATCAGACTTAAAGCCAAAAGATCAATCACGAGAAAAGCTAAAAATGCTTGTAGCCATTGCAGTAGCGCTTGTAATGCTCATGATAATAGTATGGACGAGAAAATATATCTATTCTATCATCTTAATTGTTCCAATAGCGTATGCAATGTATACCTATGTACCATCTAAAGAAGTTTGCATACGACCAAACTCAAATATCTATCTTTTACCAGTAAAAAATGGCACTATCTTTGAAACGACACAGGGAGTAACTTATCTCATGGAAGAGGGAAATATAGCTACCCATACAAAAGTAAAATTACAAAATAATCAAATAGGTTGGGTTAAACATGAAAATCTTTGCACACCTTAGTTGGTTTTTTGCCACTCTAATAATCTTTATTGGGCTCACTTTTTTAATCATCATTTTTCCCCTTGTTCCTGAACCATTAGCACCTAAAATCTCATCTTGGTTCATAAGACTCAGTATATTTTTCACCACTAAAGTTCAAGGAGAAGAGCATCCTGATACACAAATGTTTCTTATTAACCATCAAAGTGACTTAGATATTGCTATTATGGAAACTGTCTCTAAAAAAAATTTAGCATGGGTTGCGAAGAAAGAACTTTTTGATATACCATTTTTTGGTCTCTCATTAAAACTTCCACAAGATATAGCTGTTGAAAGAGAAAGTAAGACATCTATCATAAAGCTTTTAAAAGATGTGAAACACAGACTCTCCATAGGAAAAACTATCACTATGTTTCCAGAGGGTACACGCTCCACAAAAGGGAAGATGCTACCTTTTAAATCTGGTGCAAAGATAGTAGCCGATAAGTATGCACTCAGAGTACAACCTATAGTATTTATACAAACGTCTGCTTACTATAATCTTAAAAAGTTCTACTATAAACCAGGACAGATCAAGGTGATATTTCTAGAATCATTTATCGCAGATAGGACAAATACTGAGTGGTTAAATGACTTAAGAAAAACTATGCAAAAGGTGTACGATGATGAGTTGGCAAACAATCCTAGCCATAGGTAGTGGTGGTTTTATCGGGGCAGTGCTTCGAGCTTATCTCAATGGAGTTATTAGCCATAAAGTACCTCATGAATTACCTTTTGGTACATTAGGTGTCAATCTTATTGGTAGTTTGATAATGGGCATTTTAATAGCTATATTTATGAACAGTGAGCTTTTTTCGCTCCATACTAAGTCATTTCTTTCAACTGGTATACTTGGGGCATTAACTACATACTCAACTTTTGCAATTGAGAGTTTTTTGCTCTTAGAAGGTGGCCATATACTACTAGCACTTATAAATATTTCGCTCAATGTTGTTGGTACAATAATAATGGCTGGTAGTGGTTTTTATTTCACTAAACTTTTTTTCAATACCTAAAGAGTTATAATCTCATCTGCACACCACTGTGCTAACTCTACATCATGAGTGATTATTAACATACCCATCGTATCAAGTTTTTTCATAAGCATACCCATAACTTCAAGCTGAATTACATTATCTAAAGCCGAAGTTGGTTCATCTAAAAGTAAAAGTTTTGGCTCCATTAGCATAGCACGTAAAATGGAAGCTCTTTGAAGCTGTCCACCTGAAAGTTGATGTGGTAGCTTTGTTAATAAAGATTTTTCTAAATTCAAAATCTTTAAATATGAGTCTATCTCATCAATAGATGTTACATCTTTTATTTGATTGAGTGGGGAGTAGCTTGGATGAAAGGAGCTATATGGATCTTGAAAGACTTCTGAGCTCATACTACTTTTAATGTTTCCTTCAAGAGGTTTTAGGTTACCAAGTATCAATTCAAATAAAGTAGACTTCCCTGCTCCACTTGCACCAACAATGGCTTTTATCTCACCTTTTTTTAGCGTTAAAGATAAGTTTTGAAAAAGTAATCTATCTTTTGTGTATCCAAAAGATAAGTTTTGTATCTCTAAAAGATTATCCATTAACTCTTATTTAAAGCTAAGTATAATTTTGTAAGTTCTTTGTATAGGGCGTCAGGCTTAATATCACTATTGTTTTCCCAGATATGTTTCATCACAACATTATCTTCAGTACCATCCCAAATCTTTATATATGAGCCATCTTTATAACCATTATCTTGACGAAATTGATTGAGTATATTTTTACCTACATAGAGTCTATATAAAGACTCCAAATCAAGCCCACTCAGAATCGTTAAATCAAAAAACTCAGATATAAGAGCATCTAAGTCTAACTCATCACGAGATAGTACTATTCTCACAATACTTTCGACTTTTAAAATAACTTCATCTTGAGTTCCAAAGCTTTTACTAGAAAGATTGATTTTGTTAAAACTTGGCATTTGCGCAATATTGATAGCTAATTCTTCTATGTTTCCTCGTAATGTTTTAGAATAGTTCTCTATACCTAAAGAGATGATGAAATGCCATA
>JALSLR010000075.1 GCA_026988245.1 Sulfurimonas sp.
TGAGCCTTCGTCATCCTGAACTTGAGCCTTCGTCATCCTGAACTTGAGCCTTCGTCATCCTGAACTTGAGCCTTCGTCATCCTGAACTTGAGCCTTCGTCATCCTGAACTTGATTCAGGATCTTTCTTCCCTTTGTCATTCTGAACTTGAGTACGTCATTCTGAACTTGAGTACGTCATTCTGAACTTGATTCAGAATCCCTACTTAGATGCTATTACTTCTATAGAGTTAATAGCATCTTGACCCTCTATAGAGTTAAGGACATCAAAACTATCGCTATCATCTTCTTCTATAGCACCAAAAACAGTGTGGACACCATCAAGATGTGGAGTTGCAACAAATGTGATGAAAAATTGACTACCACCAGTGTTTGGTCCAGCGTGAGCCATAGAGAGTGTACCTGCTCTGTGCTTAGAAGTGTTAAGGTTTGTTTCACATGGGATAGCCCAGTCTGGTCCACCAGCACCAGTACCATCAGGACAGCCACCTTGAGCCATGAATCCAGGGATGACACGGTGAAAGTTAAGGTCGTTGTAAAACCCTGTATTTGCTAGGTGTGCAAAGTTTGCAACAGTATTTGGAGTTTCATCAGGATAAAGTTTAATCCATATGTCACCTTTAGCAGTAGATACTTTTGCCCACTGCATTGCTGCTAATTCTTCTTCGCTTACATCGTAAGTTTTTAATTCAGTTCTTCCAAACATTATAGTTCCTAATAAATAATTTTTGAAATTCTACTATAATAACGCAAATGAAAAGAAATATTATTAAAAATATAACTATTAGACAAGCAAATATCTATGTATCGCTTGTTTTATTTGTATTCACTATTATCTTCGTTTCTTTGCTTGTAGAAGAGATTTACGAAGATTATGAGATAGCCTTAGAGCAAAAAAATATAACAAGTAAAATTTTAACAGATAGAGAATTTTTAATAGAAAAAGAAAGCAAGCTTAAATCTTTACTGATAAAAACAATCCTTTCCATAGTCACACTTGCCTTTATACTTTTTGGAATAGTTCTTGGTCTGTATAAAATTTTAAACACAATGCTTCAAAAAGATACTCAAGCTTTTTTAGATTTTTTTAGTGATGTGACACATAGAGATGTCCGTATGAAAAATGATAGTATTTTTTTTAAAGACTTTAAAACTATGGTTGGCTATGCTAATGCAATGGTAAATACAATCAGTGAGCAAAAAGAATCTTTAAGAGAGTTAAATACCTCCTTAGAAGAAAGGGTACAGCAAAAAACTGCTGATCTTGAAAATTTGCTTCAATCTCAAAAAGAATTTTTACGTTATACGGTCCATGAGACAAACACCCCTTTAAGTGTTATTCTTACCTCTATAGAGTTGTATAATATGAAAAATAAAAAAGATAAACAACTCTCAAAAATAGAAGCTGCTGCTAAAAATATATTTAACATATATGATGATTTGAGTTATTTGGTCAAAAAAGATCAAGTGGCGTACCCTAAAAAAGTTATCAATTTAGGAGATTATATAAAAAGTAGGGTAGACTTTTTTACTGAAGTCGCGCAACTATCTAAGTTAGAATTTTCATTTAATGCTACTGATACGAAGTATCATATATACTTTAATGAAACAAAATTACAACGTATAGTTGATAACACTTTAACAAATGCTATTAAGTATACCTTGGCAGGCGAGATGATATATATAGAGTTGAAAAAATATGGCTCTTTTATAGATATGGATATAAACTCTAAATCAAAACTCATCAAAGATACAAAAAAAGTGTTTGATGCTTACTACAGGGAAGAAAAAACCCAAAATGGTTTTGGTCTTGGACTACGCTTAGTAAGCACAATATGTGATGAGGAGGATGTTGAGATATTTGTACGTTCAGATAGTTCTAATACCTCATTTTCTTATCGATTTATGCTAATGGGAGATTAGGGGATGAAGATACTTTTACTTGAAGATGAAGTGATGTTAAATGAATCTATAACTGAATACTTAGAATTGCAAGGACATAATGTAAAATCTTTTGTCAATGGAGATGAAGCCTTTGATGATATACAACAAAATGCCTATGACTTACTTATACTTGATATAAATGTACCAGGGCTAGATGGTTTAGAATTATTAGAAAAGTTACATCAGTTGAAGTTGCATACGCCTAGTATATATATTAGTGCGCTTGTAGACATTGAAGATATATCTCGGGCATATGACTTAGGTTGCAATGATTATATGAAAAAGCCATTTCATCTTAAAGAATTAGCTCTAAGGGTAGATAAGATTAAATTGTCTACTGACACGCCTCGTGTTCATTTGCGCCTTTCAAAAAACTACTCTTACGACCAAGAACACTCAATACTTCTTTTTAAACAAGTGGAACAGATTTTAACGAAAAAACAATCTCAGATTATAAATATTTTAGCTAGAAATCGTGGTAGAGTTGTTGACTTTGAACAGTTCTGTGAGTATGTTTGGCAAGATACTTTTGTTGATAATGCAACTATTCGTGCGGAGGTCAACAGACTCAAAAAAACTCTCAAGGAAGATATCATCATCAATGTTCGCGGTATGGGCTATATGATAGATAAACCAAAAGTGTTACATTAATTCTCATATTTAGAACTAAAGTAATTTATTTTCTTTATATTTCTCTTTGCTATGTTCATGCTACACTCCTTCTCTAGTATTAGAATGTAAAAATATTCTAGGAGAAGAGAATGAAAAAAACGATACTTAGCTTAGCTGCATTAGTTGCTGTGACAAGCTTGTCAGCAGATACTGATGGAGTGAACACTAAATTAAAACATGGAAAACATGCAAAGAAAGAGACACCTCAAGCAAAAAGCGTAGATGATTTGAGTTCAATGTTTACAGAGGGTAAGACGAGTGGTCAGTTTCGTACTTTTTATGTAGATAGACAATATCAAGGTGGTAGTGGAAGTACGACACATAGAAATGATTTAGCAGTTGGTGGTCATCTGAAGTTTGAAACAGCTGCATTTGCTGGTTTGTCCTTAGCATCATCATTTTATACTTCTAATAGTATTAAATGGTTAGCTTATGATGTTCAAGATCCATCATTGACTAACAATGGTGAAAATTATTCTGTTCTTGGTGAAGCATATGTAAATATCAACTTAGCATCATATGGTACAAAAACGAATGCAAAACTTGGTTATCAACGATATGACACACCTATGATGGGAAGTGATGATGCCCGTATGACGCCAAATACTTTTAGTGCATATAAGTTAACTAATACTGATGTAGATGGATTAAAATTTCAGCTTGCACATATAGATGCTATAGCGTATGGTTCTTTTAGCAATATATATAGTGGTGGAATCTTGGGTGCAACATCTGGTTATCCAGCTCTAGCTAAGCCAGGAAGTGGTAAATACCATAACTTAGGTCAAATAACTGTTGGTAAAGACACAGCAGGTGTTACAAATGCACAGTTAACATATACGGCAAAACATTTTCATGTAAAAGTGTCAAATGATTATGCTTGGGATATGTACAATACTCTTTATGCAGAGTTAGGAACATCTTGGGATTGTTTACTTAATAGCAACATCCATCCATTTGTAAAAGCACAAGTTATCAAACAAAATAGTGTTGGTGATAAGCTTATGGGTAATATAGCTGGGACTGGAAAAATAGACTCGCTTTACTGGGGTGCTAAAGTTGGTGCTAAGTACGCTGGTTTTGCAGCTTATGTAGCGTATTCTCAAACTGGTGCAAATGATGCAAATAGTGATTCTAGCTATGAGAATGCAATCGTTTCACAATTTGGTGGTATGCCTGCATATACTCAAGGTATGGTAACTCGTCATCAGTTTTTAGCTGGAACTAAAGCTACAAAATATGCAGCCGTATATAACTTTAAAAGTTTAGGTGTAAACCTTTCAACTGCTGCATACTATGCAACATTCGATATGGATGCAAATAGTGGCTATGGAGTAGAGAGAACTGCTAGTGAACCTGGTTTTGACATCAAATATTACCTAGCATCTGTAAAAAAACTTCAACTTCGTTTTCGCGGAAACTTTCCAAGAAAATTTGTCGAAGGTACAGCTGGAAGTGATACAGGATGGGATGAATACAGACTAATAGCTAACTATAATTTCTAGTCAATAGAAACTATAAAAATTAAGGAAATTAAATATGAATCAAGAATTAGTAGAAAAAATTAAGGCAAATCCAGATTATCAAAAACTAGTGAAAACTAGAACTGGATACGCTGTTAAAATGAGTGTAGCGATGTTGGTAGTGTATTTTGCATTTATCTTAACTATCGCTTTTGATCCTTCAGCTTTGGCTGTACCGTTGAGTGATGGTGGTGTGACTACCATTGGTATTCCTATCGGGATGGCAATTATTGTTTTTGCATTTGTCTTAACTGGACTCTACACGAAACGTGCAAATACTGAGTTTGATGACTTAACAAATAAAATCAAAAAATCTCTAGGAGAAAACTAATATGATAAATAGAGCATTTTTATTTTTAATTTTAGGTTCTATTGCAGTTCTTGCAAGTGGAACTATAGATGGTGAGATAGTTAAACAGGACTTAAATGTGTCTGCTATCATCATGTTTTTACTTTTTGTATCTGGTACCTTAGGTATAACTTACTGGGCTGCTAAGCGTACAAAATCTGCTAAAGATTTCTACACTGCAGGTGGTGGGATAACAGGACTTCAAAATGGTATGGCAATTGCAGGTGATTACATGTCAGCTGCTTCGTTTTTAGGAATATCTGGACTTGTATATCTTAAAGGTTATGATGGTCTTATCTACTCGATAGGTTTCTTAGTTGGTTGGCCTTTAATCCTTTTTCTTATCGCTGAGCCTTTAAGAAACTTAGGAAAGTATACTTTTGCAGATGTTGCTTCATATAGACTTCGTCAAACTCCTATCCGTACACTTGCTGCAGCTGGGTCTATTGCAACTGTTATTCTTTATCTTATAGCTCAAATGGTTGGGGCTGGTAAGCTTATCCAACTTTTATTTGGACTTGATTATGAGGTAGCCGTTATCTTAGTGGGTGTGTTGATGATACTTTATGTAACCTTTGGTGGTATGCTTGCTACGACATGGGTACAGATTATTAAAGCATTTTTGTTACTCTCTGGTGCTACATTTATGGCTATCGCTGTAATGGCACACTATGACTTTAGTTTTAACTCTTTATTTACTGCTGCTGTTGATGTCAAAGGTATAGATGTAATGAGCCCGGGTGGACTAGTATCTGATCCAGTCTCTGCCATATCGCTCGCAGTTGCATTGATGTTTGGTACAGCGGGTCTTCCTCATATTCTTATGAGATTTTTTACGGTTAGTGATGCTAAGGAAGCTCGCAAATCAGTTTTCTTTGCAACTGGTTTCATCGGTTACTTTTACATCTTAACTTTCATCATCGGTTTTGGTGCTATTGTTATGGTTTATCAAAACCCTGAGTACTTAGACTTAGCGAAACAAGCTATATCTGGCGGTTATCCGATATTAGGTGGTAAGAACATGGCTGCGATTCACTTGAGTCATGCTGTTGGTGGGGACTTCTTCCTTGGCTTTATCTCTGCGGTTGCTTTTGCTACTATCTTAGCGGTTGTTTCTGGTCTTACATTGGCTGGTGCATCTGCAATATCT
Organism: Sulfurimonas sp.; assembly: GCA_026988245.1. Taxonomy (GTDB): domain Bacteria; phylum Campylobacterota; class Campylobacteria; order Campylobacterales; family Sulfurimonadaceae; genus Sulfurimonas. The sequence goes on from JALSLR010000075.1 coordinate 5,637, forward strand.
CATGACCTTTATGCTTCTGTATTTAAAAAAGGAAATGCTGATGGTCAATCTGAAATGAGAGTTTCTAAAATGGCTACTGTTGGTTTAGGAATCGTAGCTATCTTCATGGGTATCGCTTTTGAGCAACAAAATATTGCTTTTGTGGTTGGTCTTGCTTTTGCCATCGCTGCATCTGCTAACTTCCCTATCCTCATGCTTTCTATGTACTGGAGAAAACTGACAACTCGTGGTGCTGTGTACGGTGGAAGTCTTGGACTTGCTACTGCTGTAATGCTTGTAATACTTGGTCCAATTGTATGGGTGCAAATACTTGGAAATGCTGAGGCAATTTTCCCTTATAAATACCCAGCATTGTTCTCTGTAACAGTTTCTTTTGTATCTATTTGGTTGATATCTATCACAGATAACTCTCAAAATGCTAAAGATGAACAAGCTATGTTTGATGCTCAATATGTGAGAAGTCAAACTGGTATCGGTGCTGAAGGAGCGAGTGAGCATTAAGCTCACCCTTCACCATGAGCATATTAGATCAAAGAAGACTTATAGAGTCAATTCATCCATTTGAGTTACTGAATGCATCTGTTCTTGATGATTTAATGCAAAAGATAGATATAGCATACTATCCAAAAGATACCCTTCTTATCTCAAGAACTATAGCAAGTGTAGCTTTTTATATCATCATTAAAGGTTCAGTAGTTGAGATACTAGATGATGAGATTACAAATGTATACTCCGAGGGTGATAGCTTTGATGCTAATGCACTTATTTATAATAAATCAGAGTCAAAATTTATAGTCCAAGAAGACCTCATATGCTATGAGATTAAAAAACCTGACTTTTTACTTTTGATGCAAGACAAACGTGTGCAGTCTTATTTTTTACAAGACTTTGTTACTCGGCATAAACAACTAAAAGAGTATGATGCTAAGAGTGATTTTAGCCCTTTTTTAATGGCAAAAATACAAGATATGTTTTTACATAAGGCATGTATAGTTGATGGAAATATAAGTATCTTTGATGCGGTCTCTCTGCAAGAAGAAATGGGTGCTAAAGTTATCTTGGTTGAAGATGATGCTAAGTACTTTGTAGTGAGTGATACTAACCTGAAAAAAGATGTCCTACTTGGTGATGTTCACGTTAGGGACAAGATCTCTAAAATAGCTAAAAATGAAGTGATAAGCATAGATGTGAATGACTTTTTGTTTAATGCCTTGTTACTTATGACAAAATATGAGATAAAAAGAGTAGTAGTTATGGATGATGCTAAGGTTGTAGGAATCTTAGAACAACTTGATTTACTAAGTTTTTTTGCAAACCATTCTCATATAGTTGCAGTGAGGATAGATAAAGCAAACTCTGTTGATGAACTCAAGGATGTAACTCAAAGTCTCAACAATCTTATAACTACACTTCGTGCTAAGGGTGTAAAGTTTAGATATATAGCTAAATTAGTTGCAACTTTAAATGAAAAGATTTACTTAAAACTTTTCAATATGACTTTAGATGAAGAGTTACAAAAACAATGTTGTTTGATTGTTATGGGAAGTGAGGGGAGGGAGGAACAAACCCTTAAAACTGACCAAGACAATGCCTTGATAATAAAAGATGGACTTGATAAAGATATGTTTGTAAATCCAATGATGCTTTTAAATCAATATCTACTCGAACTAGGGTTTCCAAAGTGCGAGGGCGATGTAATGGTAAGTAATGAGTTTTGGCGCAAAAGTGCCAAAGAGTACAAAACGCAGATAAGTACCTGGGCTAACTCTATGCAAGAGAGTGAACTTCAAAATCTTAGTATATTTTTAGATGCTAAGTGTGTAGCTGGCGATGAGAGTTTACTCAAAGAAGTAAATGAATATCTTTACTCACATTTTCATTCTCGTGATGATATCTTAGCCCATATGGCTGTAGCTGTGCTTAACTTTGAGACGCCACTTACACTATTTAGCTCATTTGTAATTCAAAAAGAGCATGATAATAAACTCAACTTAAAAAAAGGTGGCTTGTTTGCCTTAGTTCATGGTGTGAGGACCCTCTCTTTAGAGTATGAGATAGATACTTCAAATACCGTAGATCGTATAAAAGAGTTAAACAATAAAGGTGTATTTGATAAGAATTTTGCAACAGAGCTCCTAGAAAGTTTTGACACAATGTCTGGCATGAGAATAAGAGCAAATGAGATAGATCCAAATGAGCTTTCAAAAGTTCAAAAAGATCTTCTCAAGGACAGTTTTAAAGTTGTTAATAAATTCAAAAAATTTCTGAGTTTTCATTTTCATCTCAATATGGTCTCCTAATGTTTTTTCATTTTTTTAAAAAAAAGCAGATTGGCTTTGATGAAGTAGTTGTTTTCGACACAGAAACAACAGGACTTAATCCAAAAAAAGATGATATTTTATCTATCGGTGCGGTGAAGATAAAAAATAACAAAATCATTACATCTCAAACTTTTGAGCTATTTGTAAAGTATGAAAAAGAGATAAATCATGAAAGCATTAAGATACATAAAATTCGTCCAGTTGATTTAGTGGATGCTATAGATATAGATAAAGCAATAGAGCTTTTTTTAGATTTTATAGGTGATTTGCCTTTGGTTGGGTATTACTTAGAATTTGATGTAGCGATGATTAACAAGTATGTAAAACCTAAGTTAGGATATAAACTCAAAAATAAGCAAATAGAGGTTTCTGAAATCTATTATGATAGAGAAATTAAGTTTATACCGCAAGGAAATATTGATTTGAGGTTTGATACAATACTCAAAAAATGTGAGGTGCCCAATATGGGTGCACATAATGCCGTTAATGATGCAATCATGACAGCAATGATATATTTAAAATTAATAAAATAAAGGAATGACCAATGTCAAAACAAATTTTTCAACCAAATGCAGAGTTTGCTAAAAATGCAAATATAGGAAGTATGGATGAGTATAACAAACTCATGAATAAATCAAAAGATAATTATGAAGGTTTTTGGGGTGAGTATGCCAAAGAAAAACTTGACTGGATTAAACCTTTTGATAGCGTTTTAGATGAGTCTAATGCTCCATTTGTTAAATGGTTTGATGGTGGTAAGCTTAATGTTTCTGCACAATGTATAGACCGTCATTTAGATACTCGTAAAAATAAAGCAGCTATCATATTTGAGGGTGACCGTGGTGATGTTCAGACTATTACATATCTTGACCTTTACAAAAATGTAAACAAGTTCTCAAACCTTTTAAAAGAGGATTTTGGTGTTAAAAAAGGGGACCGTGTAGTTATCTATATGCCTATGATTCCTGAAGCTGCTTATGCAATGCTCGCTTGTGCTCGTATAGGAGCTATTCACTCTATCGTATTTGGTGGATTTTCTTCTGAAGCTTTAAAAGACCGTATCGAAGATGCTGAGGCTAAAGTGGTTATAACTGCTGATGGTGCTTACAGAAAAACTAAACCTTATATGTTAAAACCAGTAGTAGATGCTGCCATCACTGAGGGAAGCCCAGTTGAAAAAGTTTTAGTTGTAGAGCGTAATAATGAAGAGGTGACTTGGGTAGCTGGAAGAGACTATTCGTATAATGAACTTATAAAAAATAAATCAACACATTGTAGATATGAAGAGATGGACTCTGAAGACCCACTTTTCTTACTCTATACTTCTGGAAGCACTGGGAAACCAAAAGGTGTCCAGCATAACTCTGCTGGGTATATACTATGGGCGCAGATGACTATGGAGTGGGTTTTTGATGTAAAAGAAAATGACACTTACTGGTGTACAGCTGATGTTGGTTGGATAACTGGGCACACTTACATAGTCTATGGTCCACTCGCGATGGGTGCTACTACTGTTATGTTTGAAGGTGTTATCACTTACCCTGACGCTGGTCGTCCTTGGGCGATGGTTGAAAACCACCGTATAAACCAGTTCTATACAGCGCCTACTGCTATCCGTGTACTGCATAAGATGGGTGAAGATACACCTAAAAAATATGACCTTTCTTCACTAAAAGTTCTTGGAACTGTTGGTGAGCCTATAGACCCCCCTGCATGGAAATGGTACTATGAAGAGGTTGGAAGTTCTAAGTGCGCTATAGTTGATACTTACTGGCAAACAGAAACTGGGGGGCATATAGTGTCTCCACTTCCAGGGGCTACTCCTATCAAACCTGCTTGTGCAACATTACCACTTCCTGGAATAATGGCTGAGATTTTAGACCCAGAGACAGGAGAAAAAGTTACTGAGGGTGAGAGTGGTTACATGTGTATAACAAAACCATGGCCATCACAAATCCGTGGAGTATGGGGCGATGAAGAGAGATATGTTAAGTCATATTTTGGTGATGTAACAAAAGATGGCAAAGCTGTTTACTTTACTGGTGATGGCGCAAACTATGATGAAGATGGCTACATAACTATCACTGGTCGTACTGATGATGTTATCAATGTAAGTGGACACAGAATGGGTACAGCGGAAGTTGAAGCTGCTCTTAAAAAAGAGAGTGAAGTAGCGGAAGTTGCTGTTGTAGGTAAGCCACATGAACTAAAAGGTGAGGGTATCTTCGCCTATGTTGTTTTAAAACATGGACTAGATGATAGTCGTTTTGAAGATGATGTAGCTATGATGAAAAATCTTAATGGTATTATCAAAAAAGAGATAGGTGCTATAGCTGTGTGTGATGACATCGTCTTTATACCAGGACTTCCTAAAACTCGCTCTGGTAAGATTATGCGTCGTATACTTCGTGCTATTGCAAAGGGTGAGAAAATCACTCAAGACATCTCAACTCTTGAGGACCCATCTGTAGTTGCGACAATAGAAAAAATGGTTAACGGCTAATATTTTATTTAAAATGTTATAATTGCATAAATAAATAACTCGTTAAACTCGTTCCCACTCTCTTAAGTGGGAATGCATACAGGAAAAAAAATGGAATTATGCGTAGCCTTAGACCTCCCCACTGCAAAAGAAAATTTAGATCTCATTCATAAGATAAAAGAACACAATGTCTGGCTAAAAGTTGGACTTCGTACTTACATAAGAGATGGGGAAGAGTTTTTAAAAGCTATCAAACAAATAAACCCTGATTTTAAAATATTTTTAGACCTTAAGCTTTATGATATCCCAAACACTATGGCTGATGCTGCTGAGTCTATCATGGGGCTTGGCGTAGATATGTTTAATGTTCACGCATCAGCAGGTAAACGGGCTATGACTACTGTGATGCAACGCTTAGCATCATATAAAAAAAGACCTATAGTTTTAGCTGTAACAGCTTTAACCTCTTTTACAGAGGAAGAGTTTAAAGAGGTCTATGAGACAGGTATTGATGCTAAGGCCAATCAGTTTGCAAAAGATGCAATGCAAGCAGGTTTAGATGGTGTTGTTTGTAGCGCTTTTGAAAGTAAATCTATAAAAAATATTACGAGCGATGCCTTTATGACTTTAACGCCTGGGATACGCCCATTTGGTGAAGATGCTGGGGATCAAAAAAGAGTAGCAGATGTAGCTTTTGCACATGATGCTAAGGTTGATTTTATAGTTGTCGGTCGTCCTATCTATCAGGCAGAAAACCCATCAGAAGTAGTAGCTAAAATAATCTCTTCTCTTTATTGATGCGTGCGAGGAGAATGTCAAACTTTTTGTGAGTCCTACTTACCCAATAAAGTTTGTTTTGCTCATCTAATTTAAAAACACCTTGATGATTTATGAATCTATCAACTTTTAAGTCATCCCTTTTCCGTAAGTCAAGTATTCTAAAGCTTAAATTATCAAGAACGAGAGGCTGTTTATGAAAATCTTCAAAATAGCTCAGTACCATATGATACTGACCACTATGCTTCTCTCGCACAGTAGTGAAGAAGAGTCTGTTTTTTGCAAAACCTAGCTTTATAAGTGTAAAATATTTGATGATAACATAGTCCTCACAGTCTCCATAACCAATCTCTAGGAACTCTTTTGGTGTCTCCCAGTAGTCAGTACATTTTTGGTTAAGTGTATCTACTTGTGGTAAAAGTTGATTGAGGTAGGTATTTACTTTGGTGAGTTGTATTCTCTTTGGTAAGTGTTTAAATTTTTTCATTGTTTGAAGATAATCTTCAATTCTATTACAAGCAATAGTTCCGGAATTTTGTTGTATCTTTTGTAACTCTTTATTTGAAAAAGTTGGATAGCTATTTGCAAAAACAATTGTGGTTACTAGAAGCATAAGTATAAATTTCATGCCAATATTCTACAAAAAATAAGATAAAATTCTTATAAAATTTAAGCTTGTTGTTATGATACACACACTATAATTTCCCTCTTCAAAGGACGAGTGGGTGAGCTGGCTGAAACCACATCCCTGCTAAGGATGCGTACGGGTAACTGTACCGAGAGTTCGAATCTCTCCTCGTCCACCACTAATTCAAAAATATTTACTCAAGATTGTCTTTTAATTTTTCTCTTAGTTTATCTTTTTTACTTTTTTTCTTACCTTTAACTGGAGCTTTGCCTTTTTCTGTGATAGGTGCTTTTCCTTCAAGTTCAAAACCTTTTATTTGTTCTCGTTTTATTTGAACTTTACATTTCTTTTCTATGATTTTAAAGAATGCACTGTTTTCATGGTGTATAAAAGAGATAGCTGTTCCTGTTTTTTCCGCCCTTGCTGTTCTTCCTATGCGGTGGATGTAGTCAGTTGGGGAGCGTGGTAAGTCGAAGTTTACCACTGACTCAACATTCTTTATATCTAGTCCACGTGCAGCTATATCGGTTGCGAAGAGTATGTTTATTTTTTTGCTTTTAAAAGCATCTAGGGTGTAAGTTCTGTCAACTTGTTCTAAGTCTCCATGAAAGGATTCTGCTTTAAAACCATAGTTTCTAAATTTTTGAGCGATGTTATCAGTTGCACGTTTATTTGCCATAAAGACAATGGTTTGTCCAAGTTTGTCTATTTTAAATAGTTCTCTTAGAAGTGGACCTCTGTTGTTTTGGTTTACTTCTATGGCTCTTTGCGTTACACTCTTAACAGTTGGAACCTCCTTAGCATCATCTACGCTAACTTCCTTAGCATCATTAGTTATTTTAGAGATGATGCTAAGCACTTTAGACGGGTATGTTGCTGAAAAAAGTAGGTTTTGTCTTTTGTTTGGAATGACTTCAAGTATCTGTTGAAGTTCCTCAGCAAAGCCTATGTTTAGCATCTTATCTGCTTCATCTAATACAAAATGTTCTATGTGAGATAGATTCATCTGCTTTTTATTTAATATATCTAAAAATCTACCTGAAGTAGCTACTAGAAAATCACAACCTTGTTGTATCTTATAAAGTTGCTCACCTATGCTTTGTCCACCAATGATGCTAACAACTTTTGGTTGTATATCTATAAACATTCCAAAATCTTTTATCATAGAAGCTACTTGAAGCGTCAACTCTCTTGTAGGTGTTAAGATTAAAGTTTTTATTCTTGCCTTTCCTTCTCCTCTATTTTGTAACCACAATTCTAAGAGCGGAAGAATATAGCTAGCACTTTTTCCACTACCAGTTTTAGCTTTTGCCATGATGTCACAAGAATCTAGAACAAGGGGTATGACTTTTTCTTGTATAGCAGTTGGGATTGTAAAGTTTTGTTTATGTAATGCTTTAATCAATTGCGTTGAAAGTTTAAATGAAGAAAATGACATATATAGTCCCTAAAATAGTATATATGATATTTTAGATTAGTTTGGCTTTAAACAAGGTTTATAAAAGATATAGTAAAATCTATTTTAAAGGCACTAACATGAACTATCAGTTAATTTTAGATGAAATAAGTCAAGAGATACAACCTTTGTTGCATGAGGGTAAGGTGGCAGATTATATTCCTGCTTTAGCAGATGTAAATAAAAATCAATTTGCCATGAGTATTACACTTTTTGATGGAACTACTCATAATATTGGAAGTACAAATGAATTATTTTCTATTCAAAGTATTTCTAAGGTATTTAGTTTCACTAAGGCTTTGAAAATATACAGAATATCTTTGTATAATAGGATTGGCAAAGAACCATCAGGTAACCCTTTTAACTCCTTGGTTCAGTTAGAATACGAACATGGTATACCTAGGAACCCCTTTATAAATGCAGGTGCGATAAATGTAACTGATTCTCTGATATCTCATTATAAAGACGCTTCAATGGCCTATGAAGAAGTACTTAGTTTCATCAAAGCCATAAGTGAAGAAAGCTCGATATATTCAAATGAAATTGTAGCAAATTCTGAAATGCTCAATGGGTATAGAAACATGGCTTTAGCAAACTTAATGAAAAGTTTTAACAACCTTGATAATGAAACAAAAGAGGTAGTGCAAACATATTTTAAACAATGTGCAATAGAGATGAATACTAAAATGTTATCCCGTTCTATGCTGTACTTAGCTAATAGAGGGGTTGACCCAATTACTAATATCCGTTATATAAGTGAACCTCAAGCGAAACGTATCAATGCAGTAATGCTTACTTGTGGTCATTATGATGCTTCTGGTGATTTTGCGTATAAGGTAGGATTACCTGGAAAAAGTGGAGTTGGCGGAGGCATAGTTGCTCTCGTGCCAAACTTGATGGGAATCTGTGTGTGGTCGCCTGGTTTAAATGAACAAGGCAACTCACTTGTAGGGACTAAAGCCTTAGAATTATTTACTACTAAAACAGGTTTATCTATCTTTTAAAAGGATAGTTAAGGCAGGAAGACTTTTTAGATTCTACCGCCTGCTTGAACACCCCAAGTTGTTCTCCATCGAGTCTTCACCATGCTCAGACCAACTAGTGCTACTACTACTACCGCTGCAAAGATTAAGAACCCTTCCGTGTATCCACCAAATGTACCCTTAGACCATCCAAGAGTTTTAATAAGTGCAGTCCCGCCAAGACCACCAGCGCAACCAACAAGACCAGTCATGATACCTATATCCTTACCAAATCTTTGTGGTACTAGTTGAAAAACTGCACCGTTAGCCATACCAAGATTTGCCATGATTAAAAATAGTACAAAAATAGCTACAAAAAATGGTAATTTTACCGTTGCAGTAAGTGTCACGAGAAGAGCAACCATCCCATAAAAGAAGTAAAGAGATTTAACTCCACCTATTTTATCAGCAGTATTTCCACCCACTGGACGAAGAACCGCTCCTGCAAATATACAGAGTGCACCAAAGTAACCTGCAATCACTTTTACATTTTCTTCATTAAATACATCTACACCAAAAGCTGACATATCTGCTTGGTACGTATTCATAAGATATACCTTCATATATCCTGCAAATCCAACGAAACCACCAAAGCTGATAGCATAAAAAAGTGAGAACCACCAAGTGTCTTTGTCCCCAAGAAGTTTGATATAGTCTTTTACTTTTTTAGGACGAACTGTGTAAATATCTGATGGTGCATTTTTAGCGATGAACGCATAAGCAACAAATACTATGATAGCCATTACTGCTCCTACTCCAAACACAGCTGACCATCCCCATAACTCTGCAATTTTAGGAGCAAAAAGAAAGTCTATAACTACACCGATATTACCAGCTCCAGCGATTCCAAGAACAACACCTTGAAGTTTAGGTGGGTACCATTGACCAGCTTGTGGGAGTGCTACTGCAAAAGATGCTCCTGCAAAACCAAGACCAAGTGCTACAAGAAGGAGTGCTTCATATGTAATGGAATCACCCATCGTATAAGCAGTAAGTAGTGATACTATAACTACCATTTGTGACATAAGTGCAGTCATTTTTGCACCGAGTTTATCAACACCAAAACCAAGGACTATACGGAGTATTGCCCCTGAAAGAATTGGAAGTGAAAGAAGAGTTGCTTTTTCACCAGCTGTCATTATGTGACCACCTAATGCTAATGCTTCAGCTATCTCTGTACTTAATGGACCGAGCATTGTCCATACCATAAAACTCATATCAAAGTACAAGAACGCCATAAACAATGTTGGTCCGTGCCCCTGTCCTTTTAAATCTTTAAATCCTGCCATAATATCTCCTAATTAATAATTTGTTGAGAGAATTATAATATAGAAATTAGTAATATTGACTCATAACATGATTAATTTTTAATCAATTCATAAATATGATATGATTAAAAATTATACAGTATATTAATTTATTGACTTAAATCAATAAATTAATATTTATGCATAAGTTTGCTTAAATATTAATCACTAAACTGCACCAAAATATAAGTTATTGTAGTAGTATTTAAAGTTAAGAAAAATTAAAGAGGATAACAAATGGAAGATTCAGCTTCAGTACTAGGCTTACTTAAAATCGTATATACTATATATGTATTTTCAGTGATGTCATTAATGTTATGGTTTGCTAAGGGTGTAACTAACCCAGAGGGTAAACCAAGAATTGTTAAACCTGCAACATTTTATATGTATGTTGGTATATTGATAAGTGTTGGAGTAAGTATACATATATTTACTTTCAATAAAATCCCATGGGTAGAAACTGACTTTAAACGTCATACTATAGAAAAAGACCCAAGTTTTGATAAGTCGACGCAGATGTTTAACATCATAGCTCATCAAAATAAAGATAAATCAAGTGCTGATTATGGTAAACAAGAGTTTGTATTGCCAGCAGATAGATTAAATGCAGATGGTCAACTTGAAATAGAGTGTCATAAATATATAGTTTTTGATGTTGAATCAAATGACTTGACTTATGGTTTTGGTTTGTTCCGTCAAGATAACACTATGGTAGCACAAATGCAAGTTGGACCAGGGACTAGAAATGACTTGATGTGGCAATTTCATAAAAATGGAACATATCATATCCAATCAACTGAATACTCAGGACCAAATGGTGGTCGCCATATGAAAATTGCAAATGCTGTTGTAGTAAAGGGTTGTGAAGAAGATGATTCACGCTCAATGATAGGAGATAAATAATGAATAAATTTCTTGATACATTAATAAATGGTTACGAGGGTGGTCTTAAAGCCGATGGTTTGACACCTATGCAAAAAGTAACACTTCGTGCAGTTGTAATGGGTGTGCTTTTTTATGGTTTAGCAGTTTTAGAGGGTGAGCTTATGCGTATGAACGCAGTAACTCCAGGACTTTTTGATGAGTCTCATTATTTTGCGATTATGACTGTGCATCCTATTGTTGGAATCTTTGGTTCTACTTACCTTATAGTGTTTGGTGCTTTTACTTTTCTTGTACCTTACCTTATGAAGAAACCTTTGTATAGTATAAAGTTAGCAAACTGGACTTGGATAGCGATAGCTGGTGGTGCAATAACATCATGGTTAGGTGGAGCAATATTTCATTATGCACCATTATATACGCTTTATTGGCCATTGCCTGTTGATTTTGAGCAGTTCAACCCTATTGGTGGATTTGTTTTTGTTCTTGGTATTGCTGTGATTATGCTTGGTACTTTAGGTTTTATCTTTAACATATTTGCAACTGTATTTTATACAGAAGAGGGTCATGAAAAACGTCCACTTAAGCCTTTAATACTTTCAGCACTTGGTATAGATGGTATGCTTAACATTTGGTATAAGATAACTGGTCGTGAACCTTACGCTAAAGAGCCTGCTGTATCTCTTCCTGTTGTTGCTATATTTCGTGGAACGGTAGATACTTTCTTAGATGCATTAGTTATATTAACATGCGGTGTTTTGATATTAGTATATATAGTTGGAGATATGAGTGGTGCTTCACTAGATTATACATCTATAAATGCACTTTTATATAAAAACTTTTTCTGGTGGGGACTAGACCTCATTGCTGATGGACTTGTTCTTATCTATGTAGCTGGTACTTGGTATCTTCTTGCTATGCTTATCACTGGTAAAAAACTTTTCATGCAAAATATTGCAAGAGCAGCACTTTTACTAGAGCTTATCGTTTCTTGGATGGTTTGGTCTCACCACTTACTTGGTGACCAAGGTCAACCAAACATCATGAAACTTCTTTCAGGTGAGATGGTAACTGCATTTGAATTAGTAACTCAAGGTATCGCTATCTTCATCACACTTGTAACTCTTTGGTCAGCTAAACCTTTAGTTATGGATAACCGCGTTAAGTTTTTACTTGCAGGTATATTTGGGTTTATGATAGCTATTCCAGCAGCAATTCTACAAGCGGATATGGGTCTTAACAGAATCTTACATAATACTCAATGGATTATGTTTACACACGTTCATACTGCACTTTTAATAGGTCTTACAATGACTCTTTATTCTGCAATATATACTATGTGGCCACTACTTACTAATGATATCAAACTATATAGTCAAAAAATTGCAAATTGGCATTTTTGGTTACATCTTCTTGGTGGTTTAGGTATGAGTTTCTTCATGGGTATGTCTGCTATGGGTGGAGCGCTTCGTCGTTACATCTATGTAGATGGTGAGTTTAACATCTTTATGATTATGGCAGCTCTTTGTGGTGCTATGATGATGTTTGCTTGGTTACTTTATCTTTACAATGTAATCATGAGTTTTGGAGTAAAAGGTCTTTTAGGGATTTATACACCATCAAAACTAGATACAAAAGATATGATGCCAGCGGAAGCTGCATAGTAATTGTTTTGTCATTCTCGGGTTTGTACCATAAGGTATGATAACTCGGGAATCTAGTTTAAGTCCTAAGTGTGAACTTATTTAACAACTAATGCCCTTTTTTTGCATAGATAAGTTCTCAGTTATGATGGAACAAATAGAGAATAAATTTTAGGGAATATAATAAATGGTAAATATTAAAAAAGTAGCAAATCAGATTAAATTTGATGGAATGTATAATACGGTGTATATAGAAGTACAAGAAGAATTAAACAACGAAGACCCCTCACTAGAAGAAATAGAACATCTCATAACAAATAAAGAATATTATGTTTGGGAATATAAAGAGTTAAACCGATACGGAGAACTTTCATCTGTTCATGCAAAAACATTAGAGATAAATGATGATGATGCTAAAGAAATTAACTCATTTAAAACTAAAATCAATGAAAAAGTTCAAAGCCTAAGAAACTTAGAGATGTTTGAAGTTGATTCTAAAAATAGCGCATATAGCATTTGGATAGGTAGTGTAGGAGTAATGGTTATATTTATGATGCACAATATCATAGCACTATTTTCTGAGTACTACACTACACATGCATCAGTAGTATATAGTTCATACGCTTTAGTTCTAGCTTTAACATATTGGGCGTATAGAAAAGCAAAACAAAACCATGAAAATCAACATGAAAAATATAAAGTATTGTTAAGTGATACTAGAGAAATGATAAAAAGTGGACTCGATAGTAACTACTTTACATATGATGAATTTTTCGAGGCTGTTTAAGTATGGTAAATGTACTAAAAGTTACTCGTGAGATAAAAGAAGATGGTAAGTATGATGCCTTACTAGACATAGTAAAAACAAAACTAAAAAATGAAAACCCAAGTTTTGATGATATTCATGAACTAGTACTTAAAGATGAGTCTATAGTTGCTGAATATAAAGACTTAAATAGATGGGGTGAGATATCTTCTGTGCATATAAATGAACTTAAAATAAATGAGGATGACTCCAATGATGCTAAGGCAAATAAAGAAGCTATAAACAATAGTTTATCTTTTTTAACACATGGAGAAGAATATCAGGTTAAACAAAAAAATGTTATTTACTTTTTTTGGACTTTCTTTATTGCTACTCCATCTATATATGTGATAGATAACTTAGTCCGTATTACAGATTTGTATGATGATAATGAAAACAGTGTTTTTATATCGTTCGCTATAGTTTTAGTAGCATCGGTCTGGGGTTTTATGAAAGTTAAAAACAATCATACAAAGATGCACAACAGATACACTGATACACAAGTTAAAACGAGAGAACTTGTGAGAAGTGGTTTAGAAAATAATTATTTTACTTACGAAGAGGTATATCAAGGTTAATCTCTTCTAGTGTAATAACTGGTGGATTTGGTAACTGTGGATATGCTTTTTGAACTGTGCTTGTTACCCATTGTGGGTATATTCTAAAGTTTAGTTTTACTTGCACACTTAGCGGATAAGCTAAACTCTTAGCATCATTGATGATGTGCGTCTCTACTCTAGTTTCTCCAGCAGGAATCCTTGTGTCACTTAGTAGTTTTTTATATCTCCAAAAAAACAGTCCTACCGGCTTAGAATTTTCATCACCAAATACTTTCATAAAAGGTCTTGCATCTTTAGCTAAGTTTCCATCTTTTTTGAGTTTACCACTACTATAAACTATCTTATTATTTGCATCTTTAAGGGTAATGTCCAACCAAAGTTCTCTAAAGTCAGATACTCCAGTTGGTAAGTGGTGTCCAGCACCTACATTTTTAACACTAACATTGAGCTTTCCATCTTTAAAGTCAAGACTTAACTTTGCAGACGTTTTTAAAAGTTGTATGGTTTGGTCTTCATTTGTCTTGTTCTTTAGTCCAGATAAAAAATGGTTGGCGCCAGAAAAATAGTGTACCTTGACATCATCTTTTATCGTCCCACCTGTAGTAGATCTCCCTTTTAATGGTGAAAATTTGCCATCACTTAAGTTTGTCATATGACAATCTATACAAGCTTTATGTTTATTTGGGTCTTTGGGATTATTAAAAGGAGATTTCTCCCACTCTGCAAAAGTTGAAACAATCTCCTTTTTACTATCTGGTAAAAATTCATCATGACATGAGGCACAGTAAGAACTTTTTTTATAGATAGGATTTGAGTAACTTTGTTTATGTGTAATTGGATTAGAATTTATAAATTTCTCACTTAACCACTTCATAGTAGGCGAGGAAGAATCTTCTAAGGCGTACTTTTTTCTGTTCGTTAAGTCTAAGGAGTATGAACTATTTCCATTTGAATCTGTTTTTGTGATTCTATGACAAGTTATACAAGAAACACCCTCTTCTAAACCAGAGTTACCGTGTAGTTTTAACTCCTCTACTAAACTAGTAGCACCACTCTCAAACAATATATTTGGCATATTGTTTCCAGCCATCATGTGAGAAGTTTTTGTTTGCTTAGTTGTTACTGCACTTGGGTTATGACAGCCCATGCACCACTTTCTAAAACCTTCACCTTTATCTTGTGCAGCTAAGTTTTCCATAACCATGTAGTAAGGGTTCGTTCCGACTAGGTTTCTATGGTTAGAATCTGCCCATTGATTAAAAATATCATTATGACAAGACTTACATTTTGCAGAATTTGTCCAGTCGTTGTTATGGTATCTGTTAACACCATCTTCTAGTATTATGTTTGATAACTTTGAACTTGTTTTACTAGCTTGTAATGAAGAGGGGTTTATGATGCTAAGGCTTATGGCTAAGATTGCCACCGTAGCAGTCATTTTTTTCTTTGCATGTAAAAATAAAACAAAAAATAAAACAAAAGATATATACAGATGTGTATAGTAGGACACAATTCCAAGAACATCAGAACCAGGATTTCCAACTATAAACAAGTAAAACCCACTAAGGACAATCAAAAACAATAAAAATCCTAAGATAATACCACTAGCACTTTTTGCTTTTTTTACTATCATGTATTCGTAAGTGTGTAAGTTTACATATGGTACTAAAAGAAAAACAGCTATAAATGCTGAACTTACTATGTGTGTAGCTTGAATAATTCTAAAATATTCCCAGCTTATATTAAATACGCTTAATTGAAAAATACCACTTGCAAACATTAAAATAATGTATATCTTCATATGTATATTTTTCATTATATATCTCCATTTTTTATGTTAAATTCTACTATGTCACCTTCGAGTGACTTTAAAAAAGCTATGATTTCATCTGTTTGCTGGTTTGTTAAGCTCATGCCAACTTGATGTCTAGCCATCAAAAAAACAACATCTCGTAGCTTTTTAACTGAGCCATTATGAAAGTAGGGTGATGTTTTTGTTACATTTCTAAGTATTGGGACTCGAAATAGTTGTTTACCTTCTTTACCCATATACCCACCCTTGTTTTCAAAAGGAAATGAGTGTGCTACTCCGTCATTAAAACCAAAGGAGCCTACTTCTCTTCCATCATTTTGAAAAGAGTTTGTAACATCCATGATGGAGTTATAAGCACGAACAGGAAATTTTTGTATACTTTGTCCACCAACTGTAATACCAGCGTGACAACCATTACAGCCAAATCTTACAAAATTTGATAGTCCATTTTTTGCCTCTTGAGAGATTGCTGAGTTGTTTCCATCTAAGAACTCATCATAAGCACTTCTTGTTATAAGCGTTTTAACGTATGCACCTAAAGCCAATGATGTGTTTTGCAAGTTTATTTTCTCAAACGCGTTAAGAAAAAGTTTTTTATACTTTTTATCTGCCGTCATTCTTTTTATGAGTTCATCTTCAGATAGGTTTAGTTTATGTGGCGATATGATGCTAAGTCTTGCTTGTTCTTCTACGCTTTTGACATTACCTTCCCAGGTTAGATATTTTGCAAGAGAGGTGTTTAAAATACTTTGAGTATTTAAAGAAAAAGGGTGGGGAGTGCCTTGTGAGCCTAAAGAACTAAGAAGTCTATCTGTACCACTTTGGTCACTTAAATGACATATTACACAGTCATTAGCATCATTTGTTTTAGAAGTAAGCATGTTGGAGTATAGAGTTTTAACATTTAAATCTTTACTCATCGAGTGACAAGTAGAACAGCTTACATCTTTACCCTTAGATAAATTTTTATTAAAAAAGAGTTCTTTACCAAGTTTTATCTTAGCGTAAGAGAGTTTATTTACATCATTTTTATGTAGTTTGAAAAGTTCTGCTTTGTTTTTTGGTGTACTAGCTAATCCTCGAGCTAAGACCATCTGCCTGAGTTCGTTATCATCATATATTTTTCTTGCTTTATGAGGTAAAAGTAAGGACACACTAAAAAGTAATACAAATAAAAACACACCAACTTTTAAAAAATAACTCATAAAACACTCCTAAACCAATACTAATATTTTGTTTATTATAACTAGTTAGTAAGGTTTAGATTGTTTCATGTATCAAGAAAAAGTGTTATTTTTTCTTAGACTTTGTAGTTACTTTTTTTGGAGCTGCTTTTTTTACTACTTTTTTAGCAATCTTTTTTACTGTTTTTTTCGCTGTTGGTTTTTTCTTTGTAGCTGTTTTAATTACTTTTTTTGTAACTTTTTTTGCTACTTTCTTCTTTACTACTTTTTTTGCTACTGCTTTTTTAACTGCTTTTTTCGCAACTGATTTAACAACTTTTTTCTTTAGTACTTTTGCCATGATTGACCCTTTAGTTTATTTAAGTACTTGCTACTAGTAGCAACAACTTACCTATATTTTATATCTTTTATACTAAAAGTTAGATGAATGTTACGACTAGATAACGAGATGGTTACGGTGCTATTGAACGGTTATTTATTGTGGATTATCTATCTCTAGTTCTCGTAACTCTAATGTACTTCTGTTTAAGTCTATGATTTCAACTTCATCAAGCGAATTAAATGTTGGAACTATAAGGAGTGGCATTTTTTTAAAACCGTAGTATTGGTACATTCCATTATGTGTGATGTTAAGCATTTCCTTTAAAGTTTTTTGAGTCTTAGCATCAATTTTTGTGTCAAAAACACTTGTCATATTCAGTACTATGGCATATTGTCCATTTTTGTCTTTTGCAAAACGTACATTTTTGACATAGCGGTAATTTCCTAGGGGCATTGGGTAGAGCATCTTCTCATGAGCATCAACGAGTTTGTTGGCTTGTTCTCGTACACTTGCTTCATAACTAGCTTGATGCTTAGCATTATTAGGAAATAGCTTGATGAGTTGTTTGTTGATGGTAAATCTATCAAGACTTTTATTCGTATTTTTTGCCATCTTAATAAGCGTAGCTTCATCCGTTTGGTTCTTAAATTCTACTTCATCTTTGAGCATAATTGTGTAGAGAGTATAGAGCATCCCTGCAAGGATAACCCAGCGTAAGCTTTTGGCTAGTTTATTGAACATAGTTCTTCTTTTTAGATTAATTATATCATGAAAGTTTCTTTTAAACTAAGTTTTATGCTCAATAATTAATCAAAAAGTGTATAATCTCCTATGAGTAAATTTCTAAGTCTTTTAATGTTTTTAAGTCGCTTTTCCCTATACTAAAGGTGAAGCATACAAAATTTCTCAAGGGTTTAATGGTACAGTTACACATAAGGGCAGAAGTCAGTATGCCATTGATTTTGCGATGGATGAGGGAACGAAGGTATGTGCGGCATTGAAACAACATTTACCTAAAAAGAGTTATAATCAAAAAAAATAACAATACCGAGGCAAGTATGCAAAAACACTTCACTGAACAAACTGCAATTTTTCTAAGTGTATCTAAGTGGATTTTTCTCTCGAGTGTAGTAGGTATTATCATAGGTTTTGTCATCACTTTCTTTTTAAGAAGTATTCAGATGGCAGAAGACTATCAATCTACTTTTACTTCAGGCTATTTTCACTATTATTATCTTCTTCCTTTGGCTTTTGTTTTAAGTGTCTGGCTTATAAAAAAGTTTGCACCGACTGCGGAGGGACACGGTACAGAAAAAGTGATAGAAGCTGTCCATAAAAAAGATGCAAAGATAGATGTAAAAGTAATCCCTATTAAGCTTGTTGCAACATTAACAACTATCTTCGCTGGTGGTTCAGTGGGTAAAGAGGGACCTGGAGCTCAGATAGGGGCTGGAGTAGCTTCTATGATATCTGGTTGGTTGCATTTTTCAAAAAATGATAGAAAAAAGCTTGTCATTTGTGGGATAAGTGCAGGTTTTGCTTCTGTTTTTGGGACACCTATTGCAGGGGCAATATTTGGTGTTGAAGTTCTTATTATTGGTGTGATAATGTATGATGTACTTTTACCCTCATTTATAGCAGGTTTTGCGGCCTTTATGACTACGCAGTTTATGGGGATTGAATACACCTACTATGATGTTCGATTTTATCAAGCAGTAGCTCTTGATTTGCCTTTTATCTTTTATGTGATTTTAGCTGGTTTGTTTTTTGGAATGGTATCAGACTTGTTAGTGACCTCACTTACTAAAACAGCAAAATTAATTAAAAAAATAAAATTAAATGTCTATATAAAAGCTTTTTTAGGAGGTTTTATTCTTGTTCTGTTAACACTTTATTTTGGAGAGAGTTACTTGGGACTTGGTATGAGTACTATAAAAGAAGCCCTTAACCCAACGGAAAGTTTCCCGCAAGATTTACCTTGGTATACTTTCTTATTGAAGACTCTATTTACGTCTATAACCTTAGGGTCTGGTGGAAGTGGTGGTATCATCACCCCAGTCTTTTATATAGGAGCAGCGAGTGGAAATCTTTTTGGGCATTTTATTGGCAATGGTGATTATATAGCCATCTTTGCAGCACTTGGTTTTGTGAGTGTTTTAGCTGGTGCAACAAATGCACCAATAGCTTCTACTGTTATGGCGATTGAACTCTTTGGTGTGGAGATAGCACATTATGCGGCATTAAGTGCAGTGATAAGCTTTCTTATAACTGGACATAGAAGTGTCTTCCCTTCACAAAAACTTGGAATGAGTAAGTCTGGCATGTTGGATATTAGAGAGGGTGAAGATATACAAAGTACAAGTGTAAATCTTGATGATAAAGAGATAAATAAGATAAAAGATATAAAAGAGCGACTCAAAATTAAAAGAGAAAGACTTTACTCTAAAAAGCAACATAAATCTTAGTGATTATTTTTTGTCCATAAAGTTTTGGTTTTAGCATCTAAGACAGTGTATAATTCGTAAATAATAAGTACATAAAACTCTCTCCTACAAATTATGAGTTTTATGCAATAAGGATTGTTTTGCAAACACCATTAGAAAGTTTTATAGACCACAAAGCTGACACAGGGATGCAGTGTGGTAACTATTCCATTGACATAGCAAAGCCATCAGAACTTCAAGAGGGTGAACAGTACCGTTTTCATTTTGATGCTACAGCTTGTGTGGGTTGTAGATGTTGTGAAGTTGCGTGTAATGAGCAAAATAATAACCCAGCAGATATAAAATGGCGAAGAGTTGGAGAGATGGAGGGTGGAGAGTTTCCTGCTTTTACTCAAATGTTTAATTCGATGTCTTGTAACCACTGTATAGATCCAGAATGTTTAAAAGGGTGTCCTACTAACTCCTACATCAAGATAGACGCAACAGGTATAGTTGTGCATGATGATGATACTTGTATAGGGTGTCAATACTGTACTTGGAACTGCCCTTATGAAGTGCCTCAGTTTCATCCTGAGCGTAATATCGTTACGAAGTGTCATATGTGTCATGAAAGACTTGAAGTTGGACAAACTCCCTCTTGTGTTCAAGCATGTCCATCAGGAGCTATAGAGATAGAAGTGGTAAATGTACAAAAGTGGTTGGATGAAGATATGCACAAAGAGGCAAATATGCCATTTCTTCCAGACGCTACCATTACAAACTCAACGACAAGATATACATTACCAGATAAACTGCCAGAGGATTTAAAAGAGATAGATGAGCATCTTCTTAAACCTAACCATTCTGAGATACCCTTAGTCTTTATGACTGTACTTACTCAAATATCTCTTGGTGGTTTTTTCGCTCTGTTTTTAGGCGAAATTATGAGTCTGTTTGGCTTTGCAGAGGTGAACTGGGTAATGGCGCTCTTAGTAATGCTTCCAGCAGCTCTTGGTCTCCCTCTTTCAGCACTCCATCTTGGTCGCCCATTTTTAGCAATGACTGCTATGAAGAACATCAAAACATCTTGGCTCTCTCGTGAGGCTTTAGCTTTAGGGGTTTTTACTATGTTAATGAATGTCATTGTTCTTCTTTACTTCTTAGCATCACCAAAGGCTTTGATACTTTTAGTCGAGTTAATTACCTTAGTTGTAGGGGTGTATGGTATCTATGCGCAAGGTATGATTTATCGCATAAAAGCAAGACCATCATGGGATAGAATCACGACAAATCTAAAGTTTTTTGGTGTCACATATATGGGAGTATTTTTACTGGCTTTTATAGTTGTTATCTTAGGTTTTAGAGAAGTTGCCTTACCTCTTCTTAGTATAGCGATGCTTGGTGCATTAGCCCAACTTTTCTTTACTTATGAAGATAAAAGAAGTCTTAAAAATGCGAATGTCAATGAGTATCAACTCAAACGGACTGCTAGGCTTTATGATGAAAACTTTAAAAATGTACAAATATTTCGCTTAGCATCATTGATGAGTGGTGCTATTGTTTTGCCTTTATTGATAATGATTTTAGTTGGTTCTGCGAGTATCATCACCCTTAGCATCATCTTTACATTAGCACTTATTCTGATGTTTAGTAGTGAGATAAGTGATAGGTTTTTATTTTATGTAACTGTAGTCCCACTTGGAATGGCTGGTGGGTTTTTTGTGGGAAAACAAAGAGGCTAGTTTTAGTAACCAGCTTCTTTTAAAATTCTTTCCTCTTTACAACCAAGGCGGTTGTTAGCATCACAAGCCAGAGAAAACATAAGTTTTGCTTTTTTGTAGTCTCTATCTAGGGTGTGGGAATCACGGTAGAGTCTTCCTAGATATATGCACGACTCAGAGTAGCCATCTTCACAAGCTTTTTCATAAAACTTTAAACTTATTTTCTTTAAGGCTTTATTGTCACTATTTGAGTAAATTATAGCTACATTATGACAGGCAAAGGCGTAGTCCATACCACATGCTTTTGTGTAGAGTTTTTGAGCTTTTTTCATATCTTGAGGGACTAGTTTTGCTTCTTCGTAGATGATTGCTAGATGTGAACAACTAATGGCGTCATCTCTTTTACAAGCTTCTGTGTAAAATTCAAAATCTTCCATAGTGTAGGCGTGGATGTATGTGCTTAGTAGTATGATGCTAAGAGTGAAAATCATTTTTTTCATAATTACTTCCTCGTGATTAATAAACTTCTTTCTTCATGATAAACAAGTAGATTCCAAATCAAGTTTGGAATGACGCATAGAGCTATTGCTCATCATGAAACAAGTAGATTCCAAATCAAGTTTGGAATGACGAGCAACACCATAGCTTGTCATTCTAAACAAACCGTCATTCTGAACTTGATTCAGAATCTATGTTACATAAGAAGTCTAAAATATAGACAATAAAATAGTTTTACAATCATCTTTTGTGCTAAAATTATAACAATTAAATATTAAAGAGCCACTATGATAAGTAAGTTAAAAGATTTTTTAGGTTTTGATATAAAAGAAGAGAAGTATAAACTTTCCTCTGACCCAATTTTTGGAATGATTAGTGATGAAAAAAAACCAGACAAGTGGGTGCAATCAGCTTGTGGTTATTGTGGCGTCGGTTGTGGTTTATACATCGGAGTAAAAGATGGTAAGGCAGTTTATACTAAGGGTGACCCAAAACACTTTGTAAATAAAGGGACACTTTGTCCAAAAGGTTTAAGTGAACATCAGCTTATCAACTCTAAAAACAGAGTGATAAATCCGCTCATAAAAAAAGATGGAGTCTTGCAAGATGCTACTTGGGATGAGGCATATAAAAAGGTAAGTAAAGAGTTTAAGCGTATAGCAAAAGAGCATGGAGAGAAAGCTGTTGGTGTTATATCGAGTGGGCAACTTTTAACCGAAGAATTTTATACCCTTGGTAAGTTTGTCCAACTTGGACTTCAAACGAATAACTATGATGGAAATACAACGCTTTGTATGGCTTCTGCTGTTGTAGGCTATAAGCAATCACTTGGTAGTGATGGACCAGTAGGTTCTTACGAAGACTTTGAAAAAGCAAACTGTATCTTTCTTATAGGTGCAAATATAGCAGATAATCACCCTATACTCAAGCTTCACATAGCTAAAAATAAAAACAAACCTCGCATCATAGTGATAGACCCTCGTGCTTCAAAAACATCACAAATGGCAGATACTTTTGTACCGATAAAACCTCGTACGGACTTAGCTCTTTATAATGGTTTAGCATATATTGTGATAGAACAAGGCTGGGAAGATGAGGGTTATGTTACGGCAAATACGAATGGCTATAAAGAGTTAAAAAAACATTTACAAAATTATCCACCACAAGAGGTAGCAAATATTACAGGTATAGATGTAAAAACATTGTATGAATTAGCACGTCAATTTGCATCACAAGATGCAGTACTCTCTGCGTGGACTATGGGTGTAAACCAGTCCTTTATGGGGACTGATACGGTCAGTGCTATCATCAACTTACACCTACTTACTGGACATATCGGTCGAGAGGGTGCTGGACCTTTTAGTATCACGGGTCAGTGTAACGCTATGGGGACACGAGAGAGTGGTTTTACATCATCTTTGCCTGGGTATAGAAACTTTGGTGATGACCAAGCTACACAAGACTACGCAGATATAGTAAATGTACCTACTGAGATAATCCCAACTGAGCGTGGATACAAATACGCAGAGATTATAGATGCCATAGACAGAGGTGAGATAAAAGCACTTTGGATAGTTGCAACAAATCCTCTAGTTTCTTTTGTTAACCAAGAGAAACTTCGTAAAATCTTTGATAAACTAGATTTATTAGTTGTTCAAGATGCTTTTATGTCAGATACTGCTCAAATCGCCGATGTAGTTTTTTCAGCAGCTACATGGGGTGAAAAAGAGGGAACTTACACAAACTCTGAGCGTAGATGTAACCGAGCCAATAAAGCAGTAGAACCAGTTGGTGATACTAAAAGTGACTTTAGCATCATTGTTGATTTTTCTAAGTATTTTTACGGTGTGCATGATTTACTGTTTAAAGATTGGAATAAACCTCTTGATGCTTTTAATGAATTTAAAAAAATCACTAAAGGTCAACTGTGTGATTATTCAGGTATTACCTACAAACTTTTAGAGGAGCACGGTGGTATTCAGTGGCCTTGTAACGAAGAGAGACCATTGGGAACAAAAAGACTTTACTCTCCAGATATAGCCTTTCGTACTCAAGATAAAAAAGCAAAGCTACTTTGTTTAGAGTGGTACCCTATGGCTGAACCGCAAAACGAAGAGTTCCCTCTTATCTTAAATACTGGTCGTACAGTTGAACAATGGCATACACGCACAAAAACAGCAGATATAGGTATACTCAACGACCTAGCACCGGAGGCTTGGGTAGATATAAACCCACATGATGCTAAGACACTAGAAGTGAAAAGTGGAGATAGAATTTCTCTTTCATCTGCTCGTGGACGTATAGAAGATGTAGTAGTACGAGTAACTGCAAGTGTATCCCCAACAAATGTTTTTGTACCATTTCATTATAATACTCAGCTAATAAATACACTAACAAACGATAGTTTCTGTCCAAAGTCAGGGGAACCAAACTTTAAACAAACTGCGATACAGTTGCATAGTGATGCTAAGCCAGATGGTCTAGTTTTTGAAAAAGAAGTGATAAGCGGTGAGATAGAACATATGAAAACCTTATATGAAGGTGTAAAATTACTAGAAAAGCAAACTATTAAGATATAACTAATTATAATCAGATACAATTAAAAATGATTATTTTTATATTAATTTTTTTAATTGTACTTAGTGTCCTTTTTATTTTCATATTTGCTCTTAAAAAAGAGATTAGTAAAAGAAAAGAAACAGAACACGCTCTTCTTAAAAGTATAGATGAACTCAAATTTATGGAAATTGACTTAGCAAAAGCCAAAGAAAAAGCTGAAGCATCTTCTCGGAGTAAAACAGAGTTTTTGGCAAATATGTCTCATGAGATACGTACCCCTATGAATTCAGTCCTTGGTTTCACAGAATTGCTAGAGAGAACTGAACTAGAAGATATGCAAGCCTCTTATGTAGAGTCAATAAAATCAAGTGGCAAAAACCTACTGAGTCTTATAAACGATATCCTTGATTTGTCTAAGATAGAGGCTGGAAAATTAAGTGTACAAAAAAAACCATTCAATTTAAAACAGTTGTTAGAAGAGGTGCAACAGGTTTTTGCTTTAGCCATTCAAACAAAAGGTTTAGATTTTATGATTGATTTTTCTTGTGATATACCAAAACTCATCTATAGTGATGAGGTAAGAATAAGACAGATACTTCTGAACTTGGTTGGTAATGCGGTAAAGTTTACCGATAAAGGTTTTGTTAACATTTTAATAGACTTAGTCTACAAAGATGAAAATTATTTGACCTTAAACATTTATGTTGTTGATTCAGGGATTGGCATAGCAAAAGAAAACCAAGAAAAGATTTTTGAAAATTTTGAACAACAAAAGTATCAAAATTACTCCTTTGGAGGGACAGGGCTTGGTCTTGCAATTTGTAAAAGATTGGCAAATAAACTAGGTGGCGAGATACGTTTAACTTCAAAAGAGATGAAGGGAAGCACCTTTTCCCTTCATCTAGAAAATATAAAATATTCTAATAATTTCACAATTCAAAAGAACTCTACTAAGGTGTATGCTTTTAAAGAAGCAAATATATTACTAATAGATGAGCATAAAGAAAATCGCGAACTTATAAAAGGTATATTGCAAGAGCAAAATATAATGATTGTCGAGGCACATAATATTGAAATAGCTTTAGAATATATAGATAAAATAGAACTAAATCTAATTCTCATAGACCTTAGAAATCCAATGAAAAATGGACCTGAAGTAACAAGGGCACTTAGAGATAGGCTTAGTTATAAACTAACCCCAATTATAGCTATTACTGCATCTGTTTATGACGATGTTAAGAGTGAGGAGAAGCATGGATTTGACGAAATTGTATATAAACCGCTCGTTTATGAAATTTTTATGGATTCTATAGCGAATTTTTTGGATTTAGATAGTGTTGAAGCGCTTGAGCTTAAACCAAAAGAGATAAAATCCTTGTACCTAGGAGATGATGTAAAAAGTATCTATCATAATGAATTTTATGCCAACCTATTAGAACAAAAGAAAAAAAATAATTTTAAGGAGTTATCTGAGTTGTCATCTAGAATGCTTAAATTTTCTATTAAATATCAACTTGATGACCTGGCAGACACTATAAGAAACCTTGAAAACTCTATTAAGATTTTTGATATAGAGATGATAAAAAAAATCTTAACAAAGTTAACAAATATAGCAATTTAATGGAGTGAAAATGAAACTTTTAATCGTAGATGATATAGTGAAAAACATACAGTTAATAGCAGCTGTGCTTCATGAGTATGATACTACATTTGCAACTTCTGGAGAAGAAGCCTTAGAGATGCTCCCTCATGATGAATTCGACCTAATAATGCTAGATGTTATGATGCCTGGAGTAGATGGGTTTCAAACTTGCCAAAAGATAAAAAAGATGCCAAAATATAAAGATATTCCTATAATCTTTTTAACAGCAGATAATAATGTTGAGTCAGTGAGCCGTGGCTTTGAGGTTGGTGGAGTTGATTATGTAACAAAACCTTTTCATTCTCGTGAACTTCTTTCTCGTGTAAAAAATCAACTTTTCATTCGAGAAAAAAATAAAGAAAAAGAACTTATACTATTGCAGCAGTTTAAAATGGCGCAAATGGGTGAAGCATTTTCTATGATTACTCATCAGCTCAAGCAGCCTCTTAGTGCTATAAATGCAACCGGTATCGACTTAAATATGGCAGTTGAACTGGGTACTTTAGATGATGCTAAGGTGTTGAACTCTGTTGAAAATATCGATAGATATGTACATAGTTTAAGTGAAACTATAGATGAATATAAAAGTTTTTTTAAACCAAAAAATAGTTTTGATAATGCTACCATCTTAGACTTACTGAAAAAAGTAAATTTATTAACATCACAAATGTTAAAATCACAAGCAGTAGTCTTGATTGTTAATGTTGAAAATGAAAAAGAATTTTTCAAAACTTTAGTTAATGAAGTCGCGCAAGTATTATTGGTTTTGTTTCAAAATAGTATAGACGCTTCTAGTGCAAAAATGATTGATGGTATTATACAACTAAATATCAAAAAACGAGATAATGGTATTTATATATCTGTTGAAGATAATGCTGGAGGGATTAATGATACCATTAAAGATAATATATTTGATTTGAATTTTACTACCAAAGGGGTAGATGGTTCAGGTATAGGTCTTTATATGGTGAAAAATATTATTACCCAACATTTAAGTGGAACAATAGAATGTGAAAATATAAATAGCGGTACGCTCTTTAAAATATTTTTACCAAATTTACTGGTGTAACATTTTAATGAAAGAGTTTACTATATCCATATCTAAATGTTCACTCATCTCTTTTTTCATAAGTGCTAGTGCTTCAAAAGATTTCATTCCCTCTTTGTAAGAACGTTTTGTTGTAAGTGCGTCAAAAACATCACAAACACCAATAATTCTAGCAAACTGACTGATTTCATCTCCTTTAAGACCATCTGGGTAGCCAAGTCCATTTAACTTTTCGTGATGATGGCGGATACCATCTAGGAGTAATTCATCTTCTATCCCTATTTTTTGAGCACTTTCATAACCAAAACTTGGATGATCTTTCATAATCTCATATTCTTCTTGAGTGAGTTTGCTTGGTTTATTGACTATATCTGGATCAATGCTACTCTTTCCTAAGTCATGTAAAAGAGCAGAACGCCCGAGTACTTTGAGTTCATCTTCGCTCAATTCTAGCCAAGCTCCTAAACATAAGGCATAGATACTAACATTGAGTGAATGTGTATGTGTATAATAGTCATATTCTATGATTTTCATATAAGAGGAGACAGTGTTGTTATGATACAAGATACTTTCCAAAACGGGAGCTACAATGTTTTTTGAGCGTTTAGCATTTTTTAAGGCATTTGGATTGGCGTAAAGTGACTGCGTTAAATCTGATGAGGACTCATAGATAATATCAGTTTTTTCTTCCATGCTTAAATCATCGTATTGAAGAATATCTTGTATATTTGATTCTAAAAAAGAGTCATATTTATTTTTATCCGTTTTTTTAGCAAAAACATCTTCTATTTGTGAAAGTCTTTTTTTTACAGTTTCATCGATTACATCATAGCTTTGTAAGAAAAGTGATATGCTTGTTGGCTCATAATTGGTATAAAGATTAAATTTAAGCTTTGTGTCTATAGAGAGTATGCGCTTGTCTATAAGCATATACTGATCAACAGCATCTTTCATAGTATCTACTATAAGTGAGTTTAATGTGTCTTGTCTGATTTTTATTCGTTTTTTCATATGACCCCACATGTGATATTTAGTATTGTATAATACTAAAACTTAAATATAATATCATGTTGTAGAAAAAATAATCACTATATTTTGTTAAATGCCTAAATAATGACTATAATTATAAAGATAAATAAATTATTATTATGGAGCTTGAGAAATGGAAGCCTTACAACAAGCCTACGAAGCAAGAGCTAAAAAATTAAATAAAATAGAAAAAGTAAAAGAGCTTAAAACCCCTCAAGAAGCTTATGATAAACTACAAGAGTATGCTCAAAATGGATATGAGTCTATCCCTGATGAAGATAAAAAGTATTTTTTGAAATGTTTTGGAATTTATGATAGACCAGCTACCCCTGAACGTTTTATGCTAAAGCTTCGTACATCTGGTGGTTTTTTGACATCAGACCAAGCAAGGGTTATAGGTGAATGTGCTCAAGAATTTGGTAAAAATTATATTGACCTAACAACAAGACAACAGTGTGAACTTCGTTATCTAAGAATTGAAGATTTACCAACAATTATAAAAAGACTAGAAGCTGTTGGTATAGATGGATACCAAACAGGTGTAGACAACATTAGAAGTATCATGTGCGATCCCCTTGATGATATGGCATTTGACAACGTTCTTCCTACGCATCAAATACTCTTAAAGCTTCAAGACTTATTCCTCTATAAAAAAGAGTGGATATCTACACTTCCAAGAAAATTCAACACTGCTATTACTGGTTCTTTTTCAAATAGATGTAATGTGTACTCTCATGATATATCTTTTGTTTTAGCACAAAAAGATGGTGTGTATGGATTTAACATGTACCTTGGTGGAAAAGTTGGAATAGTGGGGAAAAATGCAGATATATTTTTAAAAGATGAATCAGAAGTTTTAGCTGCATTTAGTGCAACTATAGATATCTTTAAAGAGTATGGCTTTCGAGATAACCGTAATAAAAACCGTTTGTATTTTTTGATTGAAGCTGTAGGGATAGAAGAGTTCGCCCAAGCTATTCGAAAAAAATCTAGTATTGACTTCGCAAAATCTGGAGAGTCTATGACTAAGTTAGACTTTAGTGATCCAGACCATGGACGTGTACAGCTTCGTGATGGGACTTTCTCTTTACATGTAGTAGTGCCTTCGGGTATATTTGAGGGGAGTGCCCTTATAAAAGTAGCCAGACTCAGTGAAGTGTATGGAAACAAGCAAATACGACTAGATATGGAACAGTCTTTGTATATTATGGGTGTCCAAGATACTGAATTACTTTTAAAAGAAGATTTTTTTGAGACTTATAAAAGTGTAAATACTCCCTACTTAAATCACCTAATAGCATGTGCAGGAACCGAGCATTGCCCTTTTGGCGTGATAGAAAATAAAAATGATGCTATCGATATGGCGAACTACTTAGATGCTAATGTGCCTTTGGAAAACTCAAGAGTTAGGATGTATTGGTCAGCCTGCGTAAAAGGTTGTGGTATTCATGGTTTAGCAGATATTGGTTTTGAAGGCTGTAAAGCAAAGCTAGAGGGTGAAGCTGTTGATGGTGTACATATCTCTATGGGTGGAAAGCTTATAAGTGAAGGACAAGAGGGACATACTGTCATCAAGTCAGCACCATTAAAGTATGCGCGTTATTATGTTGAATCTATTATGCTTGAATATAAAAAGCTTAAAACGAAAAATGAAAATTTCGAGAGTTTTAATGAGAGAGTATTAAGTAGACATTCTTTAGCAAAAGTAGGTTTTGTAATGAAACTTAATGCTTATATGCGTTTGAAAAACATAGACCTACATCTTAGTTTTAATGAAAAATCAAAAACAGGCAAAAATGAAGAATTCGAAGTTTTTGAACTTGGTCGTAAGCTGTATTATCAGCTATCAAAAAAAGAAGCATATTCTGCTTATGAACGTTTTACAAATGTTTTGAAAAATGAAGAACTTGAAGATATAAGAAAACTTGTTCCAAATGTAGATGAAAACTTAGCCCTTATGCTTGAAGCAATACTTAAAAGCAAAGAGGAAAAAAGAGCTGTGGTTTTTTCAGAACTTGAAGGGTTAATAGCTTTATAAGGCTTCTTTATGTATAATTCGCGAAAATATAAGCTTATTTCGTAAGAGATAGACCGAAGGTTGATACATGACTCCAAAACGCGTTTTAGTGAAGTTCTCAGGTGAAGCTCTTGCAGGTGAAGCAGGTCATGGTATCGATACTCAGATATTAAACTATATCTCTCAAGAGATAAAGTCTTTGATAGATGATGGTATAGAAGTAGCTATCGTTATCGGTGGGGGTAATATCATTCGTGGAGTAACTGCTGCTCAAGATGGAATTATCAAAAGAACATCTGGCGACTACATGGGTATGCTCGCTACTGTTATCAATGGTGTAGCTATGCAAGAAGCTTGTGAACATGCTGGACTTGAAGTTCGTATGCAAACTGCTATCAAAATGGAACAAATTGCAGAGCCTTACATTAACCGTAAAGCTGTACGTCATTTAGAAAAAGGTCGTGTTGTTATTTTCGCAGCTGGCACTGGAAATCCTTTCTTTACAACTGATACAGCCGCAACTTTAAGAGCAGTTGAAATTGGTGCAGAGATAGTCATAAAAGCAACAAAAGTAGATGGTGTTTACGATAAAGACCCTGCAAAATATGAAGATGCTATAAAACTTAATCAAATTACGTATGAACAAGCGCTTACTGACCATATAAAGGTTATGGATGATACTTCCATAGCTTTAGCAAAAGATAATTCATTACCAATTATTGTATGTGATATGTTTACTAAAGGTAATCTATTGGAGATTATAAATGGCGATTTAAGTAATTGTTCAATAGTTAAATAAAAAATTAAATATAAACAAAAGGAACTCCTCTCATGAAAACAGAAGAACTCACAGCAAAAGTTTTACA
Source organism: Sulfurimonas sp. (assembly GCA_026988245.1). Taxonomy (GTDB): domain Bacteria; phylum Campylobacterota; class Campylobacteria; order Campylobacterales; family Sulfurimonadaceae; genus Sulfurimonas. The sequence goes on from JALSLR010000075.1 coordinate 36,642, forward strand.
AGACAATCCAAGTATGGATAACTATCAACTAGCATTGGCAGTTGCAAAAAGAATGGACGAGCTATTAAATGGGGCTACAAGCAAACTAAATATCGACCCTAAAAGTGTAAAAGCAGCAGACTTAGCACTTATGGAAATCGCAGAAGGCCTTGTGAAAATTAAAGGTTTTGTTGATTTAGAGGACTAGACTTTGGGACTGAGCCAAGTAGATATAGAGAAAGTAAAACATCTTCATACTATTGACTCAGCTGCGCAGTACTTATACTCACATTTTGATGATACCGTAGAACTTGAAGTTGCTCTAAAGTATTCTATTCGTGCCCATGAAGGACAAGAGAGAAAGAGTGGTGAGCCTTATGTTATTCATCCTATTCTTGTGGCATCTATTGTGGCATCTATCACTAATGATGTATCAATGTCTATTGCAGCGCTTCTTCATGATGTTGTTGAAGATACAGATGTTACAGAAGAAGAAATTACAGAAGTATTTGGTGCTGATGTAGCACATTTAGTGGATGGCCTCACGAAGATAGATGAGATACGAGATGATGAGCTTATCCCTTCTTACTCTGATGAAAAACTTATCGTATCAGCACTTTCATTTAGAAAAATGCTCTTAGCATCGATTAAAGATGTCCGTGTATTAGTTGTTAAACTATGTGATAGATTACATAATATGCTTACTCTTGATGCCTTGCCTCACCATAAACAAATTCGAATTTCAGAAGAAACACTAGTGGTTTATGCCCCAATAGCTCACCGTTTGGGAATTAGTTTTTTAAAAAATATGCTTGAAGATTTAAGCTTTGGGTATCTTTTCGTTGAAGAAAAACACCATATTGATAACTATCTTGATACAAACTATCATGCTATTGAGATGAAGCTTGATGAATTTAAAAAGACCATAAGCACCTTGCTTGTAAAAAATGGTTTTTGTGAAGATGATGTTGAGATACTTTCACGCGTTAAGCACCGTTATTCTATCCACTTGAAAATGCAAAGAAAGGGTGTAAGCATAGATGAAGTACTAGATTTATTAGCGGTCAGGATACTTACTGATGATAAGGTAAAGTGTTATACTATTCTTGGTTTAATTCATCTTTATTTTCAACCACTGTCTTCAAGATTTAAAGACTATATTGCAGTGCCTAAGGACAATGGGTATCAAACTATTCATACTACTGTATTTCATAAAACAGTAATTTTTGAGGTGCAAATACGTACCTACGAAATGCACCAAACTGCTGAGCTAGGCGTTGCGGCTCATTGGAAATATAAAAGTGGTGCTGATGGTATTAAACTTGATTGGCTAAATAATCTCGGTTATCAAAATGAAAGTGTAGAAGATTTTTATGAACTTATAAAGAATGATTTGTATTCTGAGGATATCTCTGTGTTTTCTCCAACTGGACAAGCTTTTACTCTTCCTCGAGGAGCGGTTGTTTTGGATTTTGCATATGCTGTACATTCAGAAGTTGGAAATAAGGCTATTTCAGCACTTGTTAATAAAACGAAATCGTCTTTATTGACGGAGCTTAAAAATGGTGATATTGTAAAAATACTAACAGATGAACAACTAATAACAAGGTGTTCATGGATCGATGCAGTTGTAACTTCAAAAGCAAAAACCAACATGAAGCATAATTGTACTGCACGTGTTAAAGATATTGATGCTAAGAGCGCTATAAATATTATAGCAACTGCGATGAATTTAAATAACTCTAGGGTAGAAGAGTGGTATCGAGTATCAGAGTGTACGAAGCAAGCTAGTATACCATCAGATGTAGACCACCTTAAAGAAGTGGTGAATAGATATATATATGATATCTCTAAAAACAATCGCTTTACTGGTTTTTTATCTCGTCATAGATTTAAAATTCGTCATTTTTCCCATAAAGGTATCTCAATATACAGTGCTCTTAGTGTAAATGATGTCGTATTTGACTATTGTTGTCATCCAAAAACTGGCGATGAAATAATGGGATTTATTGAAAAGGGTAAGACCCATGTGCACCATAAAATGTGTAAAAAAGCCTATAAAAAGCTCATAGATGGTGAAAAAATGGTTTTTGTGAAGTGGGAAAAAGAGAGTATCCATGATTATAATATGATTATTTCACTACATAGTGGAAAAGGAACCCTAGCCGAATTTCTTAATTATCTTGTTAAATTAAATATAGATATTAACTCTATTGAACTAGGAAAAAATAAAAGTGAGTCAACACGCTATTGTGAGATAGGATTTGAGTCAAAAGAGGCTGATATTAACAAACTTCGTGGTAAAATAGAGCAAAAAATTAAGGTGATTCATCTTGTCCGTAGTGACGATGCTTACCGTTAATTGTAGATTATAAAAAAGATTAGGAAAACTAATATATGTTAGAGATTGCGTTAAACGAAATTCGTAGAGGTTGTGCGGAAATCATTGATGAAGAAAGAATTATTAAGTTGCTTAAAGCTTATTATGATGAGGCTAAGACCTACACTGTAAAAGCTGGTTTTGATCCAACAGCTCCAGATTTGCATTTAGGTCATACAGTATTGCTTCAAAAATTAGCTACATTTCAAAAATATGGTGCTACAGTTCAATTTTTGATAGGTGATTTTACAGCAGCTATTGGTGATCCAACTGGAAAGAGTGCTACTAGAAAAGTTCTTTCCAATGAAGATATAGCAAAAAACATAAGTTCGTATACTACTCAAGCTTTTAAAATTTTAGATGAAAGTAAAACAGAGATAGTTTATAATAAAGAATGGTTAGAAGCTCTTGGAGCACTTGGTATGTTACAATTAACTTCAAATCTAACAGTTGCTAGAATGTTGGAACGTGATGATTTTTCAAAAAGATACGCATCTCAAACGCCTATTGCAGTAAGTGAATTTATATATCCACTACTTCAAGGTTATGATAGTGTACATCTTAAAAGTGATATAGAGATAGGTGGGACTGACCAAAAGTTTAATCTTCTTATGGGTAGACAACTTCAAAAAGTTTATGAAGTTAAAAAACAACAAGCCGTTTTAATGATGCCTATTCTTGAAGGTCTAGATGGTGTGCAAAAGATGTCTAAGTCTTTAGCTAACTATATTGGTGTTACAGATGAACCAAATGATATGTTTGGAAAAGTTTTAAGCATCTCAGATGATTTGATGTGGAGATATTTTGAATTACTTAGTACACGTACTCTTGAAGATATAGCGAGTCTCAAAGCAGGTGTAGAAGATGGTTCATTGCATCCTAAAAAAGTAAAAGAAGATTTAGCCTTAGAGATTACAGCTAGATTTCATTCACAAGAGGATGCATCCTCAGCAAAAGCTGAGTTTGAAAAGATTCATTCTAAAAGTCAAATCCCTACAGATATACAAGAATTTTCTTGTGAGGGAGAGATTTGGATTGCAAAAGCGTTAGTGGATTGTAACATAGAGCCATCAACTTCACAAGCAAGACGAGATATTAAGCAAGGTGCTGTTAAAATAAACCAAGAAAAAATCTCAGATATACAACTACAACTTACAGGTGGTGAATACATACTGCAAGTTGGAAAAAGAAAATTCGCAAAACTAAAGGTAAACTAATGAGCTTCAAGTCACTTAAAATCGGAAAATATGAAATACAAAAACCTATAGTTCAAGGTGGAATGGGTGTTGGAATTTCTTGGGATCGCTTAGCTGGAAATGTTTCAAAAGAGGGTGGACTTGGTGTTATCTCTTCTGTTGGAACAGGATATTATGAAGATAAAAAATATGCCGCTAAGTTGGTAGCTGGTAAGCCATTGGATGCTTTGGGTTTCTACTCTAAAGAAGGTTTTAATGCTATAGTTAAAAATGCTAGAAAAATTTGTGGTGATGATAAACCACTTGCTGCAAATATACTTTATGCTATTAATGATTACGGTCGTGTTGTAAAAGATGCTTGTGAAGCAGGGATTAATATCATCATTACTGGGGCTGGGCTTCCAACTAATATGCCAGAATTTACTGAAGGGTACCCTGATGTTGCTCTTGTACCTATTGTTTCTTCACCAAAAGCCTTGAAAATCATCTGTAAAAGATGGCAAAAACGTTATAACAGACTTCCAGATGCTGTAGTAGTAGAGGGACCTAAGAGTGGTGGGCACCAAGGGTTTACTTACGAGCAATGTGCCCTTGAAGAAAATCAGCTTGAAAATATAGTGGCTCCTGTAGTTGAGGAAGCTGCTAATTGGGGTGATATCCCTGTAATAGCAGCTGGCGGTGTCTGGGATAAAAATGATATCTTAGAGATGATTTCTCTTGGAGCTGCTGGTGTTCAGATGGGGACTCGCTTTATCGGGACACATGAGTGTGATGCTCACGAAAACTTAAAAAAAGTTTTAATGGATGCTAAAAAAGAGGATATTCAACTTATGGCTTCTCCTGTTGGTTATCCGGCTCAAGGGGTAAGAACAAACCTTACTGAACTAGTTGAACGTCGTGAGGGACCAGCTATCAAATGTATCAGTAACTGTGTAGCACCTTGTAATCGTGGAGAAGAGGCAAAAGCGGTAGGCTTTTGTATAGCAGATAGATTAAGTGATGCCTATGAAGGTAACCTTGAAACAGGTCTTTTCTTTTCTGGAACAAATGGATATAGACTTAATAAACTCATCAGTGTTAAAGAGTTAATGGATAAATTAACGAAAGGCGAATAATTTCATAATGATTCGCTATATTCTAGTTTTAGTTTTTTTACTAACATCATTATTTGGTCTTAGTAATGGGGAGATATTAAAGCGAGCAGATAAGTATATGAAAACTGGTACAAAAAGTGACCAGTTTCGTGCCTACAATGATTATAAAAATCTTTATTTACGTTCTATAATGAAAAGTGATGATAGACTACGAAAGAATTCACTTAAGGGTATTGTCTCAAGTGGAGAAAAACTACATATAGATGTCTCTCAGTATGCAAATGAACTCTCTTCTTTTAAAAAAGTAACTTCTTACAATAAGCCAATACCAAAAGCAAATAAGATACCTAGTAAAGCGTATGAAATCAAGGTGAAATCGTCTCATAAGTTAAAAAATGTATCTTGGTACAATGATAAACTCATCTTAAAGTTTGATAAAAACCTGCGAGCATCTCAGATAAAATATTTTACATTGTATGATAAAAAGAAAAAAAGTTATAGATATGTTTTTGATATTCATGCATCTATGTTATCAAAAAGTCAAACATTGAGAAAAAATGGTATACGAAGAATCAAGATTGCACAGTATAAGCCTGATATATTAAGGTTAGTCATAGAAAATGATATAAAAGTGAAAGTCAAATACAATAGATACAATGCAAAACTTACTATTGGTATGTCTACAGGAAACAAAATAGTACGTTACAATAAAGTATATATACCACCAAGAACTCATAAAAACAAAATAATAGTGATAGATGCTGGTCACGGTGGAAAAGACCCTGGTGCAGTCGGTTATAAAAGATACAGAGAAAAGGTTGTTGTTTTAAAGGTTGCTTTGCATTTAAAAGATATTTTAAAAGCTCGTGGCTATAAAGTATACATGACGAGAGATAGAGATAATTTCATAAAGTTAAGCAGACGGACAGCATATGCAAACAAAAAGAAAGCTGATCTTTTTATTAGTATCCATGCAAATGCAGTTGAAAAATCTAAGGCTAAAAAAGTGCAGGGGATAGAATGCTATTTTTTATCTCCTTCTCGTTCTAAAAGAGCTGAAGGGGTTGCTGCTCAAGAAAATAAGGCTGACTTATCTGAGATGAATAAGTATGCTAAACAGAGCTTTTTAAAGTTTCTAAATCATGCAAAAACAATTGCATCACATAAGTTAGCTATAGATTTACAACGTGGAATTTTGGGTTCTTTAAACCCTCATTATAAAAGTGTATGCGATGGTGGAGTGAGAGAAGGCCCTTTTTGGGTATTAGTTGGAGCACAGATGCCAGCTGTTTTAGTGGAGGTTGGTTTTATAACACATCCAAAAGAAGCAAAGAGATTAGTGAACAACAACTACAGAAAAAAAATGGCTATGGGGATGGCTGATGGCATAGAGAGGTATTTTAAAAATAACTGATCTTCGCAGAGAGTGTAAACCTAACTGTGTAAACCCACCTCTTATTCCTAAATCACTTCGTATATTTTGACATAATTTCGCTGAAAAATATACAAAGTTGGGGATAAATTTCATGCCAATTTCTTA
>JALSLR010000076.1 GCA_026988245.1 Sulfurimonas sp.
TCAAGTTCAGGATGACGAAGGCTCAAGTTCAGGATGACGAAGGCTCAAGTTCAGGATGACGAAGGCTCAAGTTCAGGATGACGAAGGCTCAAGTTCAGGATGACGAAGGCTCAAGTTCAGGATGACGTATCCTAGTCCGTCATTCCGTGCTTGACACGGAATCTACTTCCACAAAGGAAACCAAATATTAGTCCATATCTGCTGTAGTGTTGACTCACACTTCTTTTTAGAGAAGCTACAATATGAATTTCCCGATGAAAAGCTCATCGGCTTTTTTTATGACCCCAACATCCATCCCTACTCCGAATACCAACTCAGACTTTTAGACGTAAAACGCTCATGCAAAAAACTCGGCATCCCCCTATTAGAAGGTGAATATGATTATGAGTCATGGCTTGAGGCTGTTAGAGGACTAGAAAACGAACCAGAAAAAGGTGCGAGATGTGAAGTATGCTTTGACAAACGCTTCATAACTAGTGCAAAAAAAGCCTTAGAGATTGGCGAGACGAAGATAACTACTACCCTACTCGTAAGTCCACTTAAATCCCAAGAACAACTCAAACGAGTTGGCGATGAGTTTTATGCTAAACATGGTGTTGAATTCATAGCAGTTGACTACAGAAAAGGTGGAGGGAGTCAAGACCAAAGTCGTGTTACAAAAGAGGAACAACTCTATCGTCAAGACTATTGTGGTTGTATTTTTGGTTTAACTATGCAAAGAGAACAACAACATAAACTTATGGACGAGATGTTTTGCCCTATTTCAAACCAAACGCTTCCAGCATCTATTGAGGAACGCTTAGAACTCTATACAAGACGTAATCAGCTTGAAGATGAAAATATCAACTATAAAATCATCAAACAAAAGTTTCTTAACTATCGCCAATTTAATTTTAGACTCCTCAAAGGCAAAAAAGAAGATATTCCAGCCTATGCACTTTCATATTCAACATTGCCAAGAAAAAAAGCACAAGGTAAAATTGAATATTCTTTTGAAAATATCCACTATTTTAATCGTGAAGAAATACTTTTTATCACATTAAAGTGTTATAATGATTTTTTTAAGCTTTGCTATAAAAACGTCAAAGCACTTCTATTTAATCCTCCAAGTTTTCAAGAAGAAATGATGCTTCGAACCAACCTCACAAAGGACATTCTCAACCTTTCCCCAATCATAGTCTTAGATGAGATAATTACTGATGCTAAACTCACTCTCTACTTAGACGCTTCCACTTATGAGGACATCAAAGAAAAAATTATCCTCATCTAATCAAACTATAATCTTTTTTTAGATAAAATAAGCAAAATTATTTACAAGGCTTATACTCATGACTATGGATGTTATAGAAATTCAAGAAATTATCCCACATCGTTACCCCTTTTTACTACTCGATAGAGTAACAGGACTCACTCCAAATGAATCACTAACAGGATTTAAAAACGTAACAATTGGCGATAATATCTTTCAAGGTCACTTTCCTGGTCACCCTATCTACCCTGGAGTTATGATACTTGAGGGGATGGCTCAAGCTGGTGGAATTTTAGCATTTAAAAGTATGGATATGACGAAAGAGGAAGCAGCTAATAAAGTTGTATATTTTATGAGTATAGACAAGGCAAAATTTCGTGCACCAGTTAGACCTGGTGATAGACTTGAATACCGAATCAATGTTATCAAACAAAAAGGTGCTATTTGGATGCTAGATGGCAAAGCATATGTTGATGATGTTTTGGTCTCTCAGGCAGAACTCAAAGCGATGATAGTTGATAAGTAGGCTACATGAGTAAGATTTCTCCTCACGCCATCATAGAAGATGGTGCAATTATTGGTAAAGATGTAGAGATAGGGCCATTTTGTTTTATTTCTAGTGAATCTAAAATAGGTGATGGCACAACTATCGCACAGAGTACATCTATTTGTGGAAAAACAACTCTAGGGAAAAATAATAAAATATTTTCTAATGCCGTTATCGGTTCCATACCTCAAGATTTAAAATTTAATGGTGAGGATGTTGAGCTCATCATAGGCGACAACAATACTATCCGTGAATTTACTCTTTTTAATCCTGGAACAAAAGGTGGAGGAAGTAAAACCATTATAGGTAATCACAACCTTTTTATGGGGTATGTGCACCTTGGTCATGATGTTATCATAGGAAACCACTGTATATTGGCAAATGCTGCTACACTTGCTGGGCATGTAGAACTTGGTGACTTTGTTGTAATAGGTGGAATGACACCTATCCATCAATTTATCCATATTGGTGATTATGCTATGGTTGGTGGAGCTTCTGCCCTTGCACAAGACGTACCACCATTCTGCATGGCCGAAGGTAACCGTGCAAATCTTAGAGGCTTAAACCTTACAGGACTTAGACGTCACTTAGAACGTGATGATATCAATGAGTTGAAATCAGCTTACCGTGAACTTTTTGAAAGTGGAAAACCTCTCAAAGATACAGCTGGTGAGATTTTAGAATCCACAAAAAATCATTATGTAAATGACCTTTGTGATTTTGTACTCAAAACAAAAAGAGGTATCCCATATGAAAGAAAAAACTTATGATTCATAGAAAATGTAGCTTTTGCGATGCCGTAGAAAATGAGGTAAACCCTCTTATAGCTGGAAATGGTGTCTATATCTGTAAAAACTGTGTTATCAGTGCTTATAAAATCATGTTTGGTGATGATGCTAAGACACAAGATAAAAATGATTTGGTGGAAGCCGTAAGTAAACTTATGACACCTAAAGAGTTAAATGACTTTTTAGGACAGTATGTCATAGGGCAAGAGCGTGCACGAAAACTTCTCAGTGTAGCTGTATATAACCACTATAAACGTATATTTAAAAATAACACTACAGATGATGACGATACAGAGATAGCAAAGTCAAATGTACTCCTCATTGGTCCAACGGGTAGTGGTAAGACACTTATGGCTCAAACTATTGCGAGGGTTTTAAATGTACCTATAGCCATAGCAGATGCTACGAGTCTTACTGAGGCTGGGTATGTTGGTGAGGATGTTGAAAACATCTTAACAAAACTCATCCAAGCAGCTGATGGGGACATTGAAAAAGCACAAAAAGGTATCGTTTTCATTGATGAAGTAGACAAAATCTCTCGTATGAGTGAAAACCGTTCTATCACTCGTGATGTAAGTGGAGAAGGTGTACAACAAGCACTTCTTAAAATCATAGAGGGTGCAGATGTAAACATCCCACCAAAAGGTGGACGTAAGCATCCAAACCAAGAGTTTACTAGCATCAATACCAGAGAGATACTTTTTATTTGTGGTGGTGCTTTTGATGGTTTAAGCGATATTCTCAAAAAGAAACAAGGACAAAATGTTCTTGGATTTGGACAAGAGAAAAAAACGAAAGATGAGCAAGAAACTACTTATGATATGGTAGAACCAGATGACTTAGTGAGCTATGGAGTTATACCTGAGCTCATTGGTCGTTTACCTATCATCGCATCTTTAAGTGAGATAAGTGAAGAAGATATGGTTCGCATCCTAACTGAACCTAAGAACTCCCTTATAAAACAGTATAAAAAACTTTTTACTATCGACAATGTAAAGTTAACCTTTGAAGATGATGCACTCCTAGCCATTGCAGAAAAATCGATAAAGCGTAAAACAGGAGCTCGCGGACTTCGTGCTATCTTAGAAGAAAACATGATAGATATCATGTATGAACTTCCAGAATATGATGGCTATGAAGTAGTAATAACCAAAGGTGTAATAGAGGATGGAGATGATCCGATTTATATCAAAAAACAAACAAAAAAAACAGCATAAAAGGTAAATAACAGATGATTTTCAGCAAATTAATCGGACTCTTCTCAAATGACTTGTCTATAGATTTAGGAACAGCAAATACAATTGTAATCGCTAAAGGGCGTGGTATCATAATTAATGAGCCATCAGTAGTAGCAGTCAAAACTGAAAAATATGGTCAACAACGTGTCCTAGCAGTTGGACATGAAGCAAAAGAGATGGTGGGTAAAACCCCAGGAAATATTAAAGCTATACGTCCTATGCGTGATGGTGTTATCGCTGACTTTGATATGACTGAAAAGATGATTCGTAAGTTCATCGAAAAAGCACATGGCAGAAGTTCATTAATCTCTCCTCGTATCATCATCTGTGTACCTTATGGTCTTACTCAGGTTGAGCGTAAAGCTGTTCGTGAATCAGCTCTTTCAGCTGGTGCACGTGAAGTATTTCTTATAGAAGAACCTATGGCAGCGGCAATCGGTGCTGGTATTGAGATACGGAATCCACAAGGAAACTTAGTAGTAGATATCGGTGGTGGTACTACGGAGATAGGTGTTGTAAGTTTAGGGGGACTTGTACTTTCTAAGTCTATCCGTACAGCTGGAGATAAAATCGACCAAGCTATTGTCAACTACATTCGTAAAAAGTATAACTTACTTATCGGTGAACGTGTAGCTGAAGAGATTAAGATCAACATCGGAACTGCTGTTGCTCTTGATGAAGAACTTCTTATGGTTGTTAATGGTCGGGACCAAGTCGAGGGACTGTTAAGCTCAATCGAGTTAACAAGTGAAGATGCACGTGAAGCTATGCGAGACCCTCTTCGTGAGATAGGTGAAGCACTTCGTGATGTTCTTGAACAAATGCCTCCAGACCTTGCTGGTGACATAGTAAACCATGGTATAATCTTAACAGGTGGTGGTGCACTTATTCGTCAACTTGACAAGTATCTATCTGATATCGTTAAGATTCCTGTTTTTGTCGCAGATGAGCCATTACTCGCTGTAGCTCGTGGAACTGGTCGTGCACTCGAAGAGATAGACCTACTTCAAGAGTTATTTGAGAATGAATAAAGAGCTACTCGGCTTTTTTTTCATATTTATTGCACTCTTTATGGGTGCATTGTACTACACTAACATTATTCAAGAGCCCTTCATTCATGCTCTTAATTCTATCAAATCAACGTATCACAATACTATCAAATATTCTGGCGATGCTATCGATAAACATTTTTTACAAGCTAAAGAGATAGAAACATTAAAAGAAAAACTGACTAAATATGAGAACAACCACCTTGTGATGCAACAGCTTGCATCAGAAGTAAAAGACCTTTTTAACATCAACCACTCTAATTTTACAGCCGATCCAAGAGTTGAACTTGTTCGCACCATCAGTTATGAAAAATTTGGTGATTTAAATAGGCTCTGGCTTGATGTAGATGAGTACAATAGCTCAAAAATCTATGGACTCATTTATAAAGAGATGGTTGCAGGCATAGTGATAGATAAAGGTGCAGAGCCACTAGCGCTTTTAAACAAAGATATCAAATGTTCATATGCTGTATATATTGGTGATGATATGGCTCCTGGGGTTGCCCATGGAAACAATGAAAAGTACTTAATTGTAGAGTTTATTCCAACATGGCATGAGATACATATCGGTGATATTGTCAGGACATCTGGACTTGATAACATCTTCTATAAAGGTCTAAAAGTTGGAGAAATTATATCGATTACAAGATCCCAAGGCTATCAAACTGCAAAGATTAAACCATACTATGATTCAAATGAACCAAATTATTTTCATATGATTAAGCGGGTGCGTTAAGTTTGTAATCAAATATTAAGTGATTTTTAGCTAAAATCGCGTAATTATTGCATAAAGTTATGTAATTTTCGAGCATTAATTTTGAAAAAATATATAGCCGAAAAATTATCATAAATTAACTTTATGTACATACATATCTATAAAGGTTATTCATGCCAAAACGCACCGACATAAACACTATACTTCTTATTGGCTCAGGCCCTATCGTCATCGGTCAAGCTTGTGAATTTGACTATTCTGGAACACAGGCTGTTAAGACTTTAAAAGAGCTTGGTTACCGCGTAGTTCTCATCAACTCTAATCCTGCTACTATCATGACAGACCCTGAATTTGCTGACCGCACATATATCGAACCCATCAAAGAAGATGTCATCGCAAAAATCATCAAAAAAGAAAACGTAGATGCAGTCCTTCCAACTATGGGTGGACAAACAGCTCTTAATGTTGCTACAAGCATGTATGAAAAAGGTATGCTTAAGGGTGTTGAATTTCTTGGTGCAACTCCTGAGGCTATCCATAAAGGTGAGGACCGTTCAGCTTTTAATAAAGCGATGATAAAAATCGGTATGGATCTACCAAAAAGTGCAAATGCTTATAGCGTAGATGAAGCGATACAAGTAGCCAAAGAGATAGGTTTTCCAGTGATTTCTAGAGCTTCTTTCACTTTAGCTGGTGGTGGTTCTGGTGTAGCATATAATATGGAAGAGTTTAAAAAGTTAGCCGAAGAGGGAATTTCTGCTTCTCCTGTAGGTGAAATTGAAATTATGGAATCTATGCTTGGTTGGAAAGAATATGAGATGGAAGTTATCCGTGACAAAGCCGATAACTGCATCATCGTATGTTCTATAGAAAACTTTGACCCTATGGGTGTCCATACTGGCGATAGTATCACAGTAGCCCCTGCCCTAACACTTACAGATAAAGAGTACCAACGCATGCGTGATGCATCTTTTGACATCTTGCGTGAGATAGGAGTAGACACTGGTGGATCTAATGTTCAGTTTAGTATCTGTCCTAAAACTGGTCGTATGATAGTTATAGAGATGAACCCTCGTGTATCTCGTTCATCTGCTCTTGCATCAAAAGCTACAGGTTACCCTATCGCTAAAGTTGCAACTCTGCTTGCTGTTGGCTTCACACTAGATGAAATCACAAATGACATTACAGGTACTCCGGCATCATTTGAACCAGTTATTGACTATGTAGTTACAAAGATTCCTCGTTTTACGTTTGAAAAGTTCCCAGAAGCTGTAAATACTCTAAGTACAAGCATGAAGTCAGTTGGTGAAGTAATGGCAATAGGTCGCACATTTAAAGAATCTATACAAAAAGCTCTTTGTTCACTTGAAACTGATCTTTGTGGATTTAACGAGATAGATGCAGATATGGATTTTGTAAAACATGAAATCCGTCGTCCAAATGCAGACCGTATCCTTTATGTAGCTGAAGGTTTTCGTCGCGGAATGAGCATAGAGGAGATGTTTGATACATGTCAGATAGACCCTTGGTTCTTGTACCAGATGCAAGAGATGCTTCAGTCTGAAGCCAGTATAACGTCAGATGTTTTAGATGATGCTAAGGCTTTAAGAGACTTAAAAGTAGATGGATTTAGTGACAAAAGAATCGCTCAACTCATTACAAAACACTCAAAAACCACTTGTAGTGAAACAGATGTAAACAAAGCTAGAAAAGATATGGATATAAGACTTGAGTACAATGAAGTTGATACTTGCTCAGCAGAGTTTCAAGCACTTACTCCATACCTCTACTCAACTACAAACATATCTAAGATTCCTTATGGAAACAGAAAGTCAGATAAGAAAAAAGTCCTCATCATCGGTGGTGGACCAAACCGCATCGGTCAAGGGATAGAGTTTGACTACTGTTGTGTTCATGCTGCTTTTGCACTTAAAGAGATGGGCATAGAGACCATCATGTATAACTGTAACCCAGAAACTGTCTCAACTGATTACGACACATCTGATGTGCTTTACTTCGAGCCTATAGACTTTGAACATGTGAGCGAAGTGATTGAAAATGAAAACCCTGACGGCATCATCGTACACTTTGGTGGACAAACGCCACTTAAACTTGCAGATAGCCTGACAAAAATGGGTGCGAAAATCTCTGGAACTAGCTCAGCAGTTATTGACTTAGCTGAAGACCGTGAACTTTTTTCCAACTTTGTAATTAAAAATGGACTAAAACAGCCAGAGAATGGACTTGCACGAGCCAAAGAAGAAGCCCCAGCAATTGCTGAAAAACTTGGCTTTCCAGTTCTTGTACGCCCATCTTTTGTTCTTGGTGGTCGAGGGATGAAAATCGTTTATAGCCAAGAGGAACTGGCACAATACATGGAACTTGCTATCAGCGTTTCAAACGAAGCACCAGTTCTCATAGACAAGTTTTTAGACCAAGCGATAGAACTTGATGTAGATTGTATCTGTGATGCTAAGGATGTTTACATTGGAAGTGTTATGCAACACATTGAAGAAGCAGGGATTCATTCAGGTGATAGTGCCTGCTCCCTTCCCCCTGTGAACTTGAGCGATGAGATGATAGCAAAAGTTGAGACGCAAACCAAGATTATCGCGCTTGGTCTTGGAGTCGTTGGACTTATGAACGTTCAGTACGCAATCTACCAAGATGAAATCTACCTCATAGAGGTAAACCCACGTGCATCTCGTACAGTTCCGTTTGTCTCTAAGGCAACAGGGATGCCACTTGCAAAAGTTGCAACTCGGGTAATGATGGGTGAGACACTAAAAAGCTCCCTTGAATACTACGATAACAACAACATAGTCTATGAAGATAATGGTGTACTCAAACCACATCTCAAAGACCATGTATCTGTTAAAGAAGCAGTATTTCCTTTCCATAAACTCTACGGTGCAGACCTAGTACTTAGCCCAGAGATGAAGTCGACTGGTGAAGTTATGGGTATAAGCTCTAACTTTGGTGTTAGTTTTGCAAAAGCACAACTAAGTGCTGGCAATAAAATCCCAACAGGTGGGACTTGTTTTTTAAGTTTTGTAGATACTGACAAGCAACACGCAGCAGAGATAGCTAGTGGACTTGTAAAACATGGCTTTAAACTTGTAGCGACAAAAGGGACACAAGCTATATTAGAAACAGCAGGTATAGCTTGTGAAGTAGTACTTAAAATTTCAGAGGGTCGTCCAAATATAGAAGACAGTATGAAAAATGATGAAATAGCAATGGCTATCAACACATCTGACAATAATACTGCTAAAAAGGATGCTACAGTTATTCGTCAAGAAGTTCTTAGAAAAAGTATACCTTACTTTACAACACTCAGCGCTGCTAGAGCTCTGATTCTCGCCCTTGAAACGATGAAAGATGACGCATGGTCAGATGCCAAAGCACTCCAAGACTTTCTAGCATAGTCCTCATGCAAACCGACACTACTGTCGGTTTCATATCGCAAAACCATGACAAACTTGCAGATATAAAGTCCCGTCCACATCATAAACCCTTCATAAAAGTTCTCAATAGATCTATGATGCTAAGAGTTCCAAACAAGTATAAAAAAGAGTTTAGACGCTCTAAAAAAACAACCTTTATCATAAATAATCAAGCACTAAGAATCTCAAGAGAAAAAACTAATTCTCAAATACTAAGAGATATATCTTGGCATTACTCCACATCTGCCAATAAAGCAAATAAAAACTTCAATAGAGCCTTTTGTGAGCAAAATGCTGATATAATCATAGAAAATATTGATGGACTTAAAGAGTTAAGCGCATCAAGACTTATAAAACTTAATAACTACAGAAAAAGGAAACTAAGATGAACAAACTTTTACTAGCACTTCTTACTGGTATGCTCATAACCTTTATAGCTGACTTTTTTTTATTTTTGGGTCTTAAGCTCAACTACTTTGACTTTTATGAGATAGAGATTTATTACAATGTACTTTTTGCTGATAACCAAAACTTTATACTCTACTTCTTCCTTAGCATCATCTTTGGTTCAGTAGTCATCTTTATAGCAAACAATAAACTTACTCTTATGATGCTAAGCATGGTAACCCTCTTAGCTATCGCCCCACTTTTTAGTAGTCTAGGGAAAAAACTTGGTAGCTATATGTTTATGAAAAAAGACAAAACATATCGGGATGCTAAGCATACTTTTGTTGGGGATGTCTACTATGATGGACGCACAACTATACACTTTTACGATAAAGAGTTAAATAAAATGATACTATTACAAAAAAATAAACTTTTTATTTAAAGCGAATAGATTCCGTGTCAAGCACGGAATGACGATTTAACGTCACAATGAACACAAAACGCACAAAACGCACAATGAACACAAAACGTACA
>JALSLR010000077.1 GCA_026988245.1 Sulfurimonas sp.
CGATAACAACTTTACGCACAACACTTTTATGCACAATAGGTTTGCAACGCATTTAAGTATGAGCCATAGAAATATCTATGATGCTAACACATATAAGTATAACTCTGTTTCTATGATGTTTATGGGGGCCCAAGATACTCTTGTTATAAACAACTCTATAAACTCTTCTGATGGTGCAGCTGGGATAGGGGTAGTTATAGGTCATGTAGCAAATTTTAGGTTTGAGCATAACACTTTAAAATTTAATGCGAAAGCTATCTATATAGACTCAAAAGAAAAAGCACTGGGTATGAAAAGATATATCAACTACAATGAGATTTCTTATAATGGAGAAGCCTTACATTTTCATGTTGCCATAAAAGACAATACCATTACACATAACCGCATTTTTGGAAATATCGAGGATATTGTCAAGGATATAGAGGGGCATTTTAGTGATACAAATGTGGTGGAGTATAACTACTGGGATAGATATAGTGGTTTTGATAGAGACAAAGATAACCTAGGGGATACCCCTCATGCTATCTACCAATATGCAGATCAGTTATGGCATTACAATCATAAGCTTAAGTTCTTTTACGCAAGCCCTGTTATGAGTATGTTGAATTTTTTAGCGAATTTAGCTCCATTTATAGAGCCAAATCTACTACTTGTTGATGCGAAGCCTATTGTTCAAGATTGATTTTTAAGGAGCGTTTGAGCACTTCATCGTAGCTGATGATTTCTTCTTTGTCATCTATCTCGGCTTTTGATTTGTAAGCAGAAAACCCAAAAGACATTGGTGTGACATTTTGTGTAGTGTAAAAGGCAGTTCTCGCATCGATAAACTTACCATTTTTAGCATCAGTTACCCAGATTTTTACACTGTTTTTATATGCTGGGTTTGTCTCATCAAACCAAACTGCCATACAGCCTATGTCATCAAAAACAAGTTGTTTTTTTGTTGTAGGGTCTGTGAGCTGGACAGTGTTGTGCCTGTCGCTTACTACCATTACACAACGGGTACACATATCTCTGTCCCAGTGGATTTTACCTAGGGATGATTCTGTTTTACTATCGCATCCTAAAAAGAGGAGCATGAGAAGTGGGGTGAGTATAAGTTTCATATTTTTCATGAGAGAAGTATAACATTTTTGAGATACTTTATATTGACATATATCAGAATAATAAAGTTGTTTTTGAGTATAATAATTTAAAAATTAAAGGCCACAAATGATTCAAAGTATATTGTTAATTTTATTGTCCATAAATCTTGTGTATGGTTCATCTCAAACAACATCAAATACACCAACAAGAACAGGCTCATTTCCAAGTAAACAGATGGCGATGCAAAAGCATGAGATAGTGAAGCTTGTAGCAAAAGAGATTTCAGAGACTCTTCCTCAGATTATTGATAAATATACAGCACTTACGAATGTCGTTGGACAAGGCGATACTTTGGTTTACACTTTTGAGATACATACAGGCATAAAGAGTGATGAAGCTATACAAAAACAAGATAGAAGCAGAATGAAAAAAGCTGTCACTGTTGGAGTATGCCAATCATCAAGAAAATTTTTAGAGTCTGGCATAAATACGAGCTATGTTTATAAGAGTGCAAAAACGAAGGTGGAACTCTTTAGGTTTGACATCTCACAAAAAGATTGTACGGGATTAGTGAAGTAAGGAGAGGACTTTGTCACTTAAAAAGGCTATAAAATCACTTTCATTTTTTTCTTTACTTGAGCAAAATCAGATAGATGATGTAGCTAAGATTGCTACGCTTAACACATATTCTAAGGATTATGTGCTTCATTATGAAAACCAAACTACACCATACTTGCAGTTTTTAGTCTCAGGACTTGCAAAAGCTTACAAGATAGATAAGCATGAAAATGAGATTTTTTTATACCATGTGAAGCAGGATTCTTTGTTAAGTGAAATTACAAATCTTCAGACACACAAACTCCGTACTTTTTCAAACCTCGCACTTGAAGAGGATTCAAAGATTTTATCTCTTGAATATGCTTTATTTAAAAAACAGTTTTTAGATAAAAAGGTGTTGTGCCATGAGTTTGCACATGAGGTTTTGCAACACTCTTCTAAGATGCAGGACTTACTCAACAGAGAGTTTATTTTTGATGCTGTTTCAAAAGTTGCTATGATGTTGACTTCGGATTTGAGTATGTTTAACAAATTAAAAAGGCACGATATAGCATTGATGTTACATATTCAGCCAGCTACATTATCACGTGTACTTAATAGACTTAAGAGAAACAACATCATATCTATTAGGCAAGGACAAATTGATGTAGTAGATAGAGTTTCATTGCAAAACGTATATAAAGGGGATGGATATGAAGAAAATTAAAATAGTAGGTATGTTGATATTTCTTTTGTCTCTATCTTTAGCATTTTTATCTAATGCTATCAATGAAAAAAATCTTACAAATACTCATTTGCTAGATGCTATCAATGAACAAAAAGCATTTACTCAAGAAATCTCTAAAAATATATTTTATATTTACAAAAATAAAGATGCTTCGAGTACCCAGCTTGACGCTTCGATAAATGATTTTATAAAAAATATGAATGATAAAAATAATGCGCTTACAAAAATAAGTTCTATAGATATCAAAAAAGAAAATGAAAAAATAGTACTTTTATGGAACCAGTTTTACCTTAGTGTTCAAAAGTTTAGAGACAAAAGTAAGGTAACTACGCTTTATTCAAATATAGTACTTGAAGATATTGTAAAAGATATTTATACGATAAACCTCAAGCTCGTTGTAGAGTTTAATAGACTCATAGAGCTTCATCATAAACATTTTGAGATGCTACACAAGAACGATAAAAACTTGCAATATATACTCTTCTTCTTGCTTATCTTTTTGTTAATCTATCTTTTTACACAGGTTAAAACCATTATAGCCTTTATCCAAAAGTTTGTAACTACATCTACAAATGTGATGCGTACTTCAAGTGTTAAAAATTTAGAATATATTGAGGTGGAAAAAAATAGTGATGAGTTAGCTCAAGCTGCCAACAATTTCAATGCTCTTATAGATAAAATAAATAAATCTATAGATTTTTCTAGTAAATCTATAGAAAATTCTTACAAATCTTTAGAAATATGTGAAAACAATATAGAAGAACTTTTTGAATTTTTGAATCAGATGCAAGAAAGCGAAGCTATAGATAACGAACTTACAAGAAAAGAAGATGCGCTTATATTATCATTAGAAGAGCTTAGCTCATCGGCTTTAAACCTAAAAAATATAAAAAAAGATTTAAACGCTTTAATTTCTCATAAAAAACTATGATTTTTTGACCTTAGTCAAACTATCGAGCCTTGTTTTCTTATATTATACTTTATCATTCAGAAAACTTTAATTTTTGATGAGTAAAAAAAGGAGAAGAAAATGGCTAAAACTTTTAACAAACTTTCTTCACTTATTTTAGGGACTACGCTAGCTGCAACTGTTGCAACTGCTGGTGGTGGTGAACTACAAAAAGTGATGAAAGCAAGAGGTTTAACGGAAAACGATGTTATCCGTGCTGCGAAAACTTACAACCCAACTGGTGGGCGTGATGAGTTTATCGTATTTAGTTCTGGTGGACAGTCTGGACAAGTGATTGTTTATGGTGTACCATCTATGAGAATCTTAAAATACATTGCTGTATTTACACCTGAGCCTTGGCAAGGGTATGGTTACGATCAAGAATCATTATCTGTTTTAAGACAAGGTAATATTCGTGGTAAAGAGATTAACTGGGGTGATACTCACCACCCAGCACTATCTGAAATAGATGGTAAATATGATGGTAAATGGTTAGCTATCAATGATAAAGCGAATCCTCGTTTAGCTATCATCGATTTAGCAGATTTTGAAACGAAACAAATCGTTGTAAATCCTGTTTTCAAATCAGAGCATGGTGGAGCTTTCTTTACACCTAACTCGGAGTATATCCTTGAAGCTGCACAATACGCTGCACCTTTTGATAATAACTATCACCCAATCGAAGAGTACAAAGAAACATACCGTGGTGGTGTGAGTGTTTGGAAATTTGACAATAAAATAGGGCGTATCCTTCCTAAGCAATCATTTACTATAGAGATGCCTCCATATATGCAAGATTTATCTGATGCAGGTAAGGGTGCTTCTTATGGTTGGGGTTTTACGAACTCATTTAACTCAGAGATGTACACAGGTGGTATCGAAGTTGGTAACCCACCAAATGAAGCGGGTATGAGTCGTAACGATACTGACTTTATGCATGTTTACAACTGGAAAAAGTTAGCAAAACTTGCCAAAAACAAGAAAAATGTTAAAATCATAAATGGTCATAGAGTTATCCCTATGAGTGTTGCGGTTGCTAACAATGCACTGTTTTTAATTCCTGAGCCTAAATCACCTCATGGTGTTGATGTATCTCCTGATGGTGAATATATCACAGTTTGTGGTAAGCTAGATACTCATGCTTCTGTCTATAAATGGAGTAAAATCAAAAAACTTATCAGAGATAAGAAATATGCTGGTAAAGATCCATACGGTATCCCTATCTTAGATATGAAAGCTTCACTTCACCGTCAAGTTGAGCTAGGACTTGGGCCATTACATAACCAGTACTCAAACATACCAGGTGAGATTTATACTTCACTTTATGTTGATTCACAAGTTGTAAAATGGAACTACCTTACTGGTAAAATCATAGATAAAGAAAATGTTCACTATAACATTGGACACCTTTGTGGTATGGAAGGTAAAACTGCTGACCCTCAAGGGAAGTATATCATCGCGTTAAATAAATTAACAATTGATAGATTTCAAAATGTTGGTCCACTTCACCCACAAAATCATCAACTTATTGATATTAGTGGTAAAACAATGGATCTTCTTGTTGATATGCCTTTACCATTAGGTGAACCTCACCAAGCTGTTGCAATCCGCGCTGGTAAATTACATCCGCATGTAAGATACCCAATGGGAACTAATACTAAAACTGGTAAGATTCATAAGGGTAAAACTTTAGCTGGACAAGAAAAAATCGTTCGTAAAGGTAACAAAGTTACTGTATACGCTACATTAGTTCGTTCACACATCAATCCTGAGCGTATTACAGTTAATTTAGGTGATGAAGTTACTATCTATATGACAAACTTAGAGCGTGCTCAAGATGAGACACACGGTTTTACTGTTGATAACTACAATGTTCACGCTTCACTAGAGCCTGGTGAAACTTCAACTGTTAAGTTTGTTGCAGACCGTGAGGGAGTATTTCCTTACTATTGTACAGAATTCTGTTCAGCTCTTCACTTAGAGATGATGGGTTACATGATGGTTAAAGATCCTAAAAAGAAATACGTAAGTGCTAAAAAACTTAAAATGAAAACTATGTCAAAAGCTGAACTTAAAGCTGAGTATGACAGAACTGTTGCTGTAAATGATGCTACTGATGCTGTTATCGGTTCAGTTGTAGCGTTCTTAAAGGCTAACAAGTTTGGTGATCATAAAAAAGTTGCAGATTTAGTAACTGATGCATTTGACCAGTATGGACAAATTCCAGAACAGAAAAAGAAAGCAGAAAAAGCACTTAAAAAAGGTGACATAGAAACTGCAATCCTTTATCAAGGTATGGTATGGCAACTTATGGTTAAAACAGCAGATGTTGGAATCCGCGCAAAAGACTTACTTGTAAGAGAAATCTCTACGAAACAAAGCACGGCGGCCCAAAGAGGTCAAAGAGCATTTGGTGAAGGTGGTTGTGGTGGTTGTCACGTTATCGGTAAAGTATCTTCTGGTCCTGACCTTACAGGTGTACTAGAGCGTCACGGAAAAGATAGTGAAAAATGGGTTAAAACCTTTATTCTCAATCCTGAAAAAATGTACAAAGATCCATATGTTAGTTCTATGATTGATTATTTCAAACTTAAAATGCCTAATCAGCATATGAATAAGCAAGAAGTAAAAGATATCGTTGAGTACCTTAAATGGGTTGACGAAAACGCGAATTTATTTTAATCATTAGATAATAAGTTCTTCTAGTAACACCTCTCCTGAGGTGTTACTAAACAACCTCCTTTACAAAAACTTACAAAATTTATCTAAAAAATAATTTCATCAAATATCTTGAGCTATATCAATTAGTATTATTTTTAAATCAGATAAAATTACTCCGATTTAAAAATAATAGAGCGTAAGGCGTTCTTACCAAGGAAATTCATTATGAAAAAAGTACTATTAGTTGCGATTATCGCATTGGGAACTCTACAGGCTGGTGACATAGTTCACTATGATACAAAGACAGTAAAACCAAAAGAGATCAACAAGCCAAATCATCCAACCGCTGATTTGTATAGATAAATAATAATCTCCAAAGTCCTAAGAGGGTATAATCCCTCTTATGATTACCCAAGATTCCATAGAAGCCCTCAAAGCTCGACTTGATGTTGTTGATGTTGTTGGTTCCTACTTGGAACTTAAAAAAGCAGGTGCAAACTACAAAGCATCTTGCCCCTTCCATGATGAAAAATCAGCCTCATTTACTGTAAGTCCATCAAAACAAATTTTTCACTGTTTTGGATGCCAAGTTGGTGGTGATAGCATCAGTTTTGTGATGAAGTATGAAAATCTTAACTATCCAGAAGCCTTAGAAAAGCTAGCCGATACCTATAACTTTACACTTACACACACAGATAACAAACATAACAAACCACGCTCTCAAGTTATGGATAAACTTAACGAATACTATCAAAACTTACTAACTTTACATCAAAGTGCATCTAGTTATGTCAAAGAACGTGGTATATATGAGAGTAGTGTAGAAAAGTTTGGCATAGGGTATGCACCTGATAGCAATAGCACAATAAATTATATTCAAAAACAGATGTTTACTATGAAAGAAGCTGTAGATATGGGTGTAGTTGGGTATGATGGTGGAAGATATTTTGCCCGTTTTATAGAGCGTGTAACCTTTCCCATCCATTCTGCAAATGGCTCCATTGTTGGTTTTGGTGGAAGGACTATAACTGGGCATCAAGCAAAGTATGTGAACTCCCCTGAGACTGCATTTTTTAATAAGTCGCGTCTCCTTTATGCGTACTATCATGCAAAACAAACGCTCCATAAAACAAAAGAGATTATTATTACTGAGGGGTACTTGGATGTTATCATGTTGCATCAAGCAGGTTTTACAAATGCAGTAGCTACCCTTGGAACTGCGCTTACTCAAGAACATCTTCCACTGTTACGCAAGGGTGAGCCAAAGGTTATCATGGCGTATGATGGTGACAAAGCAGGAAGAGCTGCCGCTCTCAAAGCATCAAAACTTTTGAGCGCGGGAGGTTTTATAGGTGGTGTTGTAATCTTTGGTGGGGGATTAGATCCTGCTGACATGGTCGTGAATGGTAGAAGTGATGAGTTGGCTGAGATGTTTCGCTCGCCAAAGCCCTTTATAGAGTTTGTTTTGGATGAACTGATGAGTCTGTATGATTTGCGTGATCCAAAAGCTAAGGAGGCTTGCTTAGATGAGGGAGTAGGCTACCTTAAAACTTTAAGCCCATTGCTTCAAGAGGAGTATAAATCTTACTTAGCATCACGCTTAGGAGTGAGTCCATCTTTTGTAAGGCTAACAAATAAAACAACAAACTTTGCTAATATGCAGAGTACACAAGTAAATATAAATACTCATAAAGATATATGGGAGTTAAGTCTCATAAAAACAGTGATTGAAAAACCACATTTAATAGAACAGATTTTAGATGCACTTGATCCTTCTCTTTTACAATTTCATCAAAATGAATTTACTTTTGCCTTATCTGGCGATACAACTCAGCCAGCCCTCATGGCAATATCAGTAGATGAAAGTATCAGAGCTTTAGAGGATGAAGAGGCACTCAAGGCGGAGTTAATTACTTTTTTAATGAAGCACTATATGCGCGAACTAAAAAAGGTGCAGATTTCTGCAAATGTGTCCTTTGAGGAGAAATCCTTTTATATTCGCAAATATCGTGGTAAAATTTCAAAATTACAACGAGGCGAACTCGTAGCATTTGAACGATAGGGATTAAATATATGAAAGCAATAGCACTTTTTTCAGGTGGATTAGACTCTACTTTAGCGATGAAACTCATCATTGACCAAGGGATAGACGTTTTAGCAGTAAATATCTCCACAGGTTTTGGAAGCACAAAAGATAGACGTGAACATATGCAGTCTATGTGTGACCAAGTGGGTGCTGAATTTAAAATTATAGATATAGAAAACGAATACTTACAAGATGTACTTTTTTCACCAAAACATGGATATGGTAAAAACTTTAACCCTTGCATCGATTGCCATGCAAAGATGTTTGCTGTGGCAAAACGCATCATGGAAGTGGAGGGTGCGGAGTTTCTCATCAGTGGTGAAGTGATGGGACAACGCCCTATGAGTCAAAATAAAGATGCACTTCAAATGGTACTTGAAGATGGAGATGTAGAAGGCTTACTTCTTCGCCCAATGTCTGCTAAGATGCTTAAGCCAACTATACCAGAAGAAAAAGGCTGGGTAGATAGAGATCGCCTAGAGGGGATAACAGGACGAAGTCGTGACCGTCAGCTAGAGTTAGCCAAAGAGATAGGATTAGAAGATTTTGAAAGCCCTGGTGGAGGATGTCTGCTAACTGATGAAAACTTTGGTAAAAAGATGTTTGACTTTATAGCTCATGAGAAAGATTTTGAAGTAAAAGACATACCAGTTATGAAGTTTGGTCGTCATTTACGTCTTAGTGATGGAGCTAAACTTGTAGTTGGTAGAAACCAAGAAGAAAATGAACACTTGCAAAACATCGAAAATGACAAGTATTATCATGCAAAAACTGTAGGTATCCCTGGACCTCATGGACTTTTGTCTAAAAATGCTACAGATTCAGATAAAGAACTTGCGACAAAAATCATGCTTTCATATACAAAGGCAAATCAAGAAGACGCATATGCTATATCTTATGACGACGTAGAGCAAAATGGTTCACCATTTGAGACAAGAGCTGAGGCAAACGCTTTTAATATTTTATAATTGACATATTGTATATATAAATGTATAATATCCTATATTAAAAAAGGATATTATAGTGATTCAAATCAGCATATCAGATATAAGTAAAAATCCATCTATAATAGACAAGTTGGATGATATAGCGCAAATTATAAATAAAAAAACAAAACAAGTGAAGGGTGTATTTATACCAACTGAACTTCTTGATAACTTCCAAAGCATCTTTAAAGAGTTAGAATATAAAAAATTTGTTCAAAGAAACAAGGAGTTGCAAAACCTCACAAATGAGGATGATACAATTTTAGATGGACTTAATGATGAGTATTAAAAAAGGGGAGATATATCTTGCAAATTTGGGTGATGTAAAATGTGCTGACATAGGAAAAACCAGACCAGTCCTTGTATTTCAAAATAATAATCTAAATCGTATGCTAGAAGATGGACTCTATAGTGATGTACTCATCATACCTTTAAGTTCACAAATAAAAAAAAGTGACTTTACTCACATACTAAGAAAACGAGATGCACTTCAAAAAGACAGTACAGTTTTATGTAATGCTATAAAAATGATAAATGCTTCTAGGCTTTTAACAAAGGAAGGTATCCTCACAAAGCTGACAGCTAAAGAGATGAAAAGCATACAAGATAAGATTCTTTTAGTGTTGGATATAAGTCTAAAATAAAATTTTTATATATTGTAAATATCCACTTAATGAAAAATATGGGGGTCTAAATAATCATTTTTTATTATAACTCACTAGATAATCATCAACCATTTTCAGTTTCAAACTTTTAGTAAATCCGTTGTGTATTTTTAGTAACTTTTTCATTGCAGAAAAGACT
>JALSLR010000078.1 GCA_026988245.1 Sulfurimonas sp.
ATATGAAAAATATGATTAGTTTGCATCGTGGGTTGAGTCAAAGTTTGAAGTTAAATTTAGTAGATTATTATCTTGTGAATTATAAGAAAAAGTAGAAAATTATGCACCCGTTTTTTTAATTAAGTCCCAAATCAGCCTCAATCTCTCCAATAACTTTAGTATCAGCATTATCAAATTCTTTCCAATCTACTTTCCAAATATAGGCTACTTCATTATTGATTTTTCCATATTTTTCAACATCATACTTAGTAGTCATCTCACATTTGTCACCAAGTTTATCTAATGCAAAACGACCAATCCCCTTTGCTCCTGCTTTTACTCTTCCCGTTTTTGTAAAATAATCATTCGCCTTATTATCAGTACCTATTGTCATCCAATGGTCTTCAATAATCTGTTGAGTCATACCCTCACCAGCATCGATAATATATAAACAATCTGATTTTTGATTAAAATAAATTAATGACAAAGGGCTATCTGCATCATAACCATTCTTAACAAGTTCTATTATAGCACCTTTAGACGATGCAATATTCTCACGACCAATAAGTCTTGCTGTTCTTGCTGATACTTTAAAGGGTATTTTTGCCATCATATCTCTTCATAATAATTTTTTTCTAATTTCATACCAAATAACCAAGATGCTTATAATATGGTGTATTCAAAAACTCTTCTATTAGCTCTTTTTGTGGATTAATTAAATCAACCATTGATATAAGTGCATTTTTTAATTTTTTCAAATCCTGATGAATTACTATCCATAAAATATCTCCATCTACGCCTCTATAATCATGTGATATTTTATCTCTTAGTCCTGCTATGTCACTCCAAGACAATTCAAACTCAACTGCTTCTTTAAGATTTTTATCTATCTTTTTAGACTCTTCACCAATAGCTATAAATAAAGAGATAGTTACATTAAGTTCTTTTTGTTCATTTGCCCAGATAAAATCTACTGGATTTTCAAAATCTTTTGTATAAATCCATGCTTTTTCACAGCATTCTAACATTGTAAGGATATGGATTAAATTTTTTTCATCATACATAGATAAAATCTTTTTTTGCATAGTGTTTAATAATCGGATTCATAAAATCAAGTGACACGAAATCAACTTTAGCAACACCCAGTTCTTTTGCAAGAGTTTCACTCAGTTTTAAAAATTCTAATCCACTTTTGAGTTTGAAGTTGCTATCTCGTTTATAGAAAATATCTACATCACTTGATGGTGTTGCTTCATCGCGTGCATAACTTCCATATAATCCTAATTCACTTATTCCATAGAGTTTATACAGTTCATTTTTTTTGTTTTTGAGATAGTTTATAACTATAGATTTATTCATATCTTACCCCATATTTTTAAGTGACTTAATTATAGCATATACCCTTATCAAATCATATCATCTCAATTGGACTTTGTTGGGACTTGGCTATAATTCAAAAGAAAAAAAAGAGCTATTTTGTCCCTATTTTTAGGGATTCTATGCAAATTATTGGGAGAGAGATTCACACTCTATAAAAAACCTTTTTCAATTATATTTTATAGATTATATCGAAAAATAACTTACAAAATATGACAAACCTTATTTCTCCCACTTTCTTTAGCTTCATACAAAGCTTCATCCGCTTTTTTTGTTAAAGTACTAAGCGTATCGCTTGTTTGATATTCGCTTACTCCAAAACTACATGTAATAATGTTCACTTCGTCAAAATGTTCCACTTCAATTATTGATCGTAAATACTCAGCAATTTTAACACTTTTTTCCATACCAACACCCTTAAGCAAAACAACAAACTCTGCACCTTCCCAACGAGCTAACACATCACTATCACGAGTATAAAACTTTATCGAAGCGCTCAATTTTATGAGTACAGCATCACCTACTAAGTGTCCATAAGTATCGTTAACTTTGGTGTTATTTTCTTAGCGTTTAAAGAAACTATCATAAAGAATAACATAATTATTTTTAACATCTACATCCTTTATATAATGTTATATTCTTACATATTAAATATAATTAAAAACTCTTCTAGTGGAGGTGATAGAGTTTTTTTCGTTCACTTGAACCAGCTATATTTAATTGTTTTCTATATTTTGCAATTGTTCGCCTCACCATTTTTACTTTAAACTTATCTTGAATTAAATCAAGAAGCTTCATATCACTTAAAGGTTTTTCATGAGGCTCTTCTTTTACTAAACCGATTAAGTATTCTTTGATGGCAGCATTTGAGACATCTTCATCTATTGCAGTAGTAAAAAACTCTTTCATAGCAAGAACTCCCCTGTCACAAGCTATATATTTGTTTGCTATAGCCCGAGAAATTGTCGAAGGATTATGTCCAAACTCATCAGCCAAAGTTTTCAATGTAAGAGGCATGATTTGTCCCCCTGCAAAGAATTCATATTGATATTCAACTATCATCAGACCTACTTTATAAAGGGTAGCTTTTCGCATATCTAATGCATCCACCAAAGATTTTGCTTCTTTAATCTTGGTATGGATAAATTCATGTTCAACACCATAGTTAGTATCTATCTTTATAGTTGGGTAATATGCATCATTCAATTTCACTTCTATATTTTCATCATCATTAAAGTATATCATTAAATCTGGTATAACTTGAGCAGATTCTTCTTCGTACTCTATAGCTGGAGGATTTTTGAATGTACCTAAGACACGCATAACTTCACTAAAATTTTCTCTATCAGAATAGCTATGAATATTTTGCAAGTCTTTTATAACACTTGTCGCTAAAGAATATGCCTCATCACTGATATCGGAACTGTCTAGTTGAAATAAAAAACTTTCAGAGAGGTCACGGGCACCAACACCTACTGGATCCACATGCGCAAATCTAAGACGAATTTTTTCAAACTGTTCGTAGCTGATGTTTTCTTTTTGGCAAAATACATCAGTATCACCTTCATAATAACCACCCTCATCTAAATTCGACACAACAAACATAGCGATTTCTTGAGATAAGGGAGTTGGAAAAAGGGGTGCAGACAACTGCTCATCGAGAACATCATGAAGTGAACGATACTGTATAGTCAAGGCTTCTATCTGCTCTGTTCTCGAATTTGAGACCTGTCCACTTATGATTTTTCTAGGTATCTTTTTTTCAAAATTTTCTTCATAGCCAGATTCTATTTCTATCACTGGGTTTGCTTCTATAAATGGGCTCATAGCTTCACCTAAATCACTTAAACTTGAGTGAAGTATAGGAAGCCAGTTTCGTAAAGTATTTGAGAGCTTGTGCTTCGTCTCAACTGAACTGTTTTGCCTTAATGCTGCCATATCTCAGTAAGCCTTAAAGCTTATAATCCTCACCAAGATAATATGTACGCACATCAGCATTATTTGCTATCTCTTGGCTTGTTCCTGATGCTAAAAGTTCTCCAGCCTTTATAACATACGCCCTATCACATACGTCCAAGGTTTCTCTAACATTGTGATCCGTTATCAATACTCCTATTCCGTACTCGACAAGTTGATGAATAACTTTTTGAATGTCCATAACCGCTATAGGATCAACTCCAGCAAAAGGTTCATCGAGCAATAAAAATTTTGGTTTATTTACTAGGGCACGAGCAATCTCTACACGACGACGTTCCCCTCCGCTTAAACTAATTCCTTTACGATAACGAATTGGTTCGATATTGAACATATCTAGAAGCTCCAAGATTCTTTCTTCTTGTTCCTTTGCACCTTTTATACTTACTTGAGCAGCTACCATCAAGTTATCTTCCACACTTAGGTCTTTAAAAATTGAGGCTTCTTGAGGTAAATATCCTATACCACGTAATGCTCTTTCGTGAAGAGGTTGTCCAGAAAGATTATCATCGTCAAAATAAACATCTCCATCAGTTGCTTCAACAAGCCCGCAAATCATATAAAATGTTGTTGTTTTTCCTGCTCCATTAGGTCCAAGAAGTCCTACAACCTCACCGCTTCTCACCTCTAGACTCATCCCTTTTACTATTTCTAAACTTTTAATTTTTTTCTTTAAATTTACGGCTTTTAAAATGTGCATATTTCATATTCTCTTTTATTGTTTTTTATTTTTTTTATATTTATCTCTAAAACATCAAACCCAGCATCTAGTAAAATTTTTTTTAATCCATCATCACCCCATTCTACTAAGTGAAGTCCATCTTTTTCTAACTCTTCTAACATACCTAATGCTATAAAATTTTCCAAACCTTTGTTGTAGATATCATAATGAAATATATTCTTTGCGTAGCACTGCTGAATAGAGAATGTTGGGGAAGTAACTGTATCTTCAACTCCTAAATAGCTTACTATCTCTTTTGTCAAAGTTGTCTTACCTGATGCCAAGTCTCCTCGTAGAAGTATCACACCATTAGAAAACTTTTTTAAAATATCTTCAACAATGATGCTAAGTTCATCTAAACCAAGTATTACTTTTTTCATATTTTATTTGATATTTCTATGATTTTACGTAACTTTTCTTTCGCCTTATTACTCTTAATAGCCTCTATTGCCATCTCTAAGCCATCTTGCATATCCCGTGCCTTACCATCTACCATTAATGCTGCAGCAGTATTGATAAGGACAATATCCCTTTGAGCATCTGTAGCTATATTATCAAATATATTTCGTAAAATATTTGCATTTTCCTTAGCATCACCACCTATTATTGCTTTAAGTGGTACTCGCCTTATCCCATACTCTTGTGGATCTATTTCAAACTCATGAACTACACCATCTCTAAGTTGCGATGCATATGTGATATCGCTAATGCTAATCTCATCCATCCCCTCTTTAGAACTCACTACCATAGTAGAAGTTGCACCATTTATACGAAGAGCTTCAGCCATTTTAGGAACAAACGCTTTATCAAATACACCAAGCAAAGATTTTTGTACATTCGCTGGATTAGTCAATGGTCCCAATATATTGAAGATTGTCTTCTCTGGTATACTTTTTCTTACAGGCATAATGAACTTCATGGCAGGATGATGATTTTGTGCAAACATAAAACAAAAACCACTTTCTTCTAAAAGGGTAGCTGATTGTTCGATGCTAAGGTCAAGTCTCACTCCTAGGGATTCAAACATATCTGCACTACCACTTTTAGAAGTTACAGAGCGACTTCCATGTTTTGCAACACTACTCCCACAGGATGATGCTAAGAGAGATACTGTTGAAGAAATATTGAAACTTCCTATTTTATCCCCACCTGTACCTACTACATCTAAAGACTTATCACGCAACTCTTTTGTAATTGGAAGCGCTATGGCATTTAATCGCATTACTTCAGCAGCTGCGGCAATTGACTCAGTTGAAGTTCGAGCATCAAGTGTCATGTGTAGTAAGAACTCACGCATCTCTGTATCGCTCATCTTATGTGCGAACAAACTCTCAAACTGTGCTTTACTTTCATCATAGGTCATATTATGCTTCCTTTATATACTCATGCTGGAGTGATTTTGGTGTAGATTTTGCAGCTGGTATTTTTAAAACCTCATATTTTTTACTCTCATTAAGATAGTTAATAGTAATGATACTTCCAACTTCTACATTCTTTGAAGACTTAGCTATAACATCATTAATAAGCACAACCTGATTCGCTATCATATCTTGTGCAACAGAACGTCTTTTTGTAATATTCACACTGTTTAAAAATTTATCTATTCTCATGGAATGTATTGTAGGGTATTAAAACTGAGAGAATTATAAGAGTTGGAACAATTATTGCATTATAATAGCCCCATATTCTGTTTATGAGGCAAATCCACTGCAAAAACTATCCTTTTTCACAACTATTTGTTTTTGTTTTTCTTTTCTTTTTGTATCTTTTTCTACAAAAATCTTTTTACGAGTTTTAGGGTCTAATTCCGTATAGTACATTACTGCTGAGTATGTCCCTGGAGTTGGAGTAAATACCTGAGCTTGTTCTGGGTTCATTTTTAATTCATCAGTTGTAAAACGCTTAAGTTCATGCATATCTTTTTCTTCACAACCAGGATGTGCAGCTATAAGATAGTAGGTTAAAAACTGATTCTTACCACTCTCTTTATTTAACTTATCATACATCTTTTTAAAATCAACGAGTGTTTCCTTCCCCGGTTTTCCCATTAGCTCAAGTACATGCTGTTGTGTATGCTCCGGAGCTACTTTCATCTGCCCAGATATATGATGTTCAACCATCTCTTTTAAGTAAGAGTAACCATGTTTTTTATCTGCAGTTATAAGGTCGTATCTAACACCTGATGCTACAAAGGCTTTTCTAACACCCTCCACTTCTCTTACTTTTCTCAGTAGCTTTATATTTCTTCCATGGTCAACATGCATAACCTTACAAAGGCGCTCTGCATCCACACAGCGAATATCATCACATGTACCTTTTTTAAGTTTCTTACTACACTCATAACCATACATATTTGCAGTTGGTCCACCAACATCACTGATGATGCCTTTGTAGTCCTTGTACTTATTAAACTCTTTTGCTTCTTCTAAGATGTTAGCTTCAGTTCTTGTTCGAATAGTTCGGCCTTGATGCACACCAATAGCACAAAAATTACACTCACCCCAACAGCCATGATGTGTCATGATAGAAAACTTGATAGTTTCTAAACATTTTACTTTACCTTCTTTAGCATAGTAAGGGTGTAGTTCTCTAGTAAAAGGGAGATTAGAGTTAGTGTCCATTTCAGATTCATCTAGGTAATCACACGGAGGATTTTGAATCAAATACCTCGTATCAACTCTTTGACAAAGACCATTTGCGGAGATTGGGTCATTGTTATCATAAAAGTCATCAAACAGATCTATGTATTTTTCTTTATCGTCCAAACAATCTTGATGTGAAGGAAGTTGAATAAATTCATAATTTGGCTCTTTTGAGATATAGCAAATACCTCGTATATCTTTATAATCAGTTTTCTTAGCAAGAGCAGATGTTAATTGTTCTAGTGCTATTTCACCCATACCGTATATGAGGATATCTCCCTTAGCATCAAATAAAATTGGTTTTTTCAGCTTATTTGCCCAATAATCGTAATGCGTAACACGCCTTAAACTTGCTTCAATCCCTCCAAGAACGAGAGGCACTGTACCTTTAAAGTGTTGACGAATCAAGTTACAGTACACACTTAAGGCCCTATCTGGGCGTTTATTATTTTTACCACCTGGAGTATAGTCATCAGAATTTCTAAATTTTTTCGTAGCTGTATAGTTTGAAACCATACTATCCACGCTACCACCACTTACACCCCAGTAAAGCTTTGGTTCACCAAGTCTTTTTATATCTACACCACTTGTAACATCTGGTTGACCTATCATCCCTACTTTGTAGCCAAGTTTTTCAAGCATACGCCCAACCATCGCTACACCAATAAATGGAGAGTCTATGTATGCATCACCACTTACTAATATCACATCACATTGAGTCCAACCTAAAGCATTCATCTCCTCTTTAGTAGTGGGTAAAAAATCTTTATTTGTAAAGGTAACTGTTTTACGATTTCTTAGAGGGTTTGATTTATCTTTATTACGTCTACTCAAAATGTTCCATTTTTCTAAGAGTTATCACTTGTTTATAATATTTACTTTATCTAAAGGATAACATCTATTTATTTATGTATAATAATACTAAAGTATTCCAAAATAAAAGATAAGAGATGAACACTACTACGAATTACCCTTATGAAAATTTAGATAATTACACGCTAAGTGATTTAATTGATCGTTCTGTTTCCCTTTATGGTGAACTTGATGCTTTTGGCTTTGTAGGCGAGTATCCTATAAGTTATAATGAGTTTGGCAGTAGAATCAAAAACTTAACAAAACTACTCATTGCCAATGGCATATCTAAAGGGGACAAGGTTGTCTTACTGAGTGAAAATATGCCAAATTGGGGAGTAGCCTACTTTGCTATTACTTATTTTGGAGCAGTAGTTGTTCCTGTTCTTCCAGATTTTCACCCATCAGATGTACACCATATCATTAAACATTCTGAGGCAAAAGCAGTTATCGTTTCACAAAGACATCTTCCAACCATAGAAGATGATACTAATTCTGATTTAAACTTTGTAGTCAATTTAGAAAAACTAGCACTTATAGATGAACTATCAAATCAAAGCTATCTTACGCAAATAAAACAAAGCTTTACTTCTTTAGAAAAAATTTCTTTAACAAAAACTACAAAACCTCAAGAAGATGATTTGTGTGCTATCTTATACACCTCTGGAACTACTGGTAATTCTAAAGGGGTAATGCTCTCTCATAAAAATCTCGTTACAAATGCACTCTCAACATTTTGCAAGGTAAAGATTTTAAAAACAGATATTTGGCTTTCTGTACTGCCTCTAGCCCATACATTAGAATGCACTGTTGGGCTTATTGTTCCTATTTTACATGGGTCATCTATATTTTATATCAACAAAGCACCAACACCTAGTGTACTTTTAAAAGCATTTGACACGGTAAAACCAACGATGATGCTAAGTGTCCCTTTAATTATTGAAAAAATCTATAAAAATAAAGTTCTTGCAAAATTCAACTCCTCAGCAATTACAAGAAATCTGTATAAAATAGGTTTTTTTAGAAAAAAACTCAATAAAATAGCCGGAAAGAAACTCCTTGAAACGTTTGGAGGGCGCATAAGATTTTTTGGCATAGGTGGGGCAGGCCTCTCTCCTATAGTAGAACAGTTTTTATTTGAAGCAGATTTTCCATATATTATAGGTTATGGGCTTACGGAGACATCACCGTTGATTGCTGGTGGTTCCATCTTAGGAGATAAGAAAAAAGTAAAATCTACTGGTACTGTATTTTATGGAGTAGAGATAAAAATTAAAAATCCTGAGCCCCAAACTGGTGAAGGTGAGATACTCACTCGAGGACCTAGCGTTATGATGGGTTATTACAAAGACAAGCAACAAACTGACGAAGTAATGGAAGATGACTGGTTTTTGACTGGAGACCTAGGTCATCTAGATGAAGATGGTTATCTTTTTATAAGTGGTCGAAGTAAAAATGTGATTATAGGCTCTGGTGGTGAAAATATATATCCTGAACAAATAGAGTCAATCATCAACAATGAGACAACAGTACTTGACTCTTTAGTAATGGAAGATGATAATGGTAAAATTATTGCAAGAGTTCACCTTGATTTAGAGATAATTGACACCCTATTTAAAGCCTACAAAACACCAGACAAAGAGGTACACGAACTCATCTCTAAACATTTAGAAGATATGCGAGTAGATATCAATTCTCAAATATCATCTTTCTCAAGAATTACTAAATATATACACCAAATTGAACCCTTTACAAAAACACCAACTAAAAAAATAAAACGATATCTCTACAAAGGCTAAGTATGTCCAAAAAAACTATAAAACTACTTTCTTTTACACTAACTCTAGCAATAGTAGCTATTATAGGAATTATATCGCTCTCATCCAAAAGCTACTCTTCAAAAAAATATGATAAAAATATGTTTTCAAACAGTCCGGATGTAAAGATGACAAAAGGGAAACAAAAGTTCGCACAAACAAGACGACATGATACAAAAGTAACAATCTTAAATGACAACACAGCAAGTATGGGTGATTTTATTTTTAATTCTGGAGGCAACACCAAAATTGTCGCAAATATATCTTTAAAATTTAAAAACTCTAAAAAGGGTTGGTTTAATGGGGATGATGCTAAGCAAGAGATTATAAAAAGAGGTGTTATCCTCAGAAGTGCCATCATAGATACCATGATGGATAATCATGGACAAAAAACAAATGATGATAAAATTAAAGCGAAACTTTTAGAAAGTATTAACTACAACCTCTCTGATGCTACTGCAACAGAGATATATTTTAATAAGTTTATAGTTCAGTATTAAAATAAAGGTTGTAAAAAAGGAACAATTTGTTTCTTACGACTCAACACACCATCAAGCCAAACTTGTCTATTTTGCAGTATGCATTTAAAAGCATCTTCTATTTTTGTATTATCATCACTAATTACAAGCAGTTGGGAACCCTCTTTCATGATATCTGTCAAAAGAAGTAAAACAGAATGAAGCCCACCCTCATCTTTTAGCTTTTGCATATCTTCAAATAAAGCATCCTTTTTCTCATCAAATACACTCAAATCAACAACTTCCAATTGTCCAATACCCACCTTGCTTTCACCCATTGAAAATTCTTTATAATCTCTTGTTGTTAACTCTCTTGGAGTAGCATTACCTACTGCAGATTTCACTATAAACATCTCCATACCAAGAACCTTATAGTCTTCGATTTCAGCGATAATAGAGAGTTCTTTAACAGCCTTTGTATCGACTTTTGTACAGGTAGGTGATTTAAAAATCACAGTATCACTTAATATAGCGCACATCATCATGCCAGCAATGTCTTTTGGTATCTCCACATCATAAGCTTTATACATTTCATATATGACTGTATTTGAACAACCTATTGGACGAATCCAACATTCAAGTGGCGTATTCGTAGTTATATCACCTAGTTTATGATGGTCTACAATACCTAAAATAGTTGCTTCCTTAATATCTTTAGGAGCTTGCGCTAAATCTGAAAAATCTACTATATAAACTTCTTCTCCGGCATACGATGTTTTAAGCTCTGGAGTATCTGCATTAAATTTATTTAATATAAATTCTGTTTCAGGAGAGATATCTCCTTGACGAGTAGCGATACACTCTTCACCTAATTGATTTTTTAAATATGCTAAAGAGATAGCCCCTACAATAGAGTCGCTATCTGGATTTGTATGACCGAAAATATATGTTGACATTTTTTGCCTTTAATTTTTTTGTAATTATACACAAATTTTATTTATGTAATTGTAGTTCTTTTTTAAGATATTCGCCAGTGTAACTTCCGGTTTGCTTGTAAGTGTTAGCTAAGACCTCCGGTGATCCCTCTGCAATGATAAGTCCACCGCCACTTCCACCTTCTGGACCCATATCTATAACCCAGTCAGCATTTTTAATCATATCAAGATTATGTTCTATAATAAGAACCGAGTTACCTAACTCTACAAAATGATGCAGTACTTTAGTAAGCCTATCTACATCTGCAAAGTGAAGCCCCGTTGTAGGTTCATCTAGTATATAAAGAGTTTGACCTGTATCTTTACGAGAGAGCTCTTTTGAGAGCTTTATTCTTTGCGCCTCGCCACCTGAAAGAGTAACAGCATTTTGACCAAGGGTGATATACCCAAGTCCGACATCTACAAGTGTTTTCATCTTCAAATTTATCTTAGGAATTGGCTCGAAAAAAGTATATGCTTCTTCCACGCTCATAGCTAAAACATCAGCTATAGTTTTGCCTTTATATGCAACTTCCAAGGTCTGATCATTATATCTTTGACCATGACACGCATCACATTTCACCATAATATCAGGTAAGAAGTGCATCTCTATCTTATTTTCACCCTCACCTTGACACTTTTCGCATCGACCACCCTTCACATTAAAACTGAAACGAGAGGAGGTATAACCACGAATTTGACTCTCTTTTGTTAGCGCAAACAAGTTTCTTATCTCATCCATCACTCCGGTATATGTAGCAGGATTTGAACGTGGAGTTCGACCTATTGGACTTTGGTCTAGATATATTACTTTGTCAACATTTTCTAGCCCTGTTATCTCAACACCCGCTACTTTATTTACTTTTCTAGCATGATTTAAAAGCTCTCTTGCTGTTGGAAGCAAGGTCTGTAACATCAAAGAACTTTTACCACTCCCACTTACACCTGTTATACATACAAAGTTATTGAGTGGTATTTTTGCATTTAAATTTTTAATATTGTTAAGTGTTACATTTTTTATCTCAATATGTTTGTCTTGCTTACGTCTATAAAAATATTCTATTTGCTTACGTCCGTAAAGATAATCTGCGGTTAAAGTTTTAGCTTTTTTCAATTTATCTAAAGTTCCACTAAAAACAACTTCTCCACCAAATTTTCCAGCATCTTCACCAATATCTACGATAAAGTCAGCATTTTCAATTGTTTCTTTATCATGCTCAACAACTATAACACTATTCCCTTTTTCTTGAAGACTTCTTAGAGTTCTTATGAGCTTTAAAGTATCTCTCTCATGCAAGCCTATACTTGGCTCATCCAACACATAAAGGACGCCTGTTAGACCACTTCCTATTTGAGAGGCTATACGAATCCGTTGGGCTTCACCACCACTTATAGTCCTAGCATCACGACCTAAAGTGATATAACCAAGCCCTACATCAAACAAAAAGTATAGTCTTTCTCTTATTTCATTTAAAATTGGGGCAGCTATTTGCGTATCTTGTTCATCTAGGTATTTAAAATGATCCTCATTCGCAAACCACTCATATGTTTTTGCTATTGGCATTTCTAAAAGTTCGGATATCCCTTTTTGTCCAACTCTCACAGCAAGTGATTCAAGCTTTAACCTATTAGCATTACAAACATTACAAACCTTTTCGCTCATGTAATCTGCTAACTCTTTCTCATCTTTAAACATATCATATGCTATTTTAATGATTCCCGGCCACATTCGCTTTACTTCATGATTTTTCCAAAGAAAACTAACTTCTTCTATACCACCATGAAGAATAGCTTTTTTCTGATATTCAGGTAGCTCTGAATAAGGCACTGTGATATCTATATCATTATGCTTACAAAAGCCTTTTAAAAAGGTAAAGTAATACCCTTTGTTAAAACCATAGACAATTTTCACGGCACCTTTTTCAACACTTAAGTCTATATCTATAACTTTTTCATGATCAAGAGCATAGCGTAAACCTAAACCATCACATTCAGAACACGCACCCTTTGGTGAATTAAATGAAAAGGAAAGTGGTTCTAACGGGTCAAAACTTATCTTGCAATCAAAACAAGCATTATGCTCTGAGTAGTGAATTGATGCATCAATAAGGTCTAGCTCTTTATGATTGAGTATATCTATCTCTAACTCACCATAACTTTCTTTTAAAGCTTTTTCAACATCTGCTGCTATACGTTCTTTATTTTCTTCTTTGACAACAACTCTATCTATGACCACTTTTATCGTATGTTTTTTCGTTTTACTAAGTTCTATCTCTTCATCAAGGCGAACCATTACCCCATCTATCATTGCTCGAACATAACCTTTATGGACTAGAGACTCTACAAGATCCGCATATGCACCTTTTTTTTCACGCACAAGAGGAGCCATTAAAACTAACTTTGCACCTTCAGGTAATTTTGCTACTTCGTTGATAATATCCGATGCTGACATTTGAGATATCTCTTTATGACACTTGTGACAATGCTGAACTCCAACACGAGCATACAGAAGTCTAAAGTAGTCATATATCTCCGTTATCGTACCTACTGTTGAACGAGGGTTTTTACTTGTAGTTTTTTGATCAATCGCGATTGCAGGAGTCAACCCTTCTATCTTGTCAACATCAGGTTTTCCTACACGATCAAGGAACTGCCTAGCATATGATGATAGGGACTCCATATAGCGTCTTTGCCCTTCAGCATATAATGTATCGAAGGCTAATGTAGACTTTCCACTTCCACTTATCCCTGTCATTACTACGAGTTCATTTTTTGGAATATTTAAACTAATATTTTTTAAATTGTTTTCACGTGCGCCTGTAATTTTAATAAAATCTTTTTTCATTTATGTAAATACCCTATATGTTAAATATGTAACTATTGATGCATAAAATACAATCAATAACTTTCTTTGTAATAAACTTTCTACCTTATCTTTAAAGATAATACCAAAATGTACACCCACTAATGATGCTAAACCAATCAATAAACCTTTTTCAAAATCCACATGTCCACTCATTGTATGAGATATCATCCCAGAAAATGATGAAAATACGACAAAGAATAAACCTGCTGAGATGGCACGTTTTAATTCAATATGCCAAAATCCAACTAAGATAGGTACTAAAACAATGCTTCCGCCAACACCGATAGTCATACTCAGCAATCCAATAAATAAACCAACCATAAAAAGTTTAAAACTATTTATCCTAACTGGCGTATCTAAAAATTTTGGTTTGAAAAATAATCTTGTTAAAGCAAATAATGCAAAAAGTAAAAATATACTTTCAAGCACAGTTGAACAGAGGTATGAAGCTAAAAATCCACTAAAAAAAGCACCGACGAAACCACCTAAGCCAATAGTTGCTATCATCTTGACATCTAAGTTACCTTTTTTGTTATTAAGATAACTTCCATACACTGAACTAAAAACCATTTGAACGCTTGATATCCCGATAGCTTCTTTAGTTGGCAATCCTATAGCTAGAAGAATAGGAATAAGTATAGTACCCCCGCCTATGCCAAAAAAACCAGAGACAATGCCAACACTAAAACCAAGTATGACTAATTCAAACATGCCCAACCTAAATATTTTGCGAATTATACTAAGATACTTCTTTAAGGCAGTTGTACAATTGTATATTTAGTATTTATTTTATATTTAATTGAGATTTATTGAAGTATAATGTACCTCACTAAAGGAATCTCATGCTTAGTACTATTATTGAAGCTGCTCAAAACTTTTGTATTCACCAAATTCGTATTGAACACAGTATTCACGATAATATCTCCAAAACAAGAACACTTATTGCTTATATAGATATAGAACGTAGTAATGGTGACAAATATAGAGTATATCTTTCTGCTGATAAAAGCTTTATTCAAAGAGTATCTCAAATATTTCTTGAAGAAGATGAAAGCGATGAAGAGACTCTTATAGATATGGCATTAGAGACTACTAACTTAATCGTTGGAAGTGCTAAGGTACTTTCTGAAAATTCTGATATGACATACACTATCAGTACGCCACACTTTGAAAAAATAGATATCTTTGACTTTGAATACGATGATTTAAAAGTCATACAAGTTGAAAGTGACAAACTTACCGTAGCTATCAAGGAATTATAAATGAGTATTAAAAAAAAGCCGAAGTTTACTGAAGACATACAACACTTTAACGAAGAGGAAGAACTCTCGTGGATGGACTACTCTGGTTTACTAGATA
Organism: Sulfurimonas sp.; assembly: GCA_026988245.1. Taxonomy (GTDB): domain Bacteria; phylum Campylobacterota; class Campylobacteria; order Campylobacterales; family Sulfurimonadaceae; genus Sulfurimonas. The sequence continues at coordinate 15,020 of JALSLR010000078.1, forward strand.
TGGAAGTAGAATTTGTTTCAGACTTAGGTGAAACAGAACAAACAGTAGCAGAAATTTTAGAACTCCATAAAGGCTCTATCATCGACTTAGGGAAACCAGCAGGTGAAAGTGTTGAAGCCTATGTAAATGGTCGTATTCTAGGAAAAGGTGAAGTGATGGTATATGAAAAAAATCTTGCTATTCGTATAAATGAAGTTCTTGATTCTAGTGCTGTTCTTTACCACCTTTCAAAAGAGCGTTTATGATTAAAGTACTTTTGCTCTTTTTACTGCCCCTTACATTATTTGCCTCAAAAATTTTAAGCTACAATATTTATGATAGAACAGACAGAGTTGATGTTATGATAACTTTTGACACTCCCTATATAGGTGCTATAAAAAAGAGTGTAGATGATGCTAATATAATTATAAGACTACAAAACACCTCTATAGAATCAACTAAAATGAAACGGCTTTCATCAAAATTTGTAAATACTATTTCCATTTCGTCTATATCTTCTCATGTTCAAATAGTTGCTTCTGTTCCCGAAGGTATAGATTTAATAGCATCCAAGACGTCTGATGCCTATGGCCTGAGACTACGATTTACAAGAAAGCCACTCTCTAAACAAAGTGCAAAAACGCAAACTAAATCTGTTAACTTAAAATCACCTACCTTACTTTCAGCACTACCAACTAAAAAAGATGACAACATAACTCAAAGCTATTACATAGTCATTAGTATTTTAATTATAGGAATTATTATTTTATTTATGTTGAGAAATAAAGTTGGTCCAACTACAAACTCTTGGCTTATGGGGCAAAAAGATAAAGCAAAAAAAATTGCAAATCCTCACTTAGATGTTAGCATAAGATTTCAAAAAACTATCAATGAGCATAATTCAGTCGTTATGCTAGATTTTGCAGAACAAAGCTACCTCGTAATGATGGGTTCTAGTAATGTTCTACTCGATAGATTTACAGACAATAAACCGAGTACTCAAGAAGATTTTGAGAGCATTTTACAAGAGAAGCATCATGCCCTAGAAGACTTTTTAGAGAATCCACAAGAAGAACCTATGCAAACTTATAAAAACAAGGCCTCTAGTATATCTTATGAGGCTTAAGTATTCTTATAGTTTGTTCGTAGTAGTTTTTTTATCGTTTTTATGTTAGTAACACTAAGTTCGTAAGTTTTATCCATCATTTTATTAATATGAAAAACCTCCGTCACAGTAATCCCATATGGGTCTTTTTTTTCTTTTACTTGTTTATTGTCATCTGTAAAAGAGTATAAAAACAAACTCTTTCTCGTCAATTGAATATAGTAAGTTAAAACAATTTCATCAGAATGTTTTTTCTCAATCGCTATCGTAACTCTTTGGTCCTCTTTATACTCACCTTCAATAGTAAGGATTTTCCTAGCTTCTTCTATTGACATGAATCCAATATAAAATTTATTGTATAAGTCATGATATCGTTGCACCTTTTCATTCATCAAAAAATTAAAGTCTATAATAAATTTTTTGTGTGCACGAATCGTTCTAGTTACCCAACTCATAGTATTATAATATCTAAATGGATGAAGTCTTAAACTATGAGCTTCAATCATTTTTTTAGACTTAGATTTCTGTTTTGGATTCAGTATCATACTCTTTGGATTAACAATATACTCTAAAACTTTACTTGATGAAAACTCATGAGTAAACCAAACTTTACAATAATCAGGGAACTGTTTCGTTCCAGTAGCGCCATCATTTAATATGATAAGAGCCTTCACTTCGTTATTTGGAAATATTATCTCAAGTAGCGCCTTCTTCTTTCTTAATCTTTTTCTTAGCTTCAATACATTTTTTACAAGAGTCATCTCTACAAAATATAGTTCATTTTGTTTTGTAATAAACATAGCATCAAATTCACTTATCTCCCGACTTTTTGTTCTATAAACTATCTGCTGTTTCTCACTTATAGAGAGAGTGTTTGGAAATGATTTAAAGCGATTTTGGTGAAAACCTTTTAAAACAAACTTAGCAATGTCTCCATTAGTTTCTGCATATTTTATAAGTTTTTCATAGAGAAAGTTTTCATACACTTCCCCTTCAAAAGAGCGGTATGAACTTAAGTAGTGAGGATCCTCTTTGTCAATACCTTTTTTGATTAAGGATAAAAGGTGTTTTACATTGTATTCGTAATGTAATAAGTTATCTGAAATGTTAGCATCATCAAGATTTCTAATATCTTTACTTATCTCTAACATTAGGCAAACTCTCCATTTTTAAAAAAGTTATCTATTATATCACGTGATTCTTGTACATCACTCACATGATTAATAACATCTCTTATATTTGAAGCACCTCTGTAACCTTTCGAGTAAGTATGCACATGTTTTCTAAACATAGCTACACCATGAGCTCCATAAAATTCTACCATTTTATCAAAATGCTCCATAATGATTTCATGTTTTAAATCAAAGGAAATATCACTATTTCCCATTCGTAGTTGATGAAATATCCATGGAGCTCCGACTGCTCCACGCCCTATCATAACTCCATCCGTTTCAGTATGTTCTATTACCCATTTTGCTTTCTCATATGAGTCTATATCACCGTTTGCTATTACGGGAATAGAGACAGCTTTTTTTATCTCTGCAATTGCATCATAATCAACCGCAGCCTTAAACTTACCCGCGCGAGTTCTCCCATGTACTGCTAAAAAATCAGCCCCAGAATCTTCTACAATTTTAGCTATTTCTATGTGATTTTTTTTTTCAAATCCAAGTCTTATTTTTACACTTGTTTGCTTTTTATTTGAAGTTTCTTTAATAGTTTTAATAATATCACTCATAAGAGGTAGGTTTAAAAGTAGTGAACTACCGCTCCCATGACCTACAACTTTGGGAACAGGACATCCACAGTTTAAATCAATTATATCAATACCATCATATTGATTTAGTATCTCTACTGCTCCTTTAACTATATCAACATTTGACCCAGATATTTGAACAGAATAAGGATCTTCTATAGGAGATTTTTCTAGCATATGTAAGGTTTTAGCTGAATTATGAACAAGTGCGTTTGAACTTAGCATCTCACTTACAGTAAGGTCAGCTCCAAATTTTTTAACTACACTCCGAAAAGGAAGGTCTGTAAAACCAGCTAATGGTGCAAGGACATAAACTGGTTTTTCAAATGTCATATTTTATACAAAAAGTTCTATACTAAAATTTTTACCGCAATCTTTTAGGGCACGATAAGATTTAAAGTTCAAGTACTCATTTGGTTGCGTATTTTGAAGTAGTTCGTCAGCTGGTGATATCATCTCTAAGTCAAATAAAGTATACAAATAAGCCCCTGTAGCATCTTCATTTTCTTCACTTAATGTTTCAAAGAGTTTCATTCTTTGTTCAGGAATCATACTTTTAGAAAGAATTGAAGATATTTTAATATAGTCATCAGATTGAAGTTCTAATGGTTCAAATAAAGCTATAAGGGACTCATTTGAGATTTCTAATGTATGTTCATCTGCATTAATTCTTGCGAGTACCTTATAAAGTGCTTCTTTTGATATATGTTGCTTATAGTTTTCAATAGCGTATAAAGGGGATGTTTCTACAAAATCAATATATACTTCTTCAAACAAAGCATCACTATATTTTCCTTTAGAGCTTAAGATATCTTCAGCACTAATATCACCATTTTTATACATATTTTTTTGATTTAATATTACTAATTGATTTGTTAGTTTTAAATTGAATTTTTTCAAATCTACAACTTTACCTACTTTCATATCATTAATTAAATTAATTATTTCATTAATTTTATTATTAGCAGTATCTGGCTTCAGAGTAGGATTTGCCATAAGTACTGAATTATCCATAACCCCACCAAGAAGCTTGTACCTATCAGTTTTATATGTATGATTTCGTACTTGTTTACCTAGATATGCTTCTACAACTGCATCTATGTATTTATCAAAATCTTTATCATACTTTCTACTTTCTAACCCACCGAGAAGTGAGTAAAACCCCATATGTAATAGACTTGCTACATATAAAACAAACAGTGGAATAACGACTAAAACAGCTATGGACATTGCTGGAAACTGAATCCCTAAGAATTCAATAGCAAAACTACCTTGTGTTACAAATGCATAAACATACCATCCAACAATCACCATAAGCAATATAGATGCTATTGTATATCTTTTTAAATACATATATTAGACCTTATTTTGTTTTTTCTACTATCTCTCTACAATCAATGCAGTAAATGGCATGGGGTTTTACTTTCAAACGTTGAAAACCTATTGGATCTTCACACATTTCGCAAACACCATAATCACCATTCGATATTTTACCCAATGTTACATTAATCTCTTTTAACTCTTGATTTTGCTGAGACACAATAGCACTTTCTATCATAGAATTATTACTATTCGAAGCATGATCAGCTTCGTCATTTAATTCTTGTCCACTTAACTGTGCTAGTTCGTTATTAACACTATTAATATTTTTATTAATTTGATCTTTCCGACTCTCTAGAATTTCTCTAAAGTAACTTAACTCACTATCTTGCAACTTTGATCCTTATATTCACTTGTGATATGGATGATTACTCAAAATCGAGAATCCTCTGTAAATTTGTTCTAAGAGAACACTCTTTACAATTTTGTGACTCATAGTAATCTTTCCTAAGCTAATAACCTTGTCACTTTTTTTTAAAAAAGTATCTTCAAAGCCATATGCTCCACCTATGAAAAATTTAATGGCAATTTTATCATTTAATAGCTTACTAAATGCATAAGAATCAATAATTTCACCATCTGGATGCAATACTACACTATAATCTTTATTAATATATGAATCTAAAACCTTAGTATAAGCCTGTTTTGAAGCAGTTGGAGAGATAGTGTGTGCTTTTGTTACATCCTTGTTAAATATTTCAATATCTTCTACTTTTGCAAAACGACTAATCATTTTTTGTAACTCTTTATAGAGGGGATCGTATATTGACTTTTCTTTTTTGGCAATACTTATTATTTGCACTTTCAATCTAAAAGTCCACTGCCAATAACTTTATACCTAACATTATCGAAATTATCTCCGAGTTTTACACCGCCAATAACTCCAACATAATGCTTAGAAAGAGCAGCTATAGAATCTATACTATCTCCTAATATACCTGATATATCTTTTTTTGTAGAGGTGTTTCGGTAAGCTCCTAATCCAATATAATTGACGTCCATCTCATTAGCTTCTAAAACTTCTTTTTTATTATGCGTAGAAATTCCAAGTATTTTATCCTTGTTTATCACATTTCTCAAAATTTTCACAGCTTTGTGTATATCTTTATCGATGAGATATAAATCTTCACGTCCTACATGAACCCCATCACAAAACTCTACAAGTTCATACTTATCATTCACTATTAAAAATCCATCAAAAAGTTTTCTTATAATGATAAGCTGTTGTTTTATAAAGGAGATATCGGAGGTTTTATTTCTATATTGAATAATTGCAGCATCATTATCCATTGCTATTTGAACAAAGGTCTCTATACTTATTGAACGAGAATCTAATAATTCTTGATCACATAAGGCATAAAGTTGCATCTATTTTTACTTAATCAGCTTTAAAAAACTTGAGCAAATCACTCAATGTTTTCTTGAGCTCATTTCTATTTACTACCATATCAACTGCACCTTTTTCAAGTAAAAATTCTGCACGTTGGAAACCATCTGGAAGTTCTGAACCAATAGTTTGCTCTATTACCCGAGCACCAGCAAAGCCTATAAGTGCACCAGGTTCTGCGATAATGATATCACCTAAGGTTGCAAATGAAGCTGAAACACCACCCATAGTTGGATCTGTTAAAACAGAAATATATGGTAGATTATGATTCGCTAATCTTGCAAGCGCAGCGGATGCTTTACTCATTTGAAGAAGAGAAAAAGTTGACTCTTGCATTCTTGCTCCACCAGAAGCACTTAGTATAATCACACCTTGCTTTTTCTCTATCGCACGAGTGATAGCACGGACAATTTTTTCACCCTCTACTGAACCAAGACTACCACCCATAAATGCAAAATCAAATATAACTACTTGAGCTTCTATCCCATTCAAACTCATCTCTCCACTTACAACAGAAGAATAACGACCCGTTTTTTTAAAACCCTCTTCGATACGTTGTTTATATGATTTTTTATCTACAAACTTCAGAGGATCAACAGGTCGAAGATTTTCATCAAACTCTACAAATGTTCCCTCATCTGCTAACAGCTTGATACGTTCTTTTACACCTATACGTAGATGAAAGCCACATTTTGGACATACGTAGTTTTGATTTTCAACTTCTTTATAGTACATTAAAGAGTGACAAGACTTACACTTTACCCAATGAGCAGAAACCTCACTTTTTGTAGGTGCTTTAGCGGTGCTTCTAGAAAAAAGATTTAATAAATTCAAGACAAATCCTTAGATTAATATAATGAACGCATTCTACCCTAACTTTTATAAAATACCTCTTTCATGTTGCACGAAGTGCCAATAATAAAATTATAATAAATATAAATTGAATCATTAAATTTAATATTAAAAAAAATAAAGTGCTACTTTCATACATACAAGGTGATAAAAATGTGTGAAACTTTCTTATTTAAGAAATATACTACGAATAATTATGTTAATATCACAATAACTATTATTTAAGGAATAAGAATGAAAAATAGAATGAAGTTACTAATTACAAGCTTTGCAGCTGTATTTATGATGAGTGGTTGTACTGCAATGAACTTAGGTGTTACATTTATGGGCTTTTCTGAAAAGACACAAGAGTCATATGCAACAATGATGGATATAGTTAGTGAAACTGGTGATCCAGCTCAAGCTATGATGAAAGAATGGTTAATCACTGATACTGACATGACTGAAGAAGATGTTTTTGATGAGATGAAAGATTTAGCTGGTGAATACAACATGAGATTTGTTGGTGAGAAAAACATGTTTAGACTTTTAGATACTGAAGTTGCAAACTACAAAAAAGCTGGATATAAAGACATAATTGTTCATGCAAGAATTGCTGAATTTTGTTCATTAAGTATTGCTAAAGAGATGTTAAATCACTCTCGTTTCTATGGTGGTTTTATGCCATGTCGCGTTATCTATGTTGAGTTTGAAGATGGTAGAAGATACCTAGTATCTATGGATATGGCACTTGCTCTTTATGGTGGAACAGATGTTAAACCAATTAACCCAGGTTTAATGGAAAAAATGGAACAAGTTAAAACTGCAATGGAAGACATTCCTATGAAAGCTGCTGGTTATGATGAGCAAGTTGAAGCTGATAAAGCAATGGCTGCATATTATGCTGAGCACAACATCAATGAAAGACTAGTTGCTACTCCAGAAGAAGAGTAATCTGATTCTTTATTTCCCACCACTCGGTGGGAATCTACATAACTCCCTTCCCCTACTAAGCAAATAATTGCACTATACTCTATTTAGAGAAGTGACTTCGCTATACTTCTTGCTGCTTCACGACCATCATACGCTGCTGTCACAACTAAATCTGCACCACGATAACAATCTCCACCAGCAAAGATTCCAGAAGTAGATGTTTCATGTGTTTCTTCATCTATAATGATTTCACCCCATTTGTTTGTTTCTATTCCATTTTCAGCTAAAAAGGCAGGAACCTCTGTATCAAAACCTAAAGACATAATAATGACATCTGCACTCAATCTTGAATTAGTCCCTTTCATCTCTTCTACTTTTTGACGACCAGAATCATCTTTAGCACCAAGGGACATTTTAATCACTTCAACAGCAACTGCCTTAGCATCATCATTTAAGATAATCTCTTTTGGAGAAGTTAAAAATGTAAAATCAACACCCTCCTCCATAGCATTTTTGTACTCTTTTTTACTTCCTGGCATATTCTTTTCATCACGTCTGTAAAGACAGGTTACAGTTTTAGCACCTTCACGCTTTGCTGTTCTAAGACAATCCATTGCAGTATCACCACCGCCAATAACTACAACATTTAAATCTTTAAAATCAAAACGTTTATCATAGCTATCACCAAAATTCTTCTTTTGAATATTTGTTAAATAATCCATAGCATCATATACATTCGATGCAGACTCTCCGTTTAATGAAGCTTTTTTAGCTTTCGTAGCACCTACTCCAATAAACATCGCATCATGAGAAGAAGCAATCTCTTCAAAAGTTATATCTTTACCAACGTTACAATTTAACTCTAGTGTCATTCCAGCATCGAGAAGTAAACTAACCCGTCTATCTACTATCTTTTTATCAAGTTTAAAACCAGGGATACCATAAGTTAAAAGCCCACCAGCACGGTCTGCTCTTTCATACATAGTCACTTCTATACCAGAACGAAGAAGGTATGTTGCAGCAGATAGCCCTGCTGGACCACTACCAATAATAGCTACTTTCTTACCACTATCTAAAGTTGGAAATTCTGGTTTGTAACCTGCTTTAAATCCAGCTTCTGTAATATGTGTTTCAACTGAGCCAATAGTGATAGCACCATGCCCATCATTGAGGGTACAGTCCCCTTCACAAAGCTTGTCATGTGGACATACTCTTCCCATTACTTCCGGAAATGGTGATGGCTCATTTGAAAGCTTAAAAGCAAACTCTAAATCTTTCTCACTTACAGCCTTAAGCCACTGTGGTACATAGTTATGCAATGGACATTTATTTAAACAAAAAGGGTCACCACATTGTATACATCTCTCACTCTGAGTTGCTGCGTCATCTTTATCAAAAACTTCATATATTTCACTAAAGTCTTTTGTGCGTTCTACAACTAATCTTTTTTTAGCTTCTATGCGCTCTATATTTAAATATTCTTTCATGATTAGTCTCCATTCTCAAGGTTAAGTGGTAATTTTGTTAAGTTTTTAGGTTTTACTAACCAAAAATTTCTAACTTCTACTCTAAAGTTTTCAAGTAAATCTTTAGCTTTTTGACTACTTGTTTCAACAACATAATCTTTTAGCAATTTTTTAAGATAGTGTCTTGCTTCATCACCTTCATCAGTATCGATGCGGATAGCTTCTACAAGCTCACGGTTCACATTTTCAACAAAGGAATGGTCTTCATCATACACAAAACTAATACCCCCAGTCATACCTGCACCAAAGTTGATACCAGTACGCCCAAGAATCACAACAACTCCACCCGTCATATATTCACAAGCATTATCTCCTGTCCCTTCAACTATTGCAAAAGCACCTGAGTTACGAACAGCAAAACGTTCACCTACACTTCCAGAGATATAAAGTTTACCACCAGTAGCACCGTATAAACAAGTATTTCCACCAGCCGCATATGCTTCGCCCTCATTGTCAGATGTGATAATAACCTTCCCGCCATGCATACCTTTACAAAGGTAGTCATTTGCTACACCTCTAAGGTATATACTCACACCGGGGATAAGGAATGCTCCAAGAGCCTGCCCTGCTATACCACTAAGGTTTATCTTAATTGTATCAGCCTTAAGACCTTTATCTCCGTAGTACTGAGCAATCTCGCCAGATATTCTAGCCCCAAAACTTCTATTTATGTTTGTGATTTCACGCTCTATTTTTATAGGATGTTCTGGATGTTCTATGGCAACTCGCGCTTCTTTAAGAACATCTATCTCAAATGCATTATCATCAAAGGGATGATTAAATTTTTGTTGATGGGTGTTGACCCCATCCTCTTTATGTAAAATTGATGAAAAATCAAATTTTTGCGCAAACTCATCATCTACAACTTTTAGCATTTGTACTTGACCTATCATCTCTTCCATTGTTTTATATCCAAGAGAGGCCATAATAGAGCGTACATCCTCCGCTAAAAATGTAAAATAATTTATCACTTGATTTACATTTCCTTTAAAAAACTCTTCACGTAGTTTTTCGTTCTGTGTTGCGATACCTACAGAACATTTATTTACATGGCAGATACGAAGCATCTTACAACCAACTATAGTAAGGACACCTGTACCAAATGCAAAAGATTCTGCTCCTAAGAGTGCAGCTTTAACTACATCTAAACCAGTTTTTAGTCCACCATCAGCTTGAACTTCAACAAGACCACGAAGGTTATTTGCTTTAAGTGCATTATGTGCCTCACTCAAACCTATCTCAAATGGATTTCCTGCAAATTTTATAGAGGTAAGTGGTGCTGCCCCAGTACCACCATCACCACCAGAGATGATAATTTTGTCTGCATATGCCTTTGCAACACCAGCAGCGATAGTTCCAACGCCCACAGTTGAAACAAGCTTAACAGCTACTCGTGCATTTGGGTTCACTTGTTTCATGTCAAAGATAAGTTGTGCCAAATCTTCAATAGAGTAGATATCGTGATGCGGAGGTGGTGAGATAAGTGTAACTCCTGGGACTGTATGACGAAGCTTACCAATTAAAGCACTTACTTTATGTCCAGGAAGTTGTCCACCCTCACCTGGTTTAGCACCTTGCGCTACTTTTATCTGAATCTCCTCAGCACTTCTTAGATACGCAGGCGTTACACCAAACCTACCAGAGGCAACTTGCTTGATTTTTGATACACGATTAGTATCAAATCTTTCAGGGTCTTCTCCACCCTCACCAGAATTAGACTGAGCACCAATGGAGTTCATAGCCATTGCTATAGTTTCATGTGCCTCTGGTGAGATAGAACCTAGACTCATTGCCGCTGAAGCAAAACGTTTAAAAATTTCTTCTTTTGATTCTACTTCAGATATATCAATTGCTTTTCTTGTAGATTTCAAATCAAAGAAATCACGGATAAATTTAAGACCACGTCCATTTACAATTTTTCTTAATCTATCATAATCTTCTACTTTTCCTGAATCTACACATTTATGAATAGCATGTATCACAGATGGACCAAAATCATGATGCTCAGCACCATTATAAAACTTATAAAATCCACCAATATTTAATGGGAAAATTTTGTTAAATCCACTATTTGAAAAAGCATCTTGAGAGTATTTTCTTAGACGTTGATCAATATCATCATAAGTTAGTCCGCTTAGAACACAGTGAGATGATTCAAAACAATCTTCTACTATCTGCTTATTGAGTCCCATCACATCAAATAAACCTGAGTTTCTATAAGACGCTATCGTTGCAATTCCCATTTTTGACATAATCTTTAACAGTCCACCATTTATAGCAGTATGGACAGCTTTAAGTACCTCATGACAATCTGCTTGCATAGTCTTTGAATTCTCTAGCTGATTCATCACTGTTGAAAAGAGTAAATTAGGATAAATTGCGCTTGCACCATAACCAAGTAGTACAGCTGCAGAATGGGAGTCTACAACCTCTCCTGTTGCTGCTATCATAGAAACAAGATGACGAATTTTTGCATGAGAAAGTGCGATATTTAAACGTCCTATTGCCATTGCCATAGGAATCACTACATTTTTTTCATCAAATGATGAATCATCAAGAATAACTATTCTTATCCCTTCATTTTTAACTGCATCTATAACATTGTCTACAAGAGCAATTAAAGCATCTTCGAGTCCACTACTATATGATGTTGAAAATGTTTTATTATGATAAAAACTTTGATAGCGAGGAGATTTTTTATCACCAAATGACTTCAATACATCAAGTTTTTCACGAGTAATAATTGGTGAAATTGCCTTAAGACGATGTGCATGAGTTGGAATTTCATCTAAAATATTATGAACCTCTCCAAAACCCGTATTTAAACTCATTACAACAGACTCTCTAATAGGGTCAATTGGAGGATTTGTTACTTGAGCAAATTTTTGTTTGAAGTAGTCCGTAAAATTTCGTTGCTTATTTGAAAAAGCTGCAAGAGGCGTGTCATCACCCATTGACCCAACTGCTTCTTTGGAATCCTTCATCATGGGCTCTATAACTTGTTCAATTATCTCTTGCGTTATGTTAAAATATCTTTGACGCGCTATCAAACCTTTTGACTCAAAATCACACTGGGTCATATACTGCTCTTCAACATGTTCTTGAAGATATATCATATGTTCGTTAAGCCACTTCATGTATGGGTTTGAACTTTTTAAATAATTATTTATATCATCATTCTTAAGAATTTTTCCATATTTTAAATCTAAACCTAACATTTCACCTGATTGTAAACGCCCACGCTCTTGTATATTATCTTCGTCAATGTCTACTACACCATACTCTGATGCGATAAGAAGATTATCATCCTTAGTAATGATATATTTTGAAGGACGAAGACCATTTCTATCTAGAACACAACCAATGTAGCGACCATCTGTTACAGAAAATGCCGCTGGACCATCCCAAGCCTCAAATACAGTTGAGTGATACTCATAAAATGCACGTAACTCTGGATCCATATGTGGAGCATTTTGCCAAGCAGAAGGGATAACTGCGCGAACAGCTTTAAAAAAGTCCATTCCATTAACAATTAAAAATTCAAAAAAGTTATCTGCTGATGCACTATCAGAAGAATCAAGCTGAAGAATTGGTAAAATTCTTTGAATCTCTTCATCTGTAAATACTTCTGACTTAATAGACTCAGATTTAATTTCTACATTAAAGCGATTCCCTTCCACTGAGTTAATCTCACCATTATGTGCAACTGAACGAAATGGCTGTGCAAGTCGCCATTCAGGAAGCGTATTTGTTGAAAATCTTTGATGAAAAAGTGAAAAACTTATTTTAAAAGAATCATCTTGTAGGTCTTTATAAAACTCTTTAATATGCGTAGGCATAACAAGACCCTTATAAGAGAGTACGGATGAGCTCATTGAAGATATATAAAATTCTCGATGAGAAACTAACTTATGCTCTACCTCTTTACGAGAAAGATAAAGTAAGGCATCAAATCTATCTGTCGCCATAATAGAATTTGGAATAATGAACATCTGAACAATATTAGGGAGTGAATCCATTGCTTGATTTCCCAATGCTCTTGTATCTACTGGAACCTCACGACGAAATACTACTTTTAAATCATTGTTAGTACATACATCTTCAAGAACATTAAGTTCCTGAGTGTCTGTAGAAAAAACTGAAGCTACTGCATACTGCTTTGGAAGTTCAACTCCATTCTGTGAAGCCACCTTACGTAAAAACTCATCTGGCATAGACAATAATAGTCCACTTCCATCACCAGTTTTTCCATCTGCTGCAACCGCACCACGATGCATCATACGCTCTAAGGCTGTAACTGCATCATCTAAAACTTTTTTACTTGCTTTATTTTTAATGTTTGCAACAAGTCCAAACCCACAGTTATCTTTGAACGAGCGTAATAAATTTTTATATTCTTTCATTAATTATCCTGTTTTAATATCTTTTTAAGGAAACTTAGTCTATTTAAAGACAAAGTGCATGTATTATACTACTTAAAGGTTTAAAAAAGCATTATAAAGATAAAATTTATCTCGGTAATTTAAATAAGTGGGAAGAAAAGAAGCGAATATGCAAGGTTTTATACTTAATCTTAATAAAGTTAAAGATGAAGACTTAATAGTAACTATTTTATCAGAAGATAACTTAGATACCCTTTATAGATTCTACGGAGCTAGACATGGGGTTATTAACTTAGGTTTTAAAATAGACTACGAAAAAGAAAGTTCTGCAAAAAGTACAATTTCACGACTTAAAGATGTTATACATATAGGGTATTCATGGATAAACGATTATAAACTACTCAGACTATGGCAAGACTATGTAGCACTTTTTCATAAACATCTTAAAGACGCTCATGAGGTGGACTTATTTTACTTTACTCTTATAGAAAATGCTTCGAAAAATTGGGCTAAACAAAATCCAAAAAGAGTCGCTATTGAATCTTATGTAAAGCTTCTGGAATATGAAGGAAGACTCCATACAGAAATGGAATGCTTTTTATGTCATGAATCAATAGATGGTGATATATCTTTAATTCGTGCATATTTACCAACTCATAAGCATTGTACCCATACCCTTAGCATCAACAAACAAGCTCTTCAAGAACTTTTTGATACTAAGTCTAGTCTCTTTTTATCTGATAAAGAGGTAGATAGGCTTTGGCATATACTTCTTGAGGGGTTATGATTTTTTTGCGACAATCGTTGCTAATTTAACTCTTTCACCTAGGCGATTCGTTTCTATTTTCTCTTCATAATAGATAACATCAAGTCCTATAAAAAGATGCAATAGTTCATTTTTTCGTAAAAGATAATCTAAGTTAGTTGTAGGCATCTGAAACTCTCCATGTGCTACTATAAATGTTTCAAACACTAGCAAACCATCTTGCTTAAGTGCCTCTTTCATTTGTGATGCTAAGCGACGGTTTAAGAAGTTTATATTAACTATCAAGTCATATCTATTTGGTGTAATGTTGTAAGTATCTAAATCAGCCTCAATTTTTGACACATGTGGATGGTTTTTGATTTTATCTAGTGCATAATCAGATATATCTACAGCATCAACATCGAAACCTTTTTCACATAAAAAGTGTGTGTTTCTTCCTGTTCCACAAGCTATATCAAGAGCCTGACCCACTTTAGCGTGTTCAATGTACTTTACTAATGTTTTGTTAGCATCATCTGACATGGGTCTTGATACATGACGTTCATTCCAACGAATTTTATCTTCTATCATTACTTCTCCTTCATTTTAAGAAAGTCTATTTTTATACTCTTCGTATCCAAACTCTTTTATTATTTCTTTATCACCATTCTTGCGAAGTATTACTAATGAGGGAAGTTTTATACCATTAAAAGTTGTATTTTTAACAAAGGTGTAGTGAATCTGGTCTTCAAAAATGATGGTATCACCAATTTTCAATGGCTTTTTAAAAGAATAATCCCCCATCACATCACCAGCAAGGCAAGTATTTCCAGTTAATCTATAGGTGTATTTATATACCCCTGCCTCTTTAGCATCACGAACTTCAGCTCTATAAGGCATGGCAAGAGTATCAGGCATATGTGCTTCTGCAGAGGTATCTAGTATAGCTATCTTCATCCCATTATCCACTATATCAAGGACTGATGATGCTAAGTAGCCAACCTCCCAACCAACAGCTTCCCCTGGTTCTAGGTAGACTTCAACATCATATTTTTTTCTAAACTCTTTAATGATTTTTATGAGTTTATCGACATCGTAACCTTTTTTAGTTATGTGATGCCCTCCACCAAAATTTATGTATTTTAAATCTCTAAAGTATTGAGCGAAGTTTTTCTCAAAGGATGCTAAAACCATCTCGAGTGCATCTACGTTTTGCTCACAAAGTGCGTGGAAGTTTAAGCCATCAAGAGATGAAAGAAGTTTTTCATCAAAGTTTTTAAGAGTAGTTCCTAGGCGAGAGTATATTCCGCAAGGGTTGTATATCTCTTTAGGTGCACTAGAGACTTCAGGATTGATTCTCAAAGAAATGTGCAAATCTGGATTGATATCTTTAACAATATTAAAATAGCGTTTGAGTTGTGCTGGCGAATTAAAAACTATATGGTCTGATATCTCAGCTATCTGCATCATATCTTCATCGTTAAATGCTGGAGAGTACGTATGTACCTCCTTAGCATCATCATTTTTCACAAACTCTTGTGATGCTAAAAGCGCCTCATGAAGTCCACTGGCTGTACAACCATCAAGATAAGATGATGCTAAGGGAAAAGTTGCATACATAGCAAAACCTTTAAGAGCTAATATAACCTTAGCCCCACTCTCCTTCCTCACTCTGTCTAATATCTTTAAATTTTTTTCTAAAAGCTCTTCTTCACATAAGTAGTATGGTGTTTTCATCTGTTTTTTAAACTAAAAAGATAATTTCTTTTTACACGAAGCGCTACTTCTGCAAAATAATCAGCATTTAAACCCATATCATTCACTTCTCTACAAGCAAGTAAGACTGATTTTTTTGTAAGTATATCTTTGGTATTTACAGCAGTTTTAATAACATTTAAAGTATCTAAATAACTTATCACCTTAGGAGATATATCATCTTTTTCATAGTCTATATACTTTAACACATCTACATATATTGGTTCTAGATTCCAATGCTCAAATAAAAGTCCACTTATATAATAAGAAGTAGTACCTAAAAGTGAATCTTCATATTCTGAAGTGTTTTTACATGCTTCATAGCCTTTTTTAAACTCTTTGACATAATTACTTTTTGTAATTTCTTGAGCTAATACCAGTTTTCCAGACTCCATAATCAAAGCTAAAGAGGTCAGGAACTGAGCTTGTCTTGGATCTATTTTGGAGTACCACTGCATAAGTAATGCACTTTGCAAATGACAAATGTCGTTAAAGGTAGTAGCACTAACCCCGTAAATACGAGTATTTGCTTTTATTTTTTCATGAATAGCATAATGAAGAACGAGTCCAAATATCTCTTGTGTTCCAAAAAGTGTTACCGCTTGAGATACAGAAGCTATCTGTTTTGAAAAACCGTATATTGGAGCATTTATCATTTTTAAGACATTTGCAGCTAAGAGAGCATCTGATTCTATGATTTTAACAAGTTTAATAATATCAATATTTCCAGCGCCATTTGCATATAGCTCTTGAATTAAGAACGTAGTATTAGATAATGGTGGAAGAGATTCTATACTCTTAACTAAACTCTCATATGTCATACATTACTCCTAAATATTAATAATATTATATCACAACTCTTTAATATGCCAAGGGAGACCTTGCTTATTTAACTCTTCCATAAAAATATCTGGGTCAAATTCTTCCATGTTGAAAACACCCTTACCTTGCCACTTTCCTTCAAGTATTAGTTTGGCACCTATCATTGCAGGGACACCTGTTGTATATGAAACTGCTTGAGAATTTACCTCCTTAAAACACTCCTCATGATCACTTACTTGGTAAATATATATAGATTTTTTTACACCATCTTTTATACCCGTAGCAACTATCCCTATATTCGTTTTACCTTTCGTTCTAGCACCTAGAGTTGATGGGTCAGGAAGCAGAGTTGCTAAAAACTCCATTGGTACTATCTTTGTACCATTATGTTCAATCTCTTTGATACCTAACATTCCCACATTTTCTAAACACTTCATATGTGTTAAATAACTCTCGCCAAAAGTCATAAAAAACCTAATGCGTTTTAAACCTTTTATATGCTTAACTAAGGATTCCATCTCTTCATGGTAAAGAAGATAAGAGTCTTTTTTACCTATTTGCGGATAATCCCAAATCATTTTTATCTCCATCGGTGCAGTATCTATCCACTCTCCGTTTTCCCAATACCTGCCTTTTGCAGATACTTCCCGAAGATTTATTTCAGGGTTAAAATTAGTTGCAAAAGGATATCCATGATCACCTGCGTTACAGTCTAGTATATCTATCGTCTCAATGCTGTCAAAATAATGTTTTTGGGCATAAGCACAAAAGACATTTGTAACACCAGGGTCAAAACCGCTTCCAAGTAGTCCCATTATACCAGCCTCTTTGAACTTAGCATCACGAGCCCATTGCTCTTTATACTCAAATTTTGCTTCATCTGGATGTTCATAGTTAGCTGTATCGAGATACGGAGTAGATGTAGCTATACAAGCATCCATGATAGTTAAGTCCTGGTACGGGAGAGCTACATTTATAACTATATTTGCATTTACTTTTTTAATAAGTTTAATGAGAGCATTTGTGTCATCAGCATCTATAAAGGTCGTTTCTATTTTGGCATCACTTAGTTCTGCTTTTATTTCATCACATCTCTTTTTTGTTCGTGATGCTAAGACAATAGTTCCAAAAATTTCTGCGTTTTGTACACACTTATGTACAACTACACGGCTAACTCCACCTGCTCCTATGATTAAAGTAGTTATATCTGACATTAAAATTTTTCTCCTAAATATAAATAAAATGTTTGATTTGTTGAACCTGAATTTCCATAAGCTAAATAAAATGGGCCCATAAAAGTATCAGCAGCAATATAAACAGAACCAGCCAAATGAATATCATCAAACCTCACTCGACTTCCATCTGCCCATGTCCCACCACTTTCTAAAGTCATACCAGCATACATAGGTACACTTAAAGATCCAAAAAATCCACCATCTTTTAACCTATATCTATATTTTAAAGAGCCAAAAATCATATTGTTATCATATAAAGAATATTTTTTATATCCTGAAAGGTTAAACATACCACCTAAAAAAAAGCTATCTCGTATACTTAGTATTTCATTCGTTGCATCAATAGTAATACCAGATTTAAAAAAAGCAACTAAAGAGTTCTCGAGGTAAGAAAAAGGCTTTTCTATCTCAACATATGCTTGAGTAAACTTATAATCACTTCCTAAGAAGTCAAACTCCTTAGTTATGCTAACTTGTGCTTTTATCCCACTTGATGGAAAATTATAGTTATCTAAATCGTCAACTAAGGCTGAAAGATAAAAAGGTGTCGACTCATATCTTTGAATAATCTCTTGAGTGCTAATAGTGTTATTTGTGATTAATAAAATATCTGCTTCATTTTTTTCCCTAAAGTGGGACAAACCAACTTCAAATTGATAATCCGTAGTTATATGCGCACCTAATGCCAATGTAGCACCATAATAATTTAACCGCACCTCTTGATTTACACTCTCTATAGGTATCAAGTCTATAAATTTTTCATAGGTAAGGGATGGCTTTATATAATATCTTTGCATCGCGTCAAGTGGTTGAAAAAACTCACTATGTAACTTTTGTCGCCTTCCTATTTCAAAATCATTACGAATCTCTGCACCTAATTCATTGATACTTTTATGTGTATAGCCTAACTTTATACTATAGGCAGAATGTCCGCTAAAATCATCTTCTAAATTGATAGAAAATCTTAAATCAGCAGTAGAATTCCAAGATGGTTCAGTTATGACTGTTAAGATATTTTTACCATCTTTTTTTTCTAGTGTATAGTCGACACTATCAAATAAAGTCATATTGTATAAATGAAGAAGATTTTTTCTTATTTTATCTTCATCTATCATATCACCAACTTTAAAATGTAATCTTTGTCTAATTGATTCATCACCAATAGATGTATAATTTTGAATAATAATCTCATCTATTGTTCTATAAGCTTTTGCTGGGGCTTCTCTGTATTTTTTTCTATACTCATTATACTCTTCATCACTCAAACTTAAATATTGTAATCTTTCTTCATAAATCTCTCGAGTAGCATCATCACCACGCTTTATAATTTCAGCATATTTACTCGCATCTAATCCACCATATCCATCTAAATTTGGAGTTATTAATATATCATCTTTACTCATCAAAGATATAGAGAAGTCTGCATTTTTACGCATTAAGATATTGACAAGTTGACCTAATACTCCAAAATATGAAGTAACGTTTAAGTTTTTGTCGAAATGCTCACTCACATCAACGGCAATGATAATGTCTGCACCCATTTTCTTTGCTAGAAGAATTGGCATATTGTTACTAACTCCACCATCGATGAGAACTTTACCATCTATCTCTATAGGTTGCAATCCACCGGGAATTGCGCTTGAAGCATAGATACTCTTAGAAAGTGACCCTCCACTAAGTATCACTTCATTTCCATTTTGCATATCTGTTGCTATAGCACGAAAAGGAATTGGTAACTTATCAAAATCTCTAATATGCTCTACATCCTGCGTTTGAGATAACATTTTAAAGAGCAAAGGTTGTCTATTTAGCATCCCTGTTGGAAGGGATACCTCATACTTATGATTTAATCCCACTCTCATTCGGCCATTATATGTATAGTCATACTCTTTTACGCGCATTGGCGTATCTTTTCTTACAAATTCACTTCTTATGTAGCTTTCCCAGTTTGTAGTGGTTAACATCTCATCTATCTCATCAGGAGTTTTTCCAGCTGCATAGAGTCCACCTACAAAAGAGCCCATACTCGTTCCAATAATCAAGTCTATAGGAATCTTTTTTTCTTCAAGCACACGAAGAACACCAACATGAGCACCACCACGTGCACCACCACCACTAAGGACTAAGGCTATTTTTGGTCTATCTTGTGCACTTAGTATCGCTGTAAACAAAAGAGTTATTATCAAGAGTATTTTCATATATCATCCTTCATAGCTTGTATGATTTTTTGAAGTTCTTCCGCATCAGTGCTTTTGGAGATTGGATGCAAAAACCTTAGAGTGACCTCGCGTCTAGTAAAAAAAGATTTTTTTTGATTTTTTTTATATCGAGAAAAGAATGAACCAAACATTCCATCTATAAAGTAAGGGACTATCGCTCCATCATAAGAGGTATCTAACAGTTCATAACCTCGTTGAAATTTGCCAAGTTCGCCATCAGAGCTAATCTCACCCTCCGGATAGATTGCCACCACCTTAGCATCACGTAATCTCTTCGATGCATCTTTAAAACCATCTTTAAAAGATTTAGGGGAAATGGGTATAACCTCACCTTTTTTTAAAGTGGTTTTGAGATATTTATAGTTATATATCTCCTTATCCATCATAAAGTTTATCCGTCTTTTGATAGGGATTTGTAATATGAGCCAATCTATCCAACTCACATGGTTACCTAAAAGTAAAACACCACCAGATAAAGGAACATTTTCTAATCCAATATATCTAAACTTAAATCCCAGAGAAAAAAGCAAGTTTAATACAGTCCAAAATGTCATGATTAAGTATCGTTTCAATACCTTATACATAAGGAATATACCAACAAAACCCATCATATAAAAAAGAATCTCTCCATCCATTCCAAGGTATGCAAAAAGTGTTGTCAAGCCTAAAAAGCTTACCATGAAAATATTTTGTATAAAATTATTTCCAGCTAAGACAGTCCCTAGATGAACATTTGGTGATAGATGCTGAATATAAGCATTTAAAGGGACAAGCATAAAAGCTGTAGAAACTCCAAATATAAAAAATAAAACTATTAAAGAGATTATAGAACTACTTAAGGGGATTATAAATAGACTCACAGTAACTCCAAATGCTCCAATAGCTATCATTCCTGTATTTATATAGTATTTTGAAAAAGAAGATGCTATGAATGAACCAGTAACTATACCAAAGCCAGAAAGTGCCATAACGCCTTGAACATACATTGCATTTGTTATACCTAGATTGCTTTTAGCATATTCACCAAAGATAGCTAGTACTACTTGCGTTATAGACCAAAGCAAACTCAAAAAAATGATAGCTTCAAAAATCTCAGGCTTTCGTTTTATAATTTTAAGATTTTTATACAAATAATATCCACTAAGATATTTCCTAACATTAAACCTTTTTTTTGATTGAGCCATCATCTTATTTGGAAGCCTTGATGCTGCAAAAAATTCTATGAGCGAACCGAGTACTAAAAACCATCCAAGTGGTGCGATATGTTGTAATATCTCCTGGCTATTAGTAAACTCATCTCCAACCATAGCCTCAAAAAATGCTGAATAAAATACAATTCCCCCAAGTATAGCTACTGTAGTTACTGCTTGAATTGCTCCATTCCCTTGAGTTATAAACTTTTCCCCTACTAATTCTTTTATGTAACCATATTTAGCAGGAGAGTAGATAGCACTTTGTAAGGCAAGTAAAAAAGTAAATCCAAAAGCCACAAAAAACCAACCCTGATAGTAGGAAAAAGTTATAAGGAGCGTAATAATAACTCCAACAAAAGAGGCATACTTCATGATGCTGTGCTTTGCAAACTTATCCGCTAAAAAACCAGAGGGGGAAAACATCATAATGAATGGAAAAAGAATCATCGCATTTATAATAGCTGTTAAGATAATCTGCATCTCACCATCATAAATTTTAAAAATTGTATTTTGTATTATTATCTTATGACCTAAGTCTGTAAAGGCATTTAAAAAAGCGACTAATAGATAGTTAGTAACACCTACTATGGCAAACATTTTATTCATCTATGGAGTACTCTCTACCAATGTTGTACTCCACAACTCATAAAAACCATGTTCTATTTTAACTTGATCATATAACTTTTTTATAACAGAACGTAAAGTTTCTTCCTCCAAGTCATGATCTGCTATTAATGCTACTCCGTGTTCACACTCATCTGTTGATATATCATCTTTAAAACTAAAACCATCCTCACACATACTCTCTATAAACCTTTGTTTTTGAGTAGCTGTGTCAAACACAGCATAGTGTTCAACCTCCCTTGATCTCTTAGCATCATCACCCTCTTCTAGCATGAGTGTAACAATTTTTTGAGACTCCATGAAACAGTATTCTAACTCATTTGGCATCAGGTTTGCAGTATAGAAGTCCCACTTAGTATCGCGAACTACACCCTGTTCAAACATTAGTTTACTTTCATTAAGATAGATTTTTATTTTATCTAAAAGGTTTTTAGAATTAAGTGTATAAAAGTATAACTCTACCCAACCATCTATAGAGCGTTGAGCGACATACTTCACAAGTGCATTTTGTTCTAGTGATAAGATGATAGATTCTTTCATCTCATAGAACTGTTCTATCTTTTCTTGAGTCGCTTTATCTAGGTCAAACTTGATAAATAAAGAAAATAACCAAGGAAATTCTTTTGACATTTCGTCTATATCTAATTCAACTTCTATCACAAAGTTTTCTTCTTGGCTTTTAAAAACTTCTCTCATAAACTCTCTTCATTGTATTTTTATAGGATTATAGCAAATTTACTTGAAACTTTTAAATTTTTTTAGATAATATTGATATTTGTTATCATAACCATTGACATTAATAATTAAAAGTGATAGAATTTTGCTAAATTATGATTATGATAAGTCTTATCACTATCATAACAAATAAAAGGAAAAAAATGAAACTTACAAAAACAACATTAAGTATAGCAACTGCTTTGCTATTCTCTTCAAATCTTATGGCTGATGATATAGCCGATTTAAAAACAGAGATAGCTGAACTTAAAGAGCAAACACAGGCTTTGATTGATGAGGGAGCAAATACACAAACTGGATTTAATTATACTATAGCTGATAATGAAAAATCTTATTCAGGTTTAGGTGGGGCTGCTTCTAAGGTTTACTATTCTAAATCTCCATTGAGCATTGGTGGGTATGGTGAGATGTATTACTCAAATACAAATAACGAAGATGGTACAAACCAGTCTGAGACACAGGTAAAAAGATTTATTACATATCTTGGTTATAAATTTAGCGACAATATTATATTAAATACAGAACTTGAGTATGAAGGTGGTGGAGTCACAACAGGTGGTAGCGGAGATGAAGTAAAGGTTGAATTCATATATATAGACTTTTTAATGCATAAAAACCTCAATCTTAGAGCCGGTAACTTTTTAATCCCAATGGGTCTCACAAATCAACAACATGAACCTACACTCTTTACAACTGTACAACGTCCAAAAACATCTTACTACATCATACCATCTACTTGGAATGAAAGTGGAGCTATGGCATATGGAAATATTATAGATGGTGTAGAGTATAAAGTAGCAGCTATTAATGCTCTGCAACTTGATGATGCTGCAGGAGACAAATGGCTTAGAAGTGGACGTGGTGGTTCTTTTAAAGTAGTTGACCCAAAGTTAGCTACTCTTGCTAGAGTTGATTACACAGGGACAAACGGACTACTCTTAGGAGCATCTGTATATAACTCTTCAGATGTACTTATATGGGATACGCATGTTGATTATAAACAAAATGGTGCAAGACTTTATGGTACATACGCACAAACTTCTCGTTCAAACGAAACACCAAACTCTACAAACGTAACAGAATCATTTGGAGGCTATTTAAACGCTAGTTTTGATGTTCTTTCGCTCACTTCATCAGATAATAAATTACCTTTATTTGTTCAGTATGAGTCCTATAATCCTCAGTCCAAAAGAGCAGATGGAACGAGTAGAGATGCTACTACAGATATTTCCCTTGGTGCGAACTATTTTCCACATCCACAGGTCGTTGTAAAAGCTGACTATGTAATGTCAACTACAAATAGTATAACAGACAACATAGCAAGTGTCTCTTTAGGTTTCATTTTCTAAATAAAGTAAAACACTTCTTGCATAATTAATTCTATGCAAGAAGTTTATTTTATTTTTATAGTATAATCCAAAAAAAATGAAAGAAAAAACATGTTAAAAAAACTTATTATTCTCTCTATACTCTACACTCTTTCCCCTGCACAGATACTAATATCTCCTATTGATGCTATGCAAAATACTTATTCAAAAAGTGCAAAGATACAAAAAAGAAATGTCATTCTGACAAAAGAAAAAGCAAACAAGGTACAAAAAAAAGCCAAGGCAAAACTAAAAAGTAAAATTTTTAAGTATTTCATAGCTAAGCAAGAGGGTGAAATCCTTGGCTATGGTATCCTAGTAAGTAGAAAAGTACGCTCAAACAACGCTGTAACAATGTACCTCATAGATACACAAGGTATCATCAAAAGCATTGAAGTAATAGCCTTTAACGAACCATTAGAGTTTATGGCTTCAGAAAAATGGATAAGTCAGTTTGACAATACTCCTAGTGAGAAGAAACTAAAAGTTGGACGAGATATAGTCACGATAACAGGGGCTACATTAACCGCCCAAAGCTTAGTCGATGCTTCACGCATAGCATCTGCCTTTTATGAAGTTATCTTAAAGGATAAGTAGTTGCGTTTTACACTTGTAAAAAATCTTAAAAAAGATGCAGATATGAGCACTATACTCAAAGGTTTGCTTTTTTTTATATTTAGCTATCTTATCGCGGATTTCTTTGTAAAGTATTTTACCATAGGACTTCTTCCAGATACTCTTATACTCTCTCTGTATGGGAATGAAGAGGAATATATAGACCCTATGAGTGTATCTTCATTTTTAGAGTTTTGGCATGTTGAGATATTTTTCATCATGATGATTTTATTGACTTTAAGTGCTATTTACATTAGAACAGTTAGTAATGTTAAAAACTATAAATTTGCTTTAAACCTTGTAATGATTTCCTCGCTCATCTCTTTAGTCACACTCCCTTTAGCATTTTATATATCTAGTCATTTTGTGTATATTTACTTTATTACATATATCCTTTGGCACCTTGGAGCACTACAAATGACACTGAGAAGTTTATGGAAACTGTATGCATAATAGCTATAAATTAGCCATCATCTATTTTATATTTTTTTCTCTACTATTATTAATAAGTGCATTCATGTTATTTGAATATAAACTTGGCTTTGATGCTAAGAGCATAAGCCATTACTATCTTGGAAATGAACTTACTTATACACAACCAAAAACAATAAGTGGCTTACTAAAAGTTGTTTATCCACATATTTTTTCTATCGGTTTATTGGGCATGGTCCTACTCCACTTTATCTATTTTACATCTTTTAGACGCACTAAGATGTTTAAATACCTTATCGTAGGGGCTTATACTACATTTTTCGTTGAGATAGTTTCACCTTTTTTCTTGCTGTTAGATATCAAGGTTTTTGCTACTATCAAACTGATATCATTTATTCTAATGTTTATCCTTTTTATCTCTATGTTTTGGATCATACTTCACTCTATCGTAACTCAAAAAAACCAGCAGGTTTGACGAGCGTTTTTTTATCTACTTCTACTACAATATAACCAACATTAAGCTTATCTAAAAATGCGTATGCTTTTTCCTTTGGCATCACTGAAACAGCTGTTGCGTAGGCATCAAGTGCTGAACTTTTCATATCACTTACTAATGTTATGGAAGCAAAGTTTTGTTGCGCTTGTTTTGTTTTTGGATTTATGAGATGGTTATGTTTTTTATCTTTTACATATCTACGGTAGTTCCCACTCGTTGTAATACCTAAATTTTGATTTTTAGTTTGAAAGCTTAGCATCATACTCTCTGAAAAAGGGTCTTGAACATCTATATGGCAAGAGTTATGACATCTGATATCTCCACTTGCACTTATAATAGCCTCATGAACATTTTTAGATAAAAGGTACTCACTTACCTTATCAATGCCAAAACCCTTTCCTATTCCACCGAGATCAATTTTTATGCCTTTGCTTAAAATTGCTTCCTTTTGCCTGATAATTAATCCCTCAAAACTTACTTTAGCATCAGCCAACTCTTTGTTACTTGGAATACTTTCATTCACTCCGAAGCGATATAAATCTTTTGTAATAGTACCTATAGTGATGTTAAAGTATTCATCACTTTCTTGATAGTATCTTTTAGATAATGTTAAAGCTTCAAAACTTAAGTTATCCAAATTAACTTTTTTATTTTTATTTAACATAGAGATAATAGAATTATTTTTATAACTAGAAAGGGAGGCATCAATTTTTTTCATGATGCTAAAAGCATTTTCAATATACTTTTCATTTTTAAGATTTACTTTGATTGTAACTATAGTAGCCATAATCACTTGCATGCGAGTAACTACCTCTGCATTTAAATACGTAGATACTATCAAGATTAAAAATAATTTCATATAAGCTCCACTTTAATTCTTTTAAACTCAATTATAACTAAGATAAGGTAAAATAGTTTATACGTAAGAAAAGGAAATTTTAGTGAATAATAAAATTTTATTAATAGACTTCTTGCATAACCCCTTAATCCACCTGAAAACCTCTATCAAAATTGATTAAAGCACAAATGAGATTAAATCTCAAACCAAATCGTTTTCTACGGTTACGATATTTATGAGCAACTATTTTAA
>JALSLR010000079.1 GCA_026988245.1 Sulfurimonas sp.
CTTGTGCATTAACTGTTTTCATCGGCACCATATTTACTTTTACTTTTAGTCCAACTGCGAGTGCTTCATCTACGCCTGCGAGTACATTTTTTAGTACATCTTTTCCAGCTATCTCTTGGGCTACTTCTGGTTTTAGAGTATCAATGCTGACATTTATACGCTTTAATCCTGCATCTTTAAGACGCTGTGCTGCACCTTTGAGTAAAAAAGCATTGGTAGTCATAGCAAGGTCGATGCTAGGCTTGTAGTCATAAATCATCTTGATAAAACTATCCAAATCTTCACGAAGCAGTGGTTCTCCACCAGTTATGCGGATTTTATTGACACCCTCATCTATAGCTATCTTTATGAACTCAAAAAGCTCTTCAAATGTGAGTAAATTTTCTTTTGGAACCCAAGAAAATGGCTTCTCCGGCATACAATAATTACATCTAAAATTACATCTTTCGGTTACTGATATACGTAAGTAATCAACAACTCTTTCGTAACTGTCTATTAACATCTATTTCGCTTTGTAAATTTATTTATACTGATGTTTTAATATTTGATAAATCTTTTACTACATACACAATAAAGCCCAATATAACAATCCCTAAGACAAATGCTAGCTGTTCAATCATTTAGTATCCTTTAATTCTTTTAGTAAAGTATCTATTTTTGCGTTTAGTTTATGTACACCTATATATGTAATTATAGCTACTATAAATCCAAACAAAGAAATCAATAATGAATAGAGCGGTTTATCTCCAGTCAATACATAAACAACCATAGCGATAGAACCACTAACTAGTGCAAAAAAGATGTTAAACATCTGGTTTCTTCTATCTCAAATATTGTCAATTTCTTTTAATAAATAATCTTTTATCGGCATATTGAATTATATCATAAAAAGGTAAGTTGGGGTTTGTGGGTGGTTTATTTTGAGTGTGTTGTGTATGCATTCCCAAGCAGGAGCTTGGGAACGAGTTAAAAGAATATTTCCAAGCGAGTGCTTGGGAATTTAGTAGAGTACTACTTAGTTAGAAAATTTATAATCTAAACCTAACCATACTTTACTTACATTAGCAGTATATCCAGTAACTGTACCACCAGTATATCCAGCATATTTGATAAGACCTTTAAGACCTTTTGCTCCTGGAATAGTGTTAGCATATACAACATCTATTTCAGAACCTAAATCAGTGTCAGTTGCTGTTGCAGTCGCCATATTTTCAGATGCAGAAAATACGTGATACACAGCTAATAGTTTACCAAAGCCTTTAGCTTTGTAACCAGCTCTAACATTCATGTCATTAAGACCACCTAGAGGACCTGTGTTCCCTACGAAGAACTTATCAGCCCAACCATTAAACTTATGGTTTGTACCCAATGTTGGTTGAAAGTTAGTCTTACCATCACTACCAGTACTACCACTTAACATTTCATAGTTAACACCAAGAAGTACACCAGAAATATTTGCACCAAAATCTACATTAAAGTAGCTAGCATCAACTGCACCAGAAGCGGCATTATATGTTTCTAAAGTTGCATCACTCTGCATAGCATACTCAGCACGGTAAGTAAGTTTTGCACCAGCATCGATCTTACCAGTAAGAGCTAAACCATAAGTATCAGAAATAGAACCAAGTAAGTAAGCATAACCAGTTACATTAAGTGCTGGCATAGCTTTATATCCAACGTGTAAAATAGCAGAGTTAGTGTCAGTTGTAGTCACACCAGTTACCCCAGCAAAACCATATACATATGCAGCAAGTACACTAAGATTTTCTACACTACTATTTGCAGCATATACAGTGTCATATGAACGTTCTAATTGTCTCCAACCAACTGTACCTATGAATCTTTGGTTATCAAGATTTATGTTTGAGCGACCTAGATGTAATGCTGTTTTACCAACTGCATAATCAATAGTAGCTTCTGAAAGCATAGCATCTTGAGGATCAATTATCTTAGCATATGCAGTATTTCCTGCAGCATCACTATGTCCGTTTGCTCCAGAGTTATGATCAGTCATACCAAAGTTATTTACACTAATCATACCGATGCTAGAAGTAAGACCTTCTACACCAAATAAGTTAGCATTGATAGTTAGCTTAGTTCTTGCAGTAAAAGCAGTTGCACTTTTATTTACACTATCATCAACAGTTTCTAAACGAGGACGAATTTGCCCTTTTACTTTTACATCACTTAAGATATCTCCATCAGCTTGAGCACTTACAGCACCTAAACCACTCATCATAGCTACTGCTAACGATAATTTTACAATTTTTTTCATATTCTCTCTCCTGTTTTTGTTTGAATATTAAACGTAATATAAATCACGTTATTGAATTTTAACAGTAACCATTGTATAGCAGTAAAAATAAAAGTTTTCTTAAAGTTAATGAATAATTAACTAAATTATGCTTTTTGAGCATTTTTACCTATAAATGTATCATATTTTATAATCAATATTATTATATTATATATTATAAAGCGATTTAGAACTAGATTCACACTCAAGCTGAGTATGACAGCAACTAATTTGCTATAATACATTATGAGATTTCGTACCATTAAAAAAATAAAAAATAAAAAACAACCTGATGATAAACCGACGGTTTTTTATGCCAAAACTACCGACCGTATCAAAGCATTTATAACAGATATGTTTATGATATATGTCCCCATACTCTACATCATAACTTACGTTTTCATGGGTACTAAAGAGGCATTTCTAGAGTCTGACATAGCTCCTTTTATAGCTGTGAGTATCTATGGTCTTATTTATAGTCTACTTTTAAGCAAACTTGGGCAAACTCCTGGTAAAAAAGCCTATGAGATAAAAGTTGTTGATGCTAAGAGTGGCAAGATGCTTAGTTTTGTAAAAGCATTTTGTAGATTTGTTATGTTTTTGTTTAGTAGTTTTACTCTGCTTGGTCTAATAGTTATTTTATATAGAAAAGATAAAAAAAGTTTACATGATTTGGTTTGTGGGAGTGTTGTTCTTAGTAGTGAAAATGTATAGATTCTGAATCGAGTTCAGAATGACGGTTGTTGTTTGGAATGACGGTTGTTGTTTGGAATGATGGTTGTTGTTTGGAAACTAGTGACTTGGGAACGAGTGAATTATTTTCTATTTAGCTATTTGATATGCACCATATGTTACAGATATTATAACTGATGAGAATGCTATTATTATTATTATTGTATTTAATTCCATTATAAGTCCTTTAATTTTTTAATTTTGTTATGCATTTTTTTTGCTAAAGATGCAAACACAACAGATAAGATAACAAGTGATAAACCACCAATAACCATTAATAAAGTAGAAGATTCTTCCAGATATACCTTGGATATTCCAGCACTAATAGTAATTATAAAGGCTACTATAAAACCCAAATAAGTTTTAATAGCACCAATTTCTTCTTTTATCTCATCTATTTTTAGCCATAAACAATTATACTATAAAAAAGTTAAGAAATGAATTTATAAAAGTGGAGGTACGACTTTAGTCGTACATGAAGAAAGTGAGGCTAAAGCCTCACCTCCGAAGGGACTATCTAGTGTAAATCTCTCCACACTTGTTTCTTCCATAGAAGAGCGAAGATAGCAAAGATGATGATATAAATCATCACATTTTTCCCAATAGCTTCTCTTTCGTGACGTTTTGTGTCACCAGCATCTTCAAGATACTCTATTACTTTTTCCATAGAGTGAGGCGTTACACCTACACGAGGCATAGCTGTACCATGAAGTTGGTTTTGAGGATTTTCCACAAATGTACTTATATAGTGCTCACCACGTGAACGGATATACATACTTAAATCTGGTGGTAATTTACCCATATATTTCATTAATGAATCTTGATAATCTATAACTTTAATGTCAAAAGCCAAAGAATCTTTTTCATGCTTAAACTTAGGTTTTTCACCTATCTGAGTCCACTCTTCATATCCAACTGCATGACATCTTCCACAAGCAGTTTCAAATGCTACTTTAGGAGTAAGCTCTTCTTTTTTCACAGCGATAGACTGTAAGTAAGCTACCATATCTGCAACTTCTTGGTCTATATCTCCACCCATACCGTAAAATGCTACCATTGGGTGCATTTTGCCAGCAGCTGGATCATACTTGTGTTCTACTTTTAGTGCATGTGCAGGGTTCTTAATAAGATCAGCTAAGAACTTAGGATCAAAAACAGCACCCGCATTCGATAAATCTGGTGGGTTTACACCATAAGCACCTGCTGCCATAACTGCATCCATAGGCGCTGGCATACCAGCTACTTCGATAGAGTGACAACCAGCACAACCTGCATTCATAACTAACTCTTGTCCCTTAGCAGCATCTCCAGTTTTTGTCATAGCAGGTAAATCTGCATACTCAAAACCTTCACTCTCTACATGTTTGTGCATTTGAGAATGAGCGAATGGCTCAACAAGATAGTAAGTTACTAATGTAAAAAATATTACTACTAGTAGTATTATTGGTTCTTTATTTTTCATATTTATTCCTTATACCTTTTTTTCACGAGCTGTAATAAATGGAAGAGCTATCCACTGAACAACAAATAATATAGCTGAAACTAAACCTATTTGGCTAAAGATTCCTGCAGGAGGTAATTTACCCATTGCTGTTAGTACTATCATATTTGCTAGCATTAACCAAAACCAAATAGCAAAAGCTTTACCACGACGATTAGCTGGGATAGCATTAGGACTTCTGTCTAAGAATGGTAAAAGAACAAAGATAACTTGTGCAAATGCAAATAGAATAAGACCTAAGTCAATGTTAAACGGACGTAAAATCTCATAAGACCATAAGAAATACCACTCAGGGTAGATATGCGTTGGAGTCTTCAGTCCATCAGCAGGGTCAAAGTTCACTGGATCCATTGCAAAACCATAGTTGTAAAATACTAAGTAAAAGAAAAATACCAAGTAAACACCAACAACCATCATATCTTTAGACATAAAGTCATTTGCAAAACGCATAACTTTACTTCCAGCTTTGTCACCATCTAAATATTTTTTAGCCTCAGCATCAAAGTCAATCTCTTCGCCATCTTGGTTGTTTACATGAGGGATACGAAGCGCACCAAAGTGTAAACCTATAAGTCCTAAGATAGCTACAGGGATAAGAAGAACATGTAACATAAAGAAACGACCTAAGAAAGCTTGTGCAGGAACATAATCCCCACGAATCCACTCAACTAAACCATCTGCATGTAATGAACCACCAGAGAAAAGGTTGGTAATAACCATACCAGCCCAGTAAGACATTTGTCCCCATGGTAACATGTATCCTGAAAATGCTTCAGCTGAGAATGCAACAAAAAGTAGCATACCAGAAATCCAAATCATCTCACGACCTTTTTTATATGAACCATAATAGATACCTGTAAACATATGGATATATATAATCAAGAAAACAACTGACGCTGCTACTCCGTGTACATGTCTCCATAACCAACCAAAATCAACTTCACGCATAATAGTGTAATTTACACTGTTAAATGCTTCTGCTGTAGTTGGTACATAGTACATCAATAAAAATATACCAGATACTAAAAGTAGTACAAAAGTGATAACTAAAACCATCCCCATTGCCCACAAGAAGTTAATATTTTTTGGAATCCAGTACTCAGATGCCATAACTTTTTCTAATTTTTCAACTGCTAAACGTTGGTTTAACCAATCTTTAACACTTGTTGCTTTTGTAAAATGTGCCATTTATCCTCCCCTAATTACAGCGTAACGCCGTTATCTTTCATAGATTGCCACTCTGGACCAACCTCACCCAATACAAGTTTTCCACCATCGATTTTAAAAGGTGGTATATCAAACCCGCGTGGAGGTGGAACTTTTTGAACATTTCCAGAAGCAGTAAATTCACCACCATGACATGCACATTTAAAATCATTTTTAGCCTCTCTAAATGCAGGAATACAACCAAGATGTGTACAAAGACCGATGCAGACCATATAATGAGAGCCATCAACTTCAACAAGTCTTTCAATATCTTTAGGATTTTTCTTAGCATTTGCTAGCATTTCAGCTGTTTGCTTTAAAACAAAGATAGGCTTCCCTCGCCATTTTTCAGTAACCATCACACCCTCTTGATATATACTCATATCTAGAGTTGTAAAACCAGCTGCTTTAACACTTGGTAATGGATCCCAAGTTTTTTTCATAGCAACTAATGAACCTATAGCACCAACACCAGCAACGGCACCAAATGCTTTTCCCATAAAACCTCTACGGCTATTTTCTTTCATATTCGCTCACTTTTGTGAATTTTAAAAGCTGATTATATACTAAACTTGTTTTAAGTAACTATAAAACTAAGAAATTTTAAAGGATTTTTTTCAATGCTGTGATACCTATGGTTACTAATTGTGCTTAGCAGAGCTTTTATTTGACCTAAGTCAAGGGTTTCTATCGTTGGCACAGCATATTCTTCCATCACATTATCAAACGAATTATCATAATCTTTTCGCTTTAAATATATTGGTTTTCCGCCACTAGCAAGAGATTCAAAAACTGCTTGAGGTGAAGATGTTATGAGAACTTCACTGGAGGTAATAACCTCATCATAATCCTCAGCATCATAACAAGATGAAAATATTTCATTAAGTTCATCTTCAAAGTCAAAAAAATAATAATAGCCTATCAACAACGACACATCTAACTCTTGTAATGTTGGGATTAAATGTTGCAAATCTTTTTCATAGTCATCATCACCAAAGAAAAAGGAGAGCTTAAGAGTTTTCTCATATATATTAAAATACTTCTCATCAACTACAACTTCATCATCTTTTATATGATCAAGCGTAGAAAAGAATTCTTTCATATCTTGAAGCATCGTAGGGTTAGCTTCTGCAGAGTCAAATATCAGCCTGTCACCATGATTTGCAATGTAAGGAATGTTACGAACTACATCTAAACCAACTGCCTTGTCTACTCCATATTGCTTAGCATCACCAGCTATACGAAAATCTGAACACAGTAGTGTTATATCAACACCTTGCTTCTGTAGTTCTCTCACGATAGTTGTAGCACGTCTAAATCTATCTAAGCCTATACGGTGTCCAGTATGTACATAATAATAATTATTCATTTATAATTCTTTAATTTTTTATAGATTGTACTATAAATTTGGTAATTCATAAAGTGTGCAGCGTCCAAGCTTTTCTTGAAATATCATACCACCATGTGCCCTATCAATCTTCCCTTCGTGGAAAAGAAACTCAAACACTTCTTGAGCCTCCTCTTCACGAACAACTACACTAATAACATCCATCTGACGAACATCTAAATGACCTATGTAGCTTATACCCCTTGCACTAAATTTATTTATACGTATAATCTTCTTTTGTTCATGTAAATACTCCATAATAGGATGCGATAATTTTTCATCAAGTATGCAGGTTATGAGTTTAACACCTTGCATCACTCTAGCCCAAACTTCTCTAAAATCTCTTGCGGGATATAAGTTGCTGCTTTTTCTATGTTTGTTACATACATAAAACCTTTTCCAGGTGTGTCCAACTCCCCTGCTAGATACATTGTGTCAAAAATCCTATCAACTTGTTCACTAGAGACCACGAGTTGAATCACCTCTTTTTCAGCCTCAACTGCTACACCCAAGATACCAAGTTTTTCACGCACCCCACTCCCTTGCGCATAATGGATAGTAGAACCTTGTGCTCCAGCTTCATATGCAGCTTTCACAATAGTGTCTGCGTTTCCTTTTTGTACTATACAGGTGATGAGTTCTACATCTGTAAGAACGGTTATACTTCTTTTCATTTATGTCCCTTACTTATATATAATCCTGTTGAGAGGACTGCGATGATAGGTCCTATGGAAGCCATAGAAAGGATTCCGAAACCATCTGTAACATGCATAGCATTACCAAAACCAAGACCCATAGCAAGGACTAAGGGCACAGTTATAGGCCCTGTTGTCACCCCTGCACTATCCCAAGCTATATTGACATACTTTTCACTTGAAAAATAGGTAAGTATCAAAGCAATACCATAAAAAGGAAGGAGTAAGTAGGCTATAGGTATGTCAAATATAATCTTTAAAACACCCACAGAGATACCACTCCCTACCCCTAGGCTTACAGCTATCATCAATGTTCTTTTTTTAAAACTACCCTGCGTTAAATGCTCTACAGTAAGACCCAAAGCATTCAAAGCTGGTTCAGCCAAGGTCGCTCCAAAACCAAGTATCCAAGCAAAGATAAGCGCAACAAAGAGTCCTATAAAGTATGGAAAAAGTGGTTCTAAGACTGTCCCATCACTCAGCTCTAACACACTAAAAGCAACGGCAACTAAACTTCCAGACTGTTCCCCTAATGCTGCTAATCCATAAGTAAGACCAATGTTAAAAATCATCATACCTGTGATAGCTAAAAATATACCATAGGCAATAGTCCCAGCATTTGGAAGTTGCTCTTTTAAAATCACTTTTAATACAAAAAACAAGAACAATACTAAGGGAAAAATTGCACGCACCCCAAGTATCATCTCATTGTATGGAGAACTTTCATACCAAGGTGATGATGCTAAGATAATGTTTTGTGATCCTAAAGAGAGTTCCATAATTTCTTGAGGTGTATAGATAAACGAAACATAGACCCCTAGCATCATAACAGTAAATATAGGGAAGATAGATGCTAAGGTAACTATCCCAAAACCAGAAAGACTGGAGTTACCTTTCCCTGCCGCTGAGGCTATCCCTATGCCAAGCGCTAAAACAAGGGGTACAGTGACAGGCCCTGTTGTGACTGCCCCACTATCATAAGCTAAACCTAAAATAACACTTAAGTCTTCATCAAACATAAGGTAACTTGTAAGGAGCATGGTTGGAACTATGGAGGCATATATAAATGGTTTTAAACTCCACGAATATATAAAACGTAAGGTCCCTAAAACGGCTGCAAGTCCAACACCCACACCCACAAGTAAAACCAAAGCAGAGGCATAATCATTAAGAAGTATGTAGAGATAAGGTGCTGTTTTTACATTGACAAGTGCCCCTGCAGCTTTGAGTGCACCTATAGCTGGCTCAGCAAATGTAACACCTATACCTAAAACAAAAGTAACACAGAGGACAACGCCTAAGTGAACTTTTTTTGGAAGCGTGTTGCCTATGAGTTCCCCAAAAGGCATAAGCCCTTGCTTAATTCCCTCCATAAAAAACATTAAACCCAGTATCACTGCAAACAGACCAACGCCTATGCTATAAGCACCATTGAGCTCTTGGCGTAAAATAAAAATCTGAAAGATAACAAGGTAGATTGCTAAGGGTACAAGGGAGGAAACCTGCTCTAAAAAACGAACAGATACATAGGGTGTCACCAAACGATACACATCTAAAAAACGTAATTTTATCTTCGAGGTAGCTTTTTTGGCACTACTTTTTGTGATGTCATTGTAGCTTATCTTGAGATGGTCAGCTTGAATCTCTCGAACAAACTCACCATATCTAAGTTGATTTTTATCCATAAAATATTATAACATTATTTCGATTTAGCTGCTATTGTCATATCTAAAATAGTTTGATAATGGTTATTTCTCATATAATCGCTTCTTTTTGCGTGAATTGTACTATAAAGATACTAATCAGTAATATAGACTTAATTAAAAAA
>JALSLR010000080.1 GCA_026988245.1 Sulfurimonas sp.
TTATAAGAAAAAGTAGAAAAGTAAGCACCCGTTTTTTTAATTAAGTCTCAAAAAAACATCATTTCTGCACTAAAAGTGCAAAATTCAAAAACAATGGAGTTAAAAATATATAAAAGATGATTTATTAGCCTTTTTAGGTGTTTCTGGCTTCAAAAAAAGATGAAATTTTATGAATTTGGAGGTATGATGATTGTTATGGAATTATTTGGGTTAATAGTATTGTAACATAATTGTTTCAAATATGCTAAAATACGCCTATGAAAAATATAATATTAATAATAATACTAACATTTACATTAGATGCAGAGCTTGTAAATGGCGTAGCCTTGGTGGTTAAAGGGAGTGCTATTACTCTTTACGATATTACCAAAGAGATGAAAAACTCTAAGGTAACTCAAACACAGGCTGTAGATATCTTAGTAAGAAAAAAGCTTGAAGAGTTAGAGATAAAAGAGCGAAATATTAAAGTTGCAAGTGGTGAAGTGTATGATGACATCAAAAAAACAGCTACTAGAAACAATATGAGCATTAATGATTTTTATGAAGCGGTAAGAAGTGCTAACGGTATGAGTTCAACGGAATTGAAAGAACAAATCAAGCAAAAGCTGTTATCTCAAAAGCTCTATTCAGCTATAGCATATAGTTCTATCTCTCAACCAGATGAAGATGATATTCAAGAATATTATGACCTACATAAAGACTCATTTGTGCATCCAAGTGCTTTTGAGGTTGTTATATATGCAACAAAAGACAAGTCAAGATTACAAGAAAAGATAGACAATCCGATGTTTTATTCGCCAGATATTCAAACAAATGAGCAAACACTTCCATATGATAAAATCTCACCAGAACTAGCTAGTTTGTTGGAAAAAACAGCACCAAATACTTTTACAACAGTAGTCCCAGATGGAAAGGGCGGTTACATGAGTTTTTACATAAAAAATGTGCAAACAGCAAAAGAAAGTGGGATAGATAGCGTTAGAAGTCAAATAGTAAATCTTATCATGGGAAATAAACGTGAACAAGTTTTAGGTGAGTACTTTACCCGTCTGAAACTCAATGCAGATATTCAAACTATAAGAATGCCAGAAGTAGATGATGCTAAGTGATACTAACTTTATAAACATAGCAACAGAGATAGCTTCAGCATCTAAGTGTGTATCTAAACAAGTTGGTGCAGTTATAGTAAAAGATGGTCGCATACTTAGTACAGGTTACAACGGAACACCAGCAGGTTTTACAAACTGTAACGAGCATTGGAATAATGAATATACCTCTGAGCATCATGAGTGGTCTAAGACTTACGAGATTCACGCTGAGATGAACGCTATCATCTGGGCGGCACGCGAGGGTATAAGCATAGACGGTGCTACCATATATGTAACTCTTGAACCATGTAGCGAATGTTCTAAAAATGTAATAGCAAGTGGTATAAAACGCATAGTTTACGCAAAAGAGTACGAACATACACATTCAGCCGTCATCTCTAAGTTTATCAAAGACAACGGGGTAATAATAGAAAAGCTAAAGAAACACTAATATGATAAATCAAACATATTGAGTAATATTTTATAATCCCCACTATATCTACATTTTAATTTCTTAACATAGAAGTATCAAAACAAAACAGAGTAAATTCTAATCTTTTCCGGCTAAATATTTATTTTATAAATATTTGCTAGTCAAAGGAATTTACACTATAAAAGGATACAAAATGTTTGGAGATTTAGCAATAATACCAATAGCAACAATGATAATAGGCGCAGGATTTTTCTTTTTTGTAGCAGCAATAGCTGGAATAATTACAGAACCATTTGTCCAAAATGCAAAAATGAATTAACCATGGAAGTAATTCTTTTTAACTTATTTGGATTAGTGGCAATAATAACTTCGGTAAGTATTTTACACATGTACGCATAATTATGCTATGATGAATTAAAAATTATTAGGATATTTATGTCATTTGATTCATTAGGTTTATCAAAACCATTATTAAAAGCAATACAAGAACAAGGTTATACAGAGCCAACCCCCATTCAAGCTCAAGCAATACCAGTTATTCTCAATAAAAAAGATATTTTAGCTGGTGCTCAAACTGGTACAGGTAAGACCGCTGGTTTTACTTTGCCGATGCTTGAACTACTAAGCCGTGCAAAACCGACAAAACAAAGACACCAAGTAAAAGCACTTATACTTACGCCTACTAGAGAGTTAGCAGCACAAGTTCATGAGAGTGTAGAGTTATATGGTAAACATTTGCCATTTAAATCAACAGTTATATTTGGTGGAGTGAAAATAAATCCTCAAATAACTAGACTTCGTAAAGGTGTAGATATAGTAATAGCTACTCCAGGTCGTTTACTAGACCATATAGGACAAAAAACTATAGACTTACGTCATGTTGACTTTCTCATTCTTGATGAGGCGGACAGAATGCTTGATATGGGTTTTGTAAACGACATCAAAAAAGTTATAGCAGTCCTTCCAAAACAAAGACAAACTTTGCTATTTTCAGCAACATACTCAGATGCTATAAAAAAATTATCTAACTCATTTTTAAAAGCACCAACTCTCATAGAAGTAGCACGTCAAAATACTGCTAGTGAGACAGTGAAGCAAGCTGTATATCATGTAGATAAAGTACGAAAACGAGAACTTTTAACACACCTCATAAATGAGGGAAAATGGAAACAAGTTTTAGTATTTACAAGAACAAAACATGGGGCTAACCGTTTAGTAGGTCAACTAGATAAAGACAATATATCAGCAGTTGCAATTCACGGAAATAAAAGTCAAAATGCAAGAACAAAAGCATTGGCTGATTTTAAAGACAATAAGGTAAGGGTATTAGTAGCAACAGACATCGCTGCACGTGGGATTGACATAGACCAACTTCCCCATGTTGTAAACTATGAGCTACCAAATGTAAGTGAGGACTATGTTCACCGCATAGGAAGAACAGGGCGCGCAGGAAATAAAGGAGAGGCTATATCTTTAGTTTGTGTTGATGAAGATGAATACCTAGCGAATATAGAAAAACTTATAAATAAAGATATACCAAAAGTATGCCTAAAAGGCTTTAAGCCAGACCAAAGCATTAAGGCTGAACCAATCCAGCAAGGCGGAGGAAGAGGACGGGGACAAGGAAGAGGTCAAGGAAATGGAAACTCTTCTTCAAGAAACCGTTCAAGAAATTCTTCAAGAGGGAGAGGCTCTAGAAGCTAAAATTGCGCATTATAAATGTAAATGTAATTAAAAAAGTAAGTTTTTAGAATGCGTTATTGGTCTCCCCACAAGGACTCGAACCTTGAGCTATCCCTTAGGAGGGGACTGCTTTATCCAGTTAAGCGATAAGGAGTAGTTTTTTGAATTATTAAAAAATTGTTCTATCTTGGATTATTATAGTGCCAACTGCATCATGATGAACTTATTATTGTAATTCGTTATAATATTATAATTGAAATTTACTAACAATAAACCCAAATAATTCCATAACATTTTCCCAAAATTTGACTTAATTAAAAAAAAGGGTGCTTAAAACATTCATTAAACTTCGCTATAGTAGGAGTGGAGTGTTCTCGCATATGAAAAATATGATTAGTTTACATAGGGGACTTAGTAAAAGTATGAAGCTGAATCTAGTTGATTATTACCTTATGAATTATAAGAAAAAGTAGAAAAGTAAGCACCCATTTTTTTAATTAAGTCCAAAAGTAATATCAAGTCCCTTTTTTAATCAACCTTTGACTAAAGAGCTTTCCCAGCCATCATACTGACCATTACATGTATCAGAGTAATCAATAAGATTCATTGTTAAAGCATCTATCTCGTAATAAAAAGCAGAGTCAACTCTATAAAATTTTAATCCATATTTTACAATTTTATCTTTGCTTAGTTCGATTTCATCTTGAATTTTAAAATTATCTGCTTCTATTAAACTTTTAAATTTTTCTTTTTCTTCAAGGGTATTGAAGTAGATTTTATGCTCTATCGCTCTTTTAGTCTTTAGCTCATCTCCCTCTGATTTAAGGTTATCACAAGCATGGTGATTTGCTATAATTTGCCACTCTCTTACACTCGGAAAAAGTAGTTTTTGATAGACTTCCCACTCCGTATCCATTCTCGATCCGACCTCATACTCGTAATCTTTGAAATGATTCATAGCATTTAAAACTGTATCTTTCCACTCAAAATCCATCTTGAGGTAGTAGATAAAATTTACTTCACCATTTGAGATAATTCGACCAATATATTTCCCTGCACGGTAACGTAGAGACTCCATCTCTAGTCTATCTTCTATAAAACTAACATCATCGGACTCTTTTTCATTCACTAAACCATCTTCTTTTGGCTCTTTAAGCTTAATTTTTAAAAATCCTACATATAAAAAAGCTTCATCAGGTACAAAATCCGAAACTCCTGCATTAAATGACACCATCGCTTTTTTGCCTTCAATTGGCTTCATATAGCTTTCCCAATACTCTTGCATAACTCTCTCCTTATTCCATCTCTACGCTCATGAGAAACATATCTTCCCCATCAATCACTTCAACATCTGTTGACTCACATTTTTGACAACAATAGTGAATCTTATCTAGTTCACTCACCTCTTGGCAGTTTCTGCACTTTATAGTAAGTGCTTGGACATTCATAACAAACTCTGCACCATCTGCTACTGTCTTCTCTTTAAATGTATTAAACGCCACCTCTAAAAGATGTGTTTCTATACCGCTCATGACACCAATCTTCACTACAAGTTTTGTCACTTTTTGGGCTTCATTTTCTTCAGCAATTCCCTCTATCTGTTCAAGTAGAGCTTGAACTATACTATACTCATGCAAAACATTCTCCTTTTAATCTTTGTGGTGTTTCTCTTGGACAAACCTTATAAACAAACTCTTCTCTGAGTTTATGAAACTCACTCTCGCTCTCCCAAAATTCTGGATACATCTTTTCTAACTCTGCATATTTGCACTGTTCCATCTCTAAAGTATATTCCTCTAAGTAATCCTGTTTTTTCCAGATAAACTCTTCACTGTACAAAGAAGAAGCAAACTGATGTAACTCTTCATAATAGTTCTCTTCCTCATAAACTCTATCGACTAAGCCTATCTTTTTGGCATACTCTACTGAAATAGGCAGAGCGTCATCTAAAAGTTTTTTACTCAACACTTCTCCTACTCTTTTTGGCAAAGTATAGCTGTGATACTCACTCCCACTCAGTCCTAAAGTTTTATAGTGAGGATTTAAAACCACATCACTTTTAGCCACTACATAGTCGCAAGCACTCGCCATAAAAACACCGCCAGCTCCTGCATTTCTAGCGAGTGATGCAAGAGTTACAACTTCATCAGCCTCTAAAATTGACTTTATCAAATCATTCATGGCATTTATGTTGCTCCAGCCATCTTCTCCCTGCTTTTTTGAGTCTTCTAAAATGTTAAGATGAATACCATTAGAGAAAAAATCCATACCACCCACAAGAACAATAACTTCACAATCTTCTTTGAGATACTCAAACGCATATTTTAACCGAATGCACTGTTGGGCACTCATAGCACCGTTATGGAAGTTAAAACAGAGATAGGCTACATTATTTCTTTTTTCAACACTTATTTCATAAAAAGTCTTGTATGATTTATCAAAAAGAAGTGGCAGACGACTCTCTTTGACTCCTGAAATTTTCTCTTTTAAAACATAAGTGGAGGGAAGTTTGAAACTATGAGGCTCTTTAAGATGGCTTATCCAGAGCGCTCCATCTTTTGTGCCTAGACAGATTGCTCCATCGCGTTTAGCAACTATCTCTTTTATACTGCCTCTTAGTTTATCCTCTTGCCAAACACCATAGAGATAACATTGAACTCCAGCAATCTCATCTAAAACACCAGGGAAACTATCGGAGAGGTTTATTTTATTTATAATGGTTTGGGTGTTATCTTCTTTCCAATTTATCGCTCTCTCATTTTGAGAAAAAATCTTATGAATTGGATTTAAAATCTGTTCTATCTCTTGAGGGTTTTGCATAAACTCTCCGAGTGCCATAAGAGAACTGCTTAGAACTTCTTGACGGTACAGAGATGCCTTATATGTATCTCGCACCTTAAAATTGTAGCTCGCATAGATGCTGCCACCATCATAAAGTTCATTGGCTCTTAAAATAACTACTCCCCACTCTTTTGAGTGGCTTTTGAGTGCATACTCTAAAGAGGAGG
The DNA here is from genome assembly GCA_026988245.1 of Sulfurimonas sp. Taxonomy (GTDB): domain Bacteria; phylum Campylobacterota; class Campylobacteria; order Campylobacterales; family Sulfurimonadaceae; genus Sulfurimonas. The sequence goes on from JALSLR010000080.1 coordinate 6,213, forward strand.
GACCTCTATCACCTCTAGGTCCAGGGTGAAAAATATATGTTGGGTAGTTTTCGTATATTGTTTTAGGAATAAAGTTCTTTAAAAATGGAGATAAAATAAGTTCCGGACTAAAGGCTTTGACTTCATTTATCATCTGCGTATCGTTAATACTAAACGCCACTCCTAGACAATGTCCCTTATCTTTTAGTCTGACATAAACAGCTTGAGAGAGGGAGTTAAACGCAGTGATAAGAAGTAGTATTTTCATAAGTTTTTAGCAAATTCTCGGAAGCAGTTCACCCGTAGGAGTATCTAAAAATCTCTTTGTCCCGTATGAGCTAAGCAAAATAACCTTACCCACATACTGCTGCGATACATTGGCGATTTTCACGGCGTTTGAGGAGTTTTCAAAACTATGTAAAACCTCAAGAGCTTTCTCCGCATCCTCTTTTTTAATCGCTAAAACAAAGGCACCCTCATTTGCTAAATTTACCGCCTCAAAACCTAACATTTCACAAATACCGTAGACCTCTTGAGAGACTGGTATAGACTCCTCATCTACTTCTATACAGATATTTGACTGTTTTGCCCACTCATTGAGTACAGCACCCACACCACCTCGCGTTGCATCTCTAAGAGCGGTTATGTTTACACCAGCTTCAATAAGTGCTTGTACCTGATGTGTTAATGAAGCACAATCACTTGTTAAACTGCTTGAAAGTTCTATACCCTCACGCGCTGCAAAAATAGCAGCTCCATGTCTTCCTAAATCACGAGAGACTAAAATAACGTCATCTTCACTAATGGCGTTTGAACTGATCCCTTTTTTTTGAATCTCTCCTATTCCCGTTGTGTTTATAAAAATTTTATCTATACTTCCACGAGGGACAACCTTAGTATCTCCACTTACGACAATTGCACCATTTACTTCAAGTTCATTTTTCATACTTCGCACTATTTTTTCTAGTTCACGCGTTGAAAATCCCTCCTCAATAATAACACTACATGTAAGATACTTTGGTTTTGCTCCCATCATTGCCAAGTCATTACAAGTACCACAAATTGCAAGTTTTCCTATATCACCACCAGGGAAAAAGAGGGGACTTACAGTAAAACTGTCAGTGCTAAAGGCTAACTCTCCACCATGAATAACGGCTGCATCTTCACTTTTTTCAAGTATCTCATTTTTAAAGGCTTTATAAAAAATTTTTGTTATGAGTTCGTTATTCTCTTCTCCACCATTTCCCATGGCTAGGGTTATTTGTTTGTTCATTAGATTAAATTTCCATATTTGTAGTATGCAGCACAAGCTCCCTCACTACTTACCATACAGCTACCAAGTGGAGTTGATGGCTTACAAGCAGTTCCAAAGATTGTACACTCATTTGGCTTTGCCATTCCCCGTAAAATATCCCCACAGATACAGAGTTTATGATCTTCTATCTCCTCTTTAGGCAAAATATCTGCATAAACTTTTTCAGCGTCAATATCTGAATATTTTTGGCGGAGCTTGTAACCACTCTGTGGAACATTACCAAGACCGCGCCACTTAAAAAGTGAAGCTTTCTCAAAGTAGTTCTCTATTAAGGCTTGAGCTTTAAGGTTTCCATCTCTTGATACAAGGCGTTTATACTCTATCTCAAGCTCACATCTTCCCTCGTTAAATTGACGAACTATCATCAAAATAGCTTCCATCACATCAACAGGCTCAAATCCAGCTACAACTACGGGGCGATTATACTTTTTTGGAAATTTTTCATAAATTTTACTTCCAGTAATTACACTAACATGAGAGGGACCTAAAAAAGCATCTATACGGTTATTGTAACTATCTACATGCTCGTCTCTTGAGTCGATAAGTTCTACCATAACCTCCGGAACTGTTACATGATTTATGTGAAAAAAGATATTTTTGATTTGGCGCTTAAGGACAATATCTATAAGAGCAGTTGTCATAGGAGTAGTAGTTTCAAAACCTATAGCAAAAAATATAATCTTTTTTTCAGGATTTTCCTCTGCAATTTTAAGAGTATCAAGTGGAGAGTAAATAAAACGCACATCCGCACCTTTTGCACGAGCATCTTGAAGACTTCCTTTGCTCCCTGGTACTTTTATCATATCGCCTAAGGTTACCAAGATGCTATCTTCTTGCTCCGCTAAAATGTAAGCATGGTCAATTCTCTCTTTTGGCATAATACAGACAGGACAGCCAGGACCATGAATAAAATTTATATTTTCAGGCATAAGTTGTGGTAGTCCAAACTTCATAATAGAGTGAGTATGTCCACCGCAAACTTCCATAATATTTATAGGACGCGGGAGCTTTTTTGCTTCTTCTTTTATGAGTTTAGCAAAACCTTGAATAACTTCAGGGTTACGAAAACCATCATAAAGGTCTTTGAGTTGCAGTTCACTCACTTTACTTACCTCTGTTTTCACAGTTGTCATCATCTATGACCATCTGCTTCCTATCCTCTTCATCAAGTTTTTCTAAAATTTCATTGTAAACTTTTAGAGACTCCATGGCATCTTCTTCATCTATTTTATTCATAATAAAACCGATATGAAGAAGAACATAATCGCCAATCTTTATCTCTCCCTCTTCCATAAGTTCTAAACCAGCTTCACGAGTTACACCCATAGTATCAACTTTTGCTACATTACGCTCTAAGTCAATCTCTACTACTTTACTTGGAATTGATAAACACATCTTAAGCTCTCATTTTTCTTTTAAACTCTATCCAATCGATTACTCTTTGGATTGAGGCACTATCTTTAATATTTAGCTCTAAAATATCAACATTTGGCTTAATCTTTCTTGCCTCTTTCTTCTCATGCTCTAGGTCATAATCAAAATGCTCTATTAAGTCCATTTTAGTTATTAAAATCAAATCAGCTTGACGGAACATAACAGGGTACTTTTCTATCTTGTCACTTCCCTCTGGAATGGAAACAAGAACGATATTTAAGTGACTTCCAACATCATAAGAAGCAGGGCAAACTAAATTTCCAACATTTTCTATAAAGCAGACATCTATCTCCTCTAATGGCATATCGTGAAGCCCCTTGTGAACCATAAAAGCATCTAAGTGACAAGCTGAACCTGTTTGAATCTGAAAAGCTGGGATCCCCTTTGCTTTAATGCGGTCTGCATCTCTTGATGTCTCTAAGTCACCCTCAATTACCCCAAACTTAAACTCAGCCAAATCAGCCATATGCTCTA
>JALSLR010000081.1 GCA_026988245.1 Sulfurimonas sp.
TGGTTCAGAATGACTGGTTTGTTACGGAATGACAATAACCGTCATTCCGTGCTCGACACGGAATCTACTTGCTTATAACCCAGCTGCCTCAACTATCTTAGCTTGATGATCAGCTATAAGTGGTTCAACTACTTCATCAAGTAGCCCTCCACTCATAATCTCGTTAAGTCTATATAGCGTTAAATTGATACGGTGATCACTTATACGGTTTTGCGGGTAGTTATAGGTACGAATACGCCCACTTCTATCACCAGTTCCAACTTGTGCTGCACGTTGTGCTGCATTATCAGACTGTTGTGCTTGCATCTCAAGATCATAAAGTCTCGCTTTTAAAACTTTCATAGCTTTGTCTTTGTTCTTATGTTGTGATTTTTGGTCTTGGTTCGTAACAACTAAGCCAGTTGGCAAGTGGGTAATACGAACAGCACTATCTGTAGTATTTACAGACTGACCACCACAACCAGAGGAACGCATAACATCTATTTTTAAGTCTTTATCGTCAATGGTAATCTCAACATCATCAACTTCAGCCATTATAGCTACGGTAATAGCTGAGGTATGGACACGTCCTTGAGACTCAGTTGCAGGGACACGTTGCACTCTGTGAGTCCCACCCTCATACTTAAGACGAGAGTAAACTTGTTCCCCTTTTATGAGTGCAGTTACCTCTTTAAAGCCACCAGCCTCAGATGGGCTTGTTGAGATGAGCTCTATCTTCCATTCTTTTACATCTGCATAACGCGTGTAAGCCTCAAAAAGATCACCAACAAAGATGGCAGCTTCATCACCACCAGCTCCAGCACGAAGTTCTACGATGATATTGCGGTCATCATTAGGGTCTTTTGGAAGCAGGAGCATTTTTATCTCTTCTTCTATCTCTGGTTTACGAGGTTCAAGAACTTTGAGTTCCTCTTTTGCCATATCGCCCATCTCAGCATCACCAAGCATCTCTTTTGTATCTGCGATATCTGCTATGAGTTGTTCATATTCATTTGCTTTGTCAACGATAGGTAAAAGGTTTGATTGTTCTTTGGAGAGTTCTGTCATCCGTTTGATGTCAGAAGTGATGTCAGGAGAACTCAGCAAATTGCTAAGTTCATCATAACGAGCGATAAACACTTTAAGTTTATCTAATAACATTTAAGTAGTTACTTTAAAAGTGCTAATTATATAGCGTTTACAGCTTTGTGAAGACGGCTGATTTTTCTAGCAGCAGTTTCTTTTTTTAAGATACCTTTGCTTACAAATTTGTGAATTTGTTGGTTAGCTACTTTAAAAGTGCTTGCTGCTTCTTCTTTGTTTCCAGCATCGATAGCTGAACGAACATCTTTTACGATGTTTTTAAGACGAGTTCTGTAGAAACGATTACGTTCTGTTTTAACGATCGTTTGGCGAATTCTCTTAATTGATGACTTATGATTTGCCATTTTGAGTCCTTGTTTTTGAGCTTATTCTAAATGCCCAGATTTTTTTAGTTCGCAATTTTAGCTTAAAGATAATTAAAATTAAGTTAAAGAGTGGTAAAATATCGCAATTTATGAACCGTTTTCTTATAAAGTATCTCAAAAGAGAGCAAATCCTCCCTTGGCTCACGAGTCTCTTTTGAGATACTTTAACGAAAACTACTTTTAGTAAATTGATATTTTGATGGAAAGTGGGTGTAAAAATGAATAAATTATTTGGAACAGATGGAGTGCGTGGTGAGGCGGGTAGCTTTTTAAGCGCTACTAAGGCTATGCGTGTAGCGATGGCTGCTGGGATATACTTCAAAAAACACTCTAAATCAAATAAGATATTGATAGGTAAAGATACAAGACGTAGTGGGTATATGATAGAAAATGCCATAGTGTGTGGACTTACTGCTATAGGCTATGATGTTATAGAGATAGGTCCTATGCCAACTCCTGCTATCGCTTACATAACGGAGTCTATGCGTTGTGATGCAGGGATTATGATATCTGCATCACATAACTCTTTTGAAGATAATGGGATTAAGTTTTTTGATGGACATGGAGATAAGCTTTCAGCTAGTGTTGAAGCTGAGATAGAGGCTATATATGTTGATGATGCTACGATAGAAGCGGCTCAAGTGACAGGTAAAAAAATAGGTAAGGCAAAAAGAATCGATGACGTTATAGGGCGTTATATAGTAGCGTTGAAGAACTCTTTTCCAAGAGAGTTGAGTTTGCAAGGGATGCGCATTGTTTTAGATGCTGCAAATGGAGCTGCTTATAAGGTTGGACCCACTGTATTAGAAGAGTTGGGTGCAGATGTCTTGATGCTGCACAATAAGCCTAATGGATTTAACATTAACGAAGAGTGTGGCGCGTTACATACAAAAGATTTGGCTGATACTGTTTTGACTTTCCGTGCAGACTTAGGCATAGGACTTGATGGTGATGCTGATAGACTTGTCGTAGTAGATGAGAAGGGTGATGTAGTTGATGGTGATCAGCTTTTAGGTGCACTTGCAGTATATATGAAGGAGCAAGAGCTTCTCAAAGGTGGAGGTATGGTTGCTACAGTGATGAGTAACCAAGGATTAGGTGACTATATGGAGGAGCATGGACTCAAGCTGCATCGTTCAGATGTGGGCGATAAAAATGTTCTTGAGATTATGAAAAAAGAGGCTATTAACTTTGGTGGGGAGCAAAGTGGACATGTTATCATGCATGATTATGCTAAAACAGGGGATGGTTTAGTTTCAGCTCTTCAAACATTGGCACTTCTTATTTCAAAAGGCAAAAAAGCATCAGAAGTTTTACGCCCTTTTAGTCTATACCCTCAAAAACTTGTCAACTTAAAAGTGCAAAATAAAATACCACTTACAAAGATAGAAGGGCTAGACTCCTTGCTCAAAGAGATAGAGGCTAAAAATATACGCCACCTCGTGCGTTACTCCGGAACTGAAAACCTTTTAAGAGTATTACTTGAAGGCAAAGATGCTAAAGAGATGAATAAAAAGATGGATATTTTAGTCAAATTTTTCCAAAAAGCTTTAAATGAATAATAAAACTTTAAAACTCAATGTCATTCTCTTTTTTACATTGGTTGGTATATTTATCATAGATCAAAATATAAAAATGCTCTTTGTAGATGGGTTTCGATACTACACTGATTGTATAGATTTGATACTTGTTTATAACAAAGGTGTAGCATTTTCAATGTTTGCATTTTTAGATGAATGGTTAAAATATATGCAACTTGTAATGGTGTTTGGTATCCTCATATACATTATAAAACTTGGACAACTTTGCTACGCTTTTCCAGCAGGATTACTCTTGGGTGGAGCTTTTTCAAATGTGTATGATAGGTTCATTCATGAGGGTGTTGTTGACATGGTTTATTGGCATTGTGGCTTTAATTTTGCTGTGTTTAATGGGGCAGATGTGATGATAGATATAGCTGTGGCTTGGTTCCTCTTGCTCAACTTCAAACCTGCCTTATGCAAAAATTAACCTTATTTTAGGTATTATTACCCTAAATAAATTGAGATGTAAGGATATTGATGGAAATCAAATCAAAGAAAATTGATGGTGCTAACGCTGAAATTTCAGCAACAATTATGAGAGATGCTATAGATGCAAACATAGACAAAATTGCTAAACAACTAGCTAAAACGACTACTGTACAGGGTTTTCGTAAGGGTAAAGTTCCTGTAAGTGTTGTAAAACAACAATATGGTGATAAACTAGTTCAAGATGCAGAAACAGAAGCTTTAAGAGAAGTTTTAAGTACAGGTTTAGAACAACTTAAAATTGCAAATGAGTCATTAATTGGTGAGCCAAATATTACAAAATTTGATAAACAAGATGATAAAATAGAAGTAGTTGTGAAAGTTGCTATGCGTCCAGAGATAGAGTTAGGTAAATATTCTGAATATGCAAAAGAGTTCAAAAAACCAACTCTAAAAGCTGCAGATATCACTAAAAGATTAAAAGAGATAGCAGAATCTCAAACACCACTTAGAAAAATCAAACGTAACCGTAAAATGAAAGAGGGCGATACTGCTGTTATCGACTATGAAGGTTTCTTAGATGGAAAGCCATTTGATGGTGGTAAGGGTGAAGGTTTTGAACTAAAACTCGGTTCTGGAGCATTTATTCCTGGTTTTGAAGACCAACTCATAGGTGTTAAAAGAGATGAAGAAGTTGAACTTAATGTTACTTTCCCAGAGGAATATCAAGCAAAAGATTTAGCTGGAAAGGCTGTTGTTTTTAAAGTAAAAGTAACACAAGTAAAAGAAAAAGATGATGTAGAACTAGATGATGAATTAGCAAAGAAATTGATGCCAGGTCAAGAAGATGCTACGTTAGATAAGTTAAAAGAAGAGATTAAGAAACAGATGGAAACTGAAGAATTAGCGAAGCTTTTTAACGATGATTTAAAACCTGCCCTACTAGAGTCTTTAGTAAAAGGAATTAAGTTTGATCTTCCAGAGTTTGTCGTAGAACAAGAGGTAGACTTAGCATTGAACAAAAAAGCTGGTTCTATGAATGAAGATGAGATAAAAGAGCTACGTGAAAACACGGACAAACTAGAAGCATTGCGTGATACTTTACGTGATGATGCTAAAGAGAGTGTTAAAGCAACATTTATCATTGATGCCCTTGCAGCTGCTGAAGGTGTTAAGGTTGAAGAGAATGATGTGATGCAAACTATATACTACGAAGCTATGCAGATGGGTCAAGATCCTCAAAAAGCATATGAGCAGTATAAAGAAGCAGGATATCTTCCTGCCATACAAATGTCTATGGTAGAAGACAAAGTTCTTAGTCAAATCCTTAACGCTAAGATGAAAGATTAAGTATGAGCTATATACCTTATGTAGTTGAAAAAACAGGACGTGGTGAACGTTCTTACGATATCTATTCACGCTTGCTTAAAGACAGGATTGTGATGCTTAGTGGAGAGGTTAACGACCAAGTTGCTTCTACTATAGTTGCACAGTTTTTATTTCTTGAAGCTGAAGACCCTGAAAAAGATATCTTCTTTTACATAAACTCTCCAGGGGGAGTTGTGACTTCAGGAATGGCTATCTTTGATACCATGAACTACATCCGTCCAGATGTTGCAACTATTTGTATCGGTCAAGCTGCATCGATGGGAGCATTTTTGCTTTCCTCAGGAGAGAAGGGTAAGCGTTATGCGCTTCCACATGCAAGAGTGATGATACACCAGCCTTTAGGTGGCGCACAAGGTCAAGCGAGCGATATACAAATCCAAGCTGAAGAGATTTTGAGAATGAAAAAAGAGCTTAACGGTATCTTGGCTAACAATACTGGTCAAAGCGTTAAACAAATAGAAAAAGATACAGATCGTGATAACTTTATGAGTGCGGCAGAATGCGTAAAATATGGTATGATTGATAAAGTATTAACTAAAAACGAAAAAGCATAGGGGTTAGATATGTCAGGTTCATTAAGAAACAGAGGTCGTCGTAATATCAGCAGAGGTGCATCAGAAGATACTAGCTCTGGTTCCCCTTCTGACACTTCAAGAAATGAACCAAATAGTGATATCGAGGTTTACTCTAAAGAGGTTTTAAAAGAACTTATTAAAGATAACTTGCCACCAACTCCAAATAATTTTTCACTTTATTTTGATAGACTTTTAGAAGACAAGAGTGAAAACTTTCGTAAGCAAATCCTTGGTATGCTTGAACTTGAAGAGAGTAATGATGCTGAAAACACCATTATGCTTGAGAAAAGTTTAAAGCAAGGTTTTTCTTCTGTAAAAAATATTTTAAATGTAACTGCATCTTTGTATAAAAACATCAACCTTATGACAAAAATTCTTCAAAAAAGAAAGAGTGAACTGGATGATTCAAAAGATGAGCAAGGTGCCCTTAGCATCATCTCAACCTTAGCTGGCGATGTTGGTAAACTAGATACTATCTTAAAGAAACAAACTGGAAATTTAAAAATTCAATATGATGAAACAGCAAAAGTTGTGAAAAATGTTGAAAATGAAACTATCTTTGATAATAAATATGGCGTATACAACAAACGCTACTTAATGACAAAAATAGAACAGGAGATAGCCCTTGTTAAAGAGTTTAAGCATAGTTCCTCTCTTATACTGATAGAACTTTCAAAAAATTTAATAGCTGATGTAGATAATGAAAAAGCTACTATTATGATGACAAGAACTATAGCAAGACTTTTACTCAAAACTTCAAGAAGAAGTGATACTGTTGCTTATTATGGTAATGGGCAGTTTGCGATGCTTTTAAAGCATACAGACTTAGAGAGTGCTAAAAAAGCAAGTGAGCGTTTAGTGGATTTAGTTGCAAACTCTAACTTTTTCTTAGGTGACCATGAGATAGAGCTCAAAATTGCTATTGGGATAACAGATATTAATCCAGCTTACTCCGTGGAAGAGACAGTTGTTAGCACTATGGATGGCATAGATAAAGCATATCTTGATGATAGCTGTGACTATCATGTTTCTCTAAAGAGTAAAACGTAAAAGTAGATAGATGAAGTTAAACATAGTTACATATCCAGACAAAAAATTAAAAGAAATATCTCAAAAAGTTGAAAGATTTGATGCAGAGCTTCATGATCTTTTAGACTCAATGTACCCTCTTATGATGGAAACCAATGGTATAGGTTTAGCAGCCATTCAAGTGGGTGTTGCAAAACGGGTGATGATACTTAATATTCCTGATGATGAAGATATACAAAGTGTTGAGTATCTTATAGAGATGATAAATCCTGTCATTACACATAAAAATGGTGAGACTGTATATCAAGAGGGTTGCTTAAGTGTGCCTACCTTTTATGAAGATATTACAAGGTATGAAACAATCGGCGTAAACTTTCAAGATAGAGATGGCAACACTAAAAGTCTTGAAGCTGATGGTTTGCTCTCTATAGCTATACAGCATGAACTTGATCACCTAGAAGGAGTTTTGTTCATAGATAAGCTTCCATATTCTCGCAGAAAAAAGTTTGAAAAAGAGTATAAAAAAATGCTTAAAGAGAAAAAAAACTCTAAATAATATGACAAAATGCAATATTATTAACATTTTATAAAAAAATAGTTTATTATCCTTCTAAAGGATACTTAGATGAAAAAGGTAAAATGTGCAACATACGAAGGACTTGATGCTAAGGTTGTAGAAGTTGAGTCTACTCTCACCAAAGGTCTTCCCTCTTTTAGCATCATAGGAATGGTGAGTACAAACATCAGTGAATCAAAAGAGCGTGTGAAGTCTGCCTTGCTCTCAAATGAGTTCACTTTTCCTCCTAAGAGAATTACACTGAGTTTAACACCAAGTGAACTTAAAAAAGATGGAAGTCAGTTTGATTTGGCGATAGCATTGATGATAGTTTTAAATCAAAATGATGTGGACTTAGATGAATGGTTTATTTTTGGGGAACTTTCTCTGGATGGACAGGTGAGAGAAAATACACAACTCTATCCCCTCCTACTCTCGTTAGCAAACCAAGGTGCAGTGAAAAAAGCTATAGTCCCTCACTCAGCTTTAGAGAAACTTTCTAAAATACCAAACATTAAATTCTATGGAGTCAAAACTCTTAATGAAGCAAAGGAATTACTACAGTCTGATGTTCTAGTTGAAGCATATGTATCGAGTTCTGGTTTTGATTACCCAAGTTATATTTTAGATAAGGAGTATTTTGTTTATAATAAATATGATGAAGATTTTTTAGAGGTCAAGGGGCAAGAGCTTGCTAAACGTGCTGCTTTGATATCTGCGTGTGGCATGCATAATATTTTGTTAGAGGGAAGTCCAGGGAGCGGAAAAAGTATGATAGCGCAGCGTTTACGCTATATATTACCCCCGTTGAGTCAATCTGAAATCTTAGATATAGCAAAACTAGATTCACTCGAGGGCAATAAAGTAGAGTTCAAACCATTGCGTAATTATGCAAATCCTCATCACACAAGTACCTCCGCAGCTATCTTTGGAGGTGGTTCACATAAGGCAAAAATTGGTGAAGTTGGAATCGCAAATAATGGAATTTTATTCTTCGATGAGTTGCCGCATTTTTCTAAAAATATTTTAGAAGCACTTAGGGAGCCCCTGCAAGATGGTAAGATAAAAATCTCTCGTGTCAACTCTAAGGTTGTCTACCCTGCTAACTTTTTGTTTATAGGTGCTATGAACCCTTGTCCTTGTGGCAATCTACTTGATGATGCTAAGGAGTGTAGGTGTAATGAACTAGAGATAAAGAGGTATAAAAACAGACTCTCTGATCCATTTCTAGACCGCATAGACCTTAATGTAACTATGCAAAATATATCTCCTTCTGACTCCCCTAGTTTAAGTTCAAAGCAGATGCACCAGTGTGTTATTGATGTGCACCATATCATTAAAAAACGTGGACAAAAGGACTTTACCGCAAAACTTAATGATGTAGATATAGATAAATTTTGTATTATGGATGATGATGCTAAGCAAACATTAGATATGGCTACTACTAGATTTACTTTGAGTTTTCGTAGTATAAAAAAAGTGCAAAAGGTTGCTAGGACAATCGCTGATTTAGATGCAAGTGAGGATATAAAGAAAAAACATTTACTAGAAGCTTTGAGTTACAGAAGACGGTAAGTTATCTCTTTAAAATCTAGGAAATTTGTAAATTTTTCAAAGTAAAGGGCAAGATATGTATCATCACTATGTGAGAGAGAGAACTCAACCTTAGGATTACCATTATTCATCATAGGAAGAGAGGAAAGTTCTATCTCTTTTGGCACATCTTTCATGAGAGAGATAAGCATCCCCTCTCCAGTATCTGCGATGAAGCTTTTTGTATGCAGTTTCTTACTTTCTGGTAAAAAGTCTTTTATGATGCTAAGCATCATAGGCTGTGCCATCTCTGGAAAGCCTGGCATAAAGAAGTATCGCTCATCGAGGTAGAAGCCTGACATATTGTTTATGGGGTTATGCAGTAGCTTAGCATCACGAGGTAGATCTGACATCTTTATGGGGTGTGGATAAGCACGCTCACCTATGCGTTCGATGATATCTTGTTCAAACTGTTTGTTTCTTAGCATCATGCCCTCAGTAAATACTTGCGCGCTTAACTCACGCGTCAAGTCATCAGGTGTAGAGCCAATGCCACCAAAACTAAACATTATAGCCTTAGCATCATCTTTTATAAGTGTATAAATATCTGTTATGAGCTTAGCATCATCTTTTATGATGAAAGAGGCAAAGAGAGTGTGACCAACTTTTGCTAACTCTTGAGATAAAAAATCAAAATGCTTATCTACGCGTTTACGGTTGAGTATCTCGCTGCCGATAATGACTGCGTAGATGTTAGCATCAGACATTGTAGTAGCTAGCCTTTGGATGGTAGACTATGAGGGCTGATGTACTTTGTTCTGGATGGATTTGAAAAGTTTCACTCAGTTCTATGCC
>JALSLR010000082.1 GCA_026988245.1 Sulfurimonas sp.
TTTTAGTTGTATATTATAAAATAGGCAGTTTTAATATCGCTCATGTTAAAACCCTTTTATGAAATTCTCAAACATAAAACAAACACTTGCAACTATTAAAACACTAGACGACCTTGCTCTATTAGCAGATTACTCATTTGTGGACACTTTAAATGCTGACCCTGATGCTAAAGAAGACGGGATTGAGCATTCTTCACGACAAGTATTTAGTGGACACTATGTCCCAGTAAAGCCTACACCTATAGAGACTCCAACTTATATAGCACACTCGAAAACCTTCTTTAAAGAACTTGGCTTTGCAGATAGTTTGGCTACATCCCCAGAGTTCATGAGACTCTTTAGTGGTGATACATCTCAGCTACCAAAGCCATTACGTCATGTTGGTTGGGCAACTGGATATGCACTTTCTATCTATGGCACAGAGTATTATCAGCAGTGTCCATTTAACACAGGAAATGGATATGGTGATGGCCGTGCAGTCTCAATTCTAGAAGTAGTAATTGATTCTAAGCGTTGGGAGATGCAGCTAAAAGGTGGGGGACAGACACCTTACTGTCGTGGAGCTGATGGTCGAGCAGTACTACGTTCTAGTATTCGAGAATTTTTAGCACAAGAACATATGTATGCCCTCAACATACCGACATCCAGATCTTTAAGTCTCTATACATCAAAAACTGAAACTGTAAGACGACCATGGTTTTTAAATGGTTCTTATTCTAAAGACCCTGAAGTTATGATAGAAGAAGCTGTCGCTATTACTACACGAGTTGCACCATCATTTATAAGGGTTGGTCAAATTGAACTTTTTGGTCGTCGTGAGTCTAAAAAAGAACATCCACAAACTATGCAAGAACTTGAAAAAATTGTTTTGCATTTAATCGATCGTGAATATAGTGACGAAGTTGATGCAAGTCTAAGTAAAGAGAAAAAAGTAGTCTTACTTGCACGTGAATTTAGAAATCGATTAACTTCGCTTATAGCTGATTGGATTCGTGTTGGTTTTTGTCAAGGAAACTTCAACAGTGACAACTGTGCAGCTGGTGGTTATACACTAGATTTTGGTCCATTTGGTTTTATGGATATGTTTGACCCTAAGTATCAGCCATGGACTGGTGGTGGCGTGCATTACTCCTTTTTGAATCAGCCTCAAGCTGGGGAACGTAACTTTTATATGTTTTGTAAAGCACTAGAGCAACATCTTAAGTCTAATGAAAACGAACTGCAAGAACTTCATAAGATAAGAGATGAATTTTCTCAAGTTATGCAAGTAAAAATGATGAAGATGTGGGCTCACAAGTTAGGACTAAAAACTTTAAATGTAGAGTTACTAAATGAACTTATCAAACTAATGATAGATACCTCTGTTGATTACACTATCTTTTTTCGTGAACTCTCTGCTGTACCTGATAACATCTCAGGTTTAAAGAAAAGCTTTTATGATAATGCTATAAATGATGAAAAAATTTTAATAGCTTGGTCGGAGTGGTTAGAGAAATGGAAGTCACTCATGAATGCAAGCACTCCTGAGTCTCGTGAAAAGCTTAGCGAGAAAATGAAAAAAGTAAATCCAAAATACACTCTACGAGAGTGGTTTTTAGTACCAGCTTATAAAGAAGCGCAAAAAGGAAACTACTCCCTTATAGATGAGTTGCAAGAAGTGATGACAAACCCATATGCCGAGCAATCTTTGGAGATACAAGAGAAGTATTATAAGAAAAAGCCAAGAGAACTTTTTAATATTGCTGGTGTATCACATGTAAGCTGTTCCTCATGAGTTTAGAAAAAGAGTTTAAGAGCATAGAAACGCTAACTGAAGAGAATGCAAAGCTTGTAGAGGTTGAGCTTATGGTTACACCTAAAGAGTTACAAGTGTTTGCAGAGTATTGCATCAAAAATGATATAAAATTTAATGATTGGATTAGAGAGCTAGCGTATAAAGAATTAGTTTAGAATTTATAATGTTATGTAGACCCTGAATCAAGTTCAGGGTGACGGCATTGTGCCATTCTGATAACATTCGTCATTTGATAACATTCGTCATTCTGAACTTGATTCAGAATCTACAAACTTAGTTTACAGCTTTTATAATATAATTCTAAATGCAAACAATACAAAACATAGAAAAAACGATACAAGAAAACTTAGCGGTGATGGTCTACTTCTCAGCACCGACCTGTAATGTGTGTCATGCACTTAAACCCAAATTATTAGAAGCCTTGGAAGATAACTTTGATGACTTTAAGGTTGAGAGCGTAGATATAAGCATAGAAGAAGATATAGCACCTCACTTTGGTGTCTTCGCAATTCCTACTGTTTTAATCTTTCTTGATGGCAAAGAGTTTTTGCGTAAGTCTCGCCATATGAGTGTAGGGGAAGTGATAAACGAGATAAAAAGACCTTATGAGATAATGACTTCGTGAGTCAAAAAAATATACTTATAACTGGATGCTCTTCTGGCATCGGTTACGATACTGCACATTACCTTCATGCTAATGGTTACAAGGTCTATGCAACTGCTCGTGATGCTAAGGATGTAGAGCGTTTAAAGTCTGAGGGTTTAGACGCTTATACACTTGATGTCACTAAAGCAGACGATATACAAAAAATGCTTAGCATCATCATAGACAATGATGCTAAGCTCGATGCTATTTTTAACAACGCTGGTTATGGGCAGCCAGGAGCACTAGAAGATATAACGACAGCAGTTTTAAAAGAGCAGTTTGAAACGAACTTTTTTGGACTCCATGAACTCACACATCAAGCCCTTAGCATCATGCGTAAACAAGGGTATGGTCGCATACTCCAACACTCTTCAGTCCTTGGCATTATCGCACTTCGTTTTCGTGGGGCATATAATGCTTCAAAATATGCTATAGAGGGTTTATGTGATACCTTAAGACTTGAACTGATGGAGAGTGATATATATGTATGTACTATAAATACAGGTCCAGTACACTCAGATTTTAGAAAAAATGCTACGAAAAAGCTCATAGAAAATGTAAACTACAAAGAAAGTTTTTGGAAACGAGAATACGGTGCTGAGTTGTTTCAAAGAGAAAAAAGTAAAGAGGACGATATGTTTACAAAAGAGAGCAGTGTCGTTATAAAAAACATAGTGGATGCACTAGAATCTAAAAAACCACGCCCAAGATACTACAACACTTTAGCGACACATCTTTTAGGTGGATTGAAAAGAATATTAAGTACAAATAATTTAGATAAAATACTACGAAAGATTTAAGGACTAGATCATGAAACAGATACATATACTAATATTTGCCCTACTTTTCTCTAGCATCATGAGTGCTCAAATAGTTAAAAATACGGCAAATACAAAAAAAGATACAAAAACAAACTATATATGGCAAGATACTAAAGAGGTTCAAACAAAGCGAAGAACTTTTCAAGAGGCTACTGAGTATTGTAAAAATCTAGAATTAGATGGATTGAACTCTTGGGAAGTACCTGGTTTTGTGGAACTGTTTTCTATCATAGATACAAAACGTTATAATCCATCTATTTCTAAAAAATTTGAGTATGTAGTAGCAAAAGATTACTGGATATCTAAGACATTTGGAAATGCTTCAAGCAAAGAAGCATTTGTTGTAAACTTTACAGGTGGCGCTTTTAATCGAAAAAAAATGGATAAGCTTTCTTATATAAGGTGTTATATAAAGTAATCTAACTATTTCATAAAAGCCAAAAGTGAGGCAGTAACTGCAACATTGAGTGACTCTACCCCTCGGTTCATTGGGATGGAGATAGAATCATTGCAAAGTTTAGCAACCTCTTGACTTATCCCATCACTTTCATTGCCAAGTATATATATAGTTTTGTTAGCTTTATCTACGGAGTAAATCTCATTTTTTGCTTTAGCATCAAGCATATATATCTTAGCATCATTGAGTGTTGGCAGTACATCTTCTAATGCGTTACAATAATAAATTGGCAGTTTAAACAGTGTACCAGCACTAGCTTTTACAACAAGTGGAGATATCTTTGCACTAGATTTTTTAGGGAGGATGATGCCATCTACAAAACCAGCTGCACAACTTCGTATAATCATTCCTAAATTTTGAGGGTTTTGTATGCCATCTAGGGCTATGAGTTTATACGCATCCATATGTTGAATTTCATCTGCACTTTTATAAGACTTTGCCATGATATCTATGGCTACCCCTTGGTCTTGTTTAGAGTTTTTACTTATGCGTGCAAGTGAGTTTTTCTCATGCACCACAACTTCTACTTTTCTTGACTTTGCAAGAGAGTTTATGAGTTTTATGTTGTTATCTATTTGGTTAGAGTTTGACATATGAAGTTTATGTATAGTTATATTTTCATCTTGAAGTACCTCTAAGACGACATTTCGCCCATAGAGTGTGATAACGCTATCAAAAAAACTTTTTTTCTTTTTGTATTCTTGTGAGTCTTGCATAGTGTATTTCCTTTAATTAACGATATTATATACTATTTCAGTCTTATTTTTTATGGTTTTTATCTCATGAATTACTAAGTTTTCAATTTCAAGTGCCATAAATTCCGTCATAGTTTGAATCTTGTTTTGAGCTACTGCTCTTAGTACTAGCCCTCTATATGCCTTGGCCCAATGGCTTACAACTTTACCATCTTTTAAAAACTTTAATGTAGTGTATGGTTGTGTGATTTTGTAAAATTTGTCATAATACCCAGCACGTAAATCCAATATCTCATCATTGGCAAAAAGTAAATCGAGTTGGTAGGTAAATCTTTCTTTGTAAAATTTATCAGGGATAATATCACCTATGTTATTGCCTTGCTTCACTTTGTAGTTAGCTATGGCATCACCCGCATAGATAGCTCCGTATAGGTTAGAAAATATAATAGTATTTCTTTTGATATACTCCTTAGCATCATTATCTAATGTGTCAAATTCTAGGTAGTCATAGGCAACTCCACGGTACCGTTCAACAGCAGACATAAGGGGGGAGTTAAATATATCAACGATGTAGGGCTCACACTCAGTAAACTTTTTAAATCCAAAAAGTTTTTTAATATCTTCTTCATTTTTAGAATTTACAATATCGTTATATGTATTAAGTATCGTGTCTCTTGCGCTTAATGCGCCTAGTATCTCATTTGCACTTTGTGTACCTCCCCTTTTTTTTCCTTCTGATGGTGAGAATAAAATTTTTATCATTTTTAACCTTTCGTGTTGTTTTAATAACAAAATATACTTAATACGTTATAATAGTTTAAATCATTTTTTGGAGTATAGTATGAAAACTGTTTTTATAACATTAATTTTAGCTTTATTTACATTTTTATCAGCTTCTACTGTTGTTGGAAATGTTCAAAAAGTAACTGGAAGTGTCAAAGTAAAAAGTCAAGGTTCATTTAAAAAATCTAAGGTAAAGTCTGGACAAGAGGTGAAAGAGGGTGATCTTATCACAACCTCAAGAAAAGGTAAGACTGTCATTAAACTTGTAGATGGTTCTAGTATCGTTTTAGATGTAAGTTCATCGGTTCATTTTGCTTCTGTTAAAGATATAGAACAAAAGGGTGGTAAGGTTCTTTATAAAATCACTTCTCGTGATGCTAAGAACTCTTTAAAGGTAAAGACACCTTTTGCCATTATAGGGATTAAAGGGACTACTTTTGTCATCAACTCAAATGAAGGCAAACAAAGTGTAGCTTTAAAAGAGGGAAAAATTGGAGTAGCGAGTATAAAAGAGCAATTTTCCCTTTATAGAAAAGAGATGATGGCTCAGTTCAATGCATACAAAAATGCGCAAATAGCAGGATTTAACAAATATAAAGGTATCAAAGAACCAAAACCTGAAATAACAAAAGAGTTTGATTTAGAGGCTGGTAATGTTATATCTTTTGAGGGAAATGTTGTAAAAGAGCATGCTTGGAATGATAGTGCAGACTCAGAGTTTGGTGAGTTTGGTGATATGATGGACTCAGGTGCTAATGCAGCTTTTTCTAAACCTATAGATGGTAGTGATGAATTTGGTGAACCAGCAGACTTAAAGGGCAACAGCCTTGAAGATGATGTTGAAAATAGTATGAAGTTTTAAGCACTAAGAATATAAAATGAAAGATAAACTACTTTATATCGCTGTACTTATACCAGTCTTAGTTATAGTGTTGCTACTCAATATATATAAAGTAGAACCATTTCAAAGCTTTTCCTTACGTTTCAATGATATAAATTTTGAACTTCAAAAAAAAGAGATAAGCCCAGAGGTTGTTTTTGTAGCTATAGATGAACCAAGTGTCAATAAGTTTGGTCGTTGGCCTTGGAAAAGGGAGCTTATAGCAAACGGTATTGAGAAGTTAAATCAAGCGAATGTTGTTTTAATGGATATGATTTTTTCTGAACCAACTAGTGAGAAACAAGACACTATACTCGCAGGTTCTATAGCTTCTTTAAACTCTAGTGTATGTGGCTTTTTTTTACGACATAAGGCTACGCAAGAGATACAAGATGATGAACTAGATATCCTCAGTGACTCATCACTTGACCTTTTACAATCACAAATTGCAGAGTTTAATAACCCCTCCTTCATCTCAGCACCACATGCAGAGATGAATATATACCCTATTTTAGAGGCATGTACCCTAAGTGGAAGTTTTTCAACGCTTAGTGAAAGCGATCACCTTCTTCGTTCCTATCCAATCGCTGTTTATTTTCAAAATATTCTTTATCCCTCCCTTGGTATTCAAGGTTTGAGGCTTTATAAAAATAAAGATATTAAAAGGGTGGAACCCTCGCAAGTGGTACTTGGCAAGAAACTTATACACATAAATGAAAAAGGTTTTATTCGCTTAAATTTTTATAATCCAAGTCAGTATAAAACAATCTCCTTTTTAGATGTTGTGCAAGGCAAAGTAAAACCAGAATTTTTTAAAGATAAAATAGTTATCTTGGGGATAACAGAAGTTGGTGCTGGGGATATTGCGAGTACACCAGTTGGAGCTATCCCTGGACCACTTCTTCATTATACCTTTATATCAAATTTGCTTCAAGGACACCTTATAGTTGAACCTAATATTGTCGTTTCTTATTTGATTATATTTTTTGTTCTTTTACCATTTATATTGGTCCTTGTTTTTTCTAAAATTCTTTATCGAGCTATTTTAAATGTATTTGTATACCTTTTAGTATATTCTATAGTACGTTATCTCTTTGTATCAGAGATGTTATATATAGATATGTTTTTTCCTCTTATCTCTTTACTTCTTTCAGCTGTCGCTGTGGAGGCAATAGCTTTTAATTTACAAGAAAAAAGTGGTAAATTTTTAAAGGATACTTTCTCCTCTTATCTTTCTGGTGACTTGCTTAGTCAACTTATAGCAAACCCAGATTCTTTAAAGCTAGGTGGTGAGAAAAAAGAGTTAACTATACTCTTTAGTGATATACGCGGTTTTACAACACTCTCTGAGTCTATGTCTCCTGAGAAGCTCATTGAAATACTGAATAGATATTTCACGCCTATGACACAGTCGGTTCTCGATTACGGCGGTATGCTAGACAAATATATAGGTGATGCTGTTATGGCATTTTTTAATGCCCCTGTAGATGTAAAAAATCATGCAGATGCCGCGTGCTATAGTGCTTTGTCTATGATTGAAAAGTTAGATAAACTTAACGAGGTCTTCATGGGTGAGGGCTTGCACCCTATCCGTATAGGGATAGGACTTAATACTGCAGAGGTGATTGTTGGAAATATTGGTAGTGATGCTAAAAAGGATTATACAGTTATAGGTGATGGTGTAAACTTGGCATCTCGTGTAGAGGGACTGACTAAAAATTATACTGTGCAGATACTTATAACAGAGTTTACTGTAGCTCGCTTGGTTGATTCATTTATCTATAGAGAGATAGAGCCAGTGAAAGTAAAGGGTAAAGAAGAAGCAGTTGTTTTATATGAACTTATGCCAAATACTCAAAAAGCAAAAGAGATTAAAAAACACTACGAAGAGGCTTTAGCTGTCTATAAAGAAAATGACTTTGTTCAAGCTAAAGAGCTCTTTACCTCGATGGTGAATGATTATGATGATGGACCATCAGAGTATATGCTAGAGCGTATTAAAAATGGTACACCATGGGGTGTACATAAAATGACAACTAAATAGGAAGATAGAGATATGAAACATGCAAGAAGCTTAGATGCGACACAAATTTTACAGTTAATATTTGTTTATTTAACAGAGGTTTCTAAAGAGCGGGATTATGATGAAATCATTAGAATCCTTGCAGATATGGGTCGGGCCTTAACCTCCTCAGATAGATGTACAGTATGGGTGGTTAGCGAAGATAAAAAGAAAATCTGGACGAAGGTTGCTCATGGTGTTGACGGTAAACTAGAGATACCAATAGATTCAGGAATAGTTGGAAGCGCTATAGTTGGGGAAGAAAAAATCATCATAGATGATGTATACAAAGATGATAGGTTTAACGCTAATGTTGACAAAGAGACAGGCTATAGAACTAAAAGTATGATGGTTATCCCTATGTTTAATAATGATGATGAGATTATTGGTGCATTTCAAGTAATGAACCATCAAGGCGAAAAGGGTATCTTTGATGAACGTGACATGCAACGTCTTACTCTTGCTAGTACTTACGCAGCGGAGACACTCTCCTCTGCCGCTCTTACTCAAGAGATAGATGACACACAAAGAGAAGTTGTTTTTACCATGGGTGCTATTGGTGAGTCTCGCTCTAAAGAGACGGGAAATCATGTAAAAAGGGTAGCAGAATATTCTGAAATATTGGGACTTGCCTATGGTATGAGTAAGGATGAGGCAGAGATGTTAAAACAAGCCTCTCCAATGCACGATATAGGAAAGATTGCTATCCCAGATGCAGTACTAAAAAAGCCAGGTCGTTTTAATGCTGAGGAGAGGGCTATCATGGATACCCATGCTGAACTTGGTTATCACATGATTAAAGACTCTAAAAGACCACTCTTAAAAGCGGCTGCTATAGTATCATACGAGCATCATGAAAAATGGAATGGAAAAGGATACCCTAGAGGTTTGAGTGGAGAAGATATCCATATATATGGACGTATAACTGCTATAGCTGATGTTTTTGATGCCTTGGGAAGTGATAGGGTTTATAAAAAAGCTTGGGATGATGAAAAGATTTTCAACCTTTTTCGCGAGGAGCGTGGGGAGCATTTTGACCCGACCCTTATAGATTTGTTTTTTGAAAATATAGATGCACTGATAGCTGTGC
>JALSLR010000083.1 GCA_026988245.1 Sulfurimonas sp.
TGCTCATAAATATCGTAACCGTAGAAAACGATTTGGTTTGAGATTTAATCTCATTTGTGCTTTAATCAATTTTGATAGAGGTTTTCAGGTGGATTAAGGGGTTATGCAAGAAGTCTATTGGATGAAGCCCTTGCCAAGGTTTTAGCTTTGCAGGGAAGCAGTTGAATTTTAAAGATGAGAGGAGTAAATTGTTTTTCGAATATGTAAGAATCCTCAAACTCACCAAACCAAAATATTTTCTTTTTGAAAATGTGAGAATGAAAAAAGAGTATCAAGATGTCATAAGTAAATACCTATGAGTAGAACCTATTATGATAAACAGCTCACTTGTCTCTGCCCAAAACAGAGTAAGGCTTTACTGGACAAACATACCAAATATCACGCAACCAGAAGATAAAAACATAGTGCTTGCTGATATACTCGAGGATGGTGTAACGGATAGAAGTAAATCTTACTGTCTTGATGCACACTATGCTTGCGGAGGAAGTGTCAAAAACTACTTTTTAAAATCAAGAAGACAGCTTATTTTTAAAAACTTTACCATCCTTGAAAATTCAAAACTGAGTGTTAACGGACTAAAAGCTGTTGCAAAAGTAGATATAGCAGGGTTTGAGAGTTCTAAAAGAGTCTATGATATCAACCATAAATCTCCAACCCTTACAGCTAACTCTGGAGGCAACCAGTGACCAAAAATACTTTTGGTTTGAGAAAACACTAAAAAAGGCTACTGTGAGATAAAACCATGAGAGTGCTTTGATGCTACATTTTTAAACTCAAAAACGAGAAGATGAAGAGCTATGAAAGAGAAGTCTAACTGCTTGACGGCAGCGAACTATGAGTTTATGCACTACACCAAAAAATGATATGTTAGAAAACTTACACCTTTGGAGTGTGAGAGATTGCAAACTTTACCTGACAACTATACCGAGGGAGTTTCTAATACTCAGAGGTATAAGATGATTGGGAATGGGTGGACTGTGGATGTTGTTGCTTGAGTTTTTGTTGTCTTCAACATAAAGAACCTTAAGCTCTTTTGTAAAAGCCACTAGCTCTGCAAGTGTGAATTTTTTATACATCAGCATTTTCCTTTATTTCTATATAAAATTCTGCACCCTTAGAAGAGTTTTTGAGGTACAAAAGACCCCCACAATGCTCTTCAACTATGATTTTGGACATATATAGACCGAGCCCTGTTCCATCTTTTTTTGTTTTAGTTGAAAAATATGGTTCAAATAATTTACTCTGATGAGAACTTGCGACCCCTCCTGCATTGTCACCTATGACAAGAAAGTGTGTTTTATCTAAAGTATATGTTTTTATTGAGATAAAGGGATTATCTATCTTTTTTTCCAAGAGTGCATCCTCTGCATTTTTAAGAAGATTTAGCAGAACCTGTTTTAACTCATTTGGATAGGAGTAGAACTCACAGTTTGTATCATATTCTTTGATAAGTTTGATATTTTTAGTTACTATTGAGGGCTCTATTATTTTAAGCACACTTTCAATAATATCCTTAAAGTTCGTATCTTTTTTTTCTTTTTTTGGTCTAAAGAATTCTCTAAAATCATCTATGGTAGTACTTAGGTATTGTGAGTGTTCTGTTATATCACTACTCAACTTAAGAACAGTCTCGCTTGTGAGTGTTCCGAGTGTTGATTTAAGAGAGAGTGCTTGGGATAGAGAACCTATAGCAGCAAGTGGTTGTCTCCATTGATGGGCTATCATGCTTATCATCTCACCCATTTGGGCTAGTTTACTCTGCTGGAGCATTACTTGTTCATTTTTTCTGTTTTTAGCAACTTCCCTAGCAACTCTATTTTCAAGAGAGTTGTTTATTTCTTCTAGTTCTTTAGAGGTTTGTGAGACTAAATGAGAAAGTGCCTTAAGGGTTAAATTTCTCTTTCGTCTATCGCTTTTATCTTGAAGAGTTGGTATCTCTCTCGTAATAGTTGACTCTGTACCTTCACTCAAGCTCAATATTGTCATAGTTTGGTTGAGAAGTTCATTAGATGAAGATTTTTTATCTGAATAGAACTCCCCGTAAGTGAAAAATCCACTCATGCTACTAATGCTATGAAGAGGAAGTAGCTCATTGTTAACACTTTCTCCTAGTAGCATTAATCTTGCCATGCAGGAGTAAACAAAAATAGTTTCACTTATGTGCAGACTACTATCATCATAAAGTTTTTTCCCATTATTTACTATTACATCTACATTCCCATAACCGAAGGTTATCTTTTCCCCTGTTTCAATATTTCCTGCAAAAGAGAGAGAGCCATCGCTATATTTTCCCATAATAGCACGAGGAATACTCAATTTCCCATGCTGAAGTATCAGTGGAAATTCTACTCCTACTGATGGTAACCCTTGAGCTATATCTTCTCCTAAATATTTTGCATAGATAGAGACAGCATTCTGTCCATCTATTGTATATACTCTATTCTTTTCTGCTTTTGTAATCAGCATACTTTTACCAATATTTTCCCAACCAAAACTAGCCTTTGTTGCAACTTTTAAGTCTTCACTTATAAGTAATGCTACTACTACACCTCTCTTTAAAATACCTTTGTGTGTAAAGACAAAGGTGTCAACAAACTCAGAATTGTCTCCTGCTAAACCACCTGCGACTACTAGCTCTTTATCGTAGTCATTAAAAGCATTTATAAGTTCTTCACCATTTACATTTAAACCATCTGCAAAGCTTATGGCTACCTTTGCTTTTTTAGATGTGTCAAATTTATTGATGAGCCTCTTTCCTGTCTCGTAACTAGTTTGAGCTATTTCTGTAGCATAAACATCTATCTCTGTTTTCTCAAATATAGAAAATGAGAGCACTGTTGATTTAGATATTGACTTCCCATCTATAATCTCTCCAGAAGTGGTAGAACCTATAATCTTTATGCTTGGAATAATTTTTACAATACTCTCAATAAGTCCCCCAACATATACTCTATCACAGATACCTGTGAATATCTGAAGCAGTACATTATCTACTTCAGATATATTGTTTTGATATATAAAGTTTTCTAAATCTTCTGCTGTTTTGTAAAGTGTGTTTAGTGTTTTCATACTTTTGCTTCCTCTAGTTCTATTGTGAAAATGGCACCATATGCATCATTGCTTACCCTAAGCTTACCCCCACAATGTTCCTCTATAATAGTCTTACTCATATACAGACCTAAACCTGTTCCATCTTTTTTCATCTTTGTTGAAAAGTATGGCTCAAAGATTTTCTCTTGTAGTTCTTGAGGTATGCCACCTGCATTATCACTTATCGTGAGTGTTGCGTTTGATATTGTGATGTTTATTTTAGGGTTTTGTATATTATTCTCAAGAAGTGCATCTTCTGCATTTTTAATGATGTTTAAAATAACCTGATTCACTTCATTTGCATAAGTCTCCACTTCGCAACTCTCTTGTATATCTACAAGTAACTCTATCTGAGCATTTTCAAGAGAATGTCTTACTATATTGAGTGTATTAGTAAGCATCTTCTCAAAGCTTGTTCTCTCTTTAGTTTTATTCTCTTGAAAGAAGTTTCTAAAATCATCAATAGTGCTACTAAGGTGCTGTGCATAGCCTGTTATCTTTAAGGAGAGTTCTTTTGTGGTTTCATTGTCGAGAGTACCTATTTGGGCTTTAAGTCCGAGTGAACTACTTGTTGCACTTATAGCAGAGAGAGGTTGTCTCCATTGATGGGCTATCATGCTTATCATCTCACCCATTTGGGCTAGTTTACTTTGATGGAGCATGGCTTGATCTTTTTGGCGATTTTCATTCACCACTTCTAGTACTTTTTCTTGAAGCTTACTTTGGAATAGATCTTTTTGCAATTCAAGCTCTTTTTTTGCACTAATATCCCTATAAACGCCATGTATTAATTCTTGGGAGTCTATATAAATCTTTGTTAAAACAACCTCACTCCAAAATAAAGAGCCATCTCTGCGTTTATACTTCCACTCAAATGCTACATGGTTCTTTTGTTTTACTCTTTTAATCATTGTAAGCATTTTCTTTAGCGAAGATACTCTCTCTTCTTGATACTCTGGCATAAGAGTAGATATATCTGCATTAAGAATATCATTTTTAGATTCATAACCAAACATCTTAACAATAGCTTCATTGCAATCTATATATTGTTTACCTTTGTAAAGGGCTATTCCATCAGAAGATTTTTCATAAATAGCTTCAAAGGATTCTTTGAGAGAGGTAAGGTTGTTTATAAGAGTATACTGTGTATATCCTGCTTTTAAAAAAATAAAAGTAAAAAGGGATAAAAGGAGTGCAAAGGTATTAGAGATATTGTCCCCATAGTAGAGCAGTGATAAGACACTAGAGAGCATGAGTGTAAGAACAAATAGAGCAAAATAATGAAATACACTCATAAGTGTAGAGATTGAGCCAGCACTTAAAGAGAGTAAGACAGCACAGAGCATAAAAAAATTCTCAATTGGAATTTTGTATAGGGCACTTATGAAAATCATAAGAGCAAAGATAAATGCCGTCGCATTTACTAAGAAGAAAAGTGCATTTATCTTTTTATAAAGTGTTTTACTTATTTTGTCATTTGAGCTTAGAGAGATTTGTGACTGCAATAGTACTCTAAAAAAGAGAATAAGAGCATGAATACCAATCCATATAGAAATTTCCAAGGCAGAGAAAAAATCGTAAACAACAAAAAGAACTATTAAAGGAGCAATAAAGTTAGCACTCAAGGCAGAGAGTTTCGCTGAGTTAACAAACATCTCTATAGATTTATGATTATACCCTCGTATCCATTTCTCAAACATCTAAGTTTTTAATCTCTGCGGTTTTGCAAAATAGTAACCTTGCGAGTAGTCTATACCTAAGCTTTTTACTTTTTTATAAATAGCTTCACTCTCTACATATTCTGCAACGGTTTTTATGCCCTGTTTTTTAGCAAAGCTAACTATTGTCTCTACTACATCTTGAGAATAAGAGTCTGTATCTATATTTTTTATAAGACATGCATCAAGTTTTAATATATCTGGCTGATAATCAAGCAAGCGCTCAAAGTTCGAGAAACCAGCCCCAAAATCATCAATGGCAATTTCAACACCATACACTTTAACTTTTGATATAAAATCTTTAATAAGTTTAAAGTCTTTCATCTCTTCATCTTCAAGGAGTTCAAAAACAATTTTATGTGCATGCTCTTTATGCTTCTCTAAAAGCTCAAATATGTGCCTGCGAGTTCGTGTTCTCTCTATATCAAGGGCAGAGAGATTTATACTAATACTCTCCTCTACTTTATCTAAAAGAGCAAAAGATTGCTCTAAAACCTTCTGTGTTATTAGATAATAGTACTTTCCTTTTTTTGCTATATTTAAAAAGAAGTATGGTGATATAACATTTCCCTCAGAGTCAATCAAGCGCACAAGCGATTCATACTTATGCGTTTTTTCTGTCTTGTTATCAACAATTGCTTGAGAGTAAATGACTATGTTATTACTACTAAGAGACTCTTTTATCATCTTGAGCATTTCAAAGTTTTTATGCGCATTCTCTCTCTCATCTGCTAAAAGGTTGTTAGCAGTAATAAATATTTTTTTTGAGTCGTGTAGTTTTTTTAGTCCATAGCTTGCATTTTCGTAACTATCTTTGCCGATAGAGAGACTTATGAGTATAGATATATCATACTCTATTCCCTCAAAATTTACAGTAGAATTATTTATCTGTTCTTGAAACTCAAGTAATTTCTTTTTAAGCTCCTTTCGGGTATAAAAGCAATCTTTTGTGTGATTTATAAAAGCATACTCTCCATCTCCTAAAGTAAAAATATTCTTGAGCTTTAGTGTTTTCTTCATAGTAGTGGAGAGTGTTTGTGCAAATGCATCTTCAATAATCTGAACAAATTTCTGTCCATAATACTTCTCAATATCATCAAAATTTTCTATTTTTATCAGTATTAAAACAATATCATCAGAGTTGTCACTAATATCTATAAGTCTTTTCTTCTGATTCATAGAGTGTGTAATATCACTTTTAATAGAAATATACTCTGTTATGTTATTGTCTATATCTAAAAGAGGCTTTATAGTAGTTTGAAGATAGAAAGTATTGCCATCTTTTGTTATATTTTTTAAGACACCTCTCCAAATCTCTTTTTTCTCTTTTATAGTCTGCCAAAGCTCCTTATATATTTGTGAATCTACACTAGGATGACGAAGAATAGTATAAGATTGTCCTAGAAGCTCTTCCGAACTATATTTACTTAACTTACAATAAGCTTCATTAACATAGGTAATATTACCGTCAAGATTTGTTTTTGATACTATAGTACTTAGATCTGTAATATCCTGATATTGATGTAGTAGATGCACCTCTTTAGTTATTTCTATTTTAGAAATAATTTTTTTGAGTGCTTCTATAAATTGTCCCATATCTATGGGTTTGAGGAGATAGCCATCTACACCTAGTTTTATGCTGTCCATAAAGAAACCAGACTCATTGTACGCAGAGAGTACGAGGATGGGAACATCTTTATTTAGCGAGCGAATCTGCTTCGTCATCTCTAGACCATTTAAACGCGGCATATTTATATCTGTAATTATTATATCAATTTTGTTTTTCTGAAATTTCTCAACACCATCTTGCCCATCAACCCCAACAACAATATGATTAAAAAATTCATTAAATATAAGTAGTGTAGCCTCTCTAGCCGCTTGATTATCTTCGACATAAAGAAGTCTTAAATCACTTGAGTGTTTAATAATGTTTGCAATGACATTCACTTGAAAATCCTTGTGTACCCTTTGGTTTGAATTTGATTACTTAGTCTTGAAATTTATCCCGAATAAGTAAGAATTTATCTAAGTTATTGAAAAACAACTCAACTAGTTTTGGATCAAAGTGTTTACCTTTTTCCTCTTCAAAAAGTTTGAGTATTTTTTCTAAATCCCAAGCCTTTTATAGACTCTATTACTTCCAAGTGCATCAAATACATCTGCAATAGCTGTTATACGACCAAATAAGTGTATCTCTTTACCATTTAAGCCTTTTGGATAACCACTACCATCCCACTTTTCATGGTGGGTATTTGCAACTATAGCAGCAGCTCTAAGTACTGGTCGCTTAGAACCTTTAAATACTTGATAGCCTATCTCTGCATGAGTCTTCATAATCTCAAACTCTTCTGGTGTATGTCGTCCTGGTTTGTTTAAAATATTATCAGGAATGGCTACTTTTCCAATATCGTGCATTGGTGAAGCCATAGAAAGTATATTTGCATTTTTTTCAGATATACCAGCTAATAGTGCTAAAAGTTTGGAATATTCTGCTACTCTTTTTACATGGTTGCCAGTCTCTTGCGAACGACTTTCCCCAATTTCACCCATTCTGTAGATAATATCTTTTTGAGTGTCTTCTAACTCTTTATGGACTTTTACTATCTCTGTTACATCATACATAAGATGAAGATGTTCTTTTATCTCCCCATTATTATCAAAAAGAGGATAAATCTTAGTATCAACATAGTATTTCTTTTTATCTTTTGTTATATTTTCAAAAAGAATAGATATCGTCTCTTTATTTTTTAATTTTTCAGATATAGTATTGCAGTCCCCTTTATCTATATGCTTCTGAGAACGAAGCTCTCTACAGTTTTTGCCAAGAAGTTCATTTTGAGGGTAACCACTTAGTTTACTAAAGTTACTATTTATATAGGTTATAGTGTTGTTTGGATTTGTTTTTATAATTGCGACAAACTCATCTACTGCGTTTTCATACTGCTTAAGGTATGCTAAGTTATTATTTGAGACATTTAAATTTTCTTTTAAAATATCTTTATATGTTTCGAGTTCTGTAACATCTGTTCGTATGGCAATATACTCTAATATATTGCCATTAATATCTAAAATAGGTTTTATTATACTTTGCACATAATATGTTTCACCATTTTTTCTACGATTTTTAATAACACCTTTCCAAACTCTTTTAGCTTGTATGGTTTTCCATATACCTTTAAATAGAGATGCAGGAACATCAGGATGCCTGACAATATTATGAGGAGATCCTATAAGTTCTTCTTGTGTATACCCTGATAGTTGACAAAAAAGTTCATTGACAAATGTTATATTACCATTAGTATCTGTTTTACTTACAAATGAACCTTCATCTATTGCTTCTTTGTACTCAGCTAACATTTTTTGAGAACATATCGCTTCAACATATCTTCTGTTTATCTCAACCGATAAATCAACCTTGAGAGTAAGCTCTTCTATAAGAAAAGGTTTTTTAATGAAGTCTGATGCACCAGTTCTCAAAGCTTTACGAATGACTTCAGGGTCATTAGTAGCAGAGACTATCAAAACTGGTATATGACAAAACTCATCCATATCTTTCATCTCTTTAAGAAAGTCTAGTCCATGCTTGTCTGGAAGTTCCATATCGAGCACAACAGTACTGATATTATAGTTTTGTAATTTTTCTAAAGCTTCTTTAGCATTTAAGGCAATTTCAACTTTGTAGTTTCGTATGGATAAGATTTTATGGAGTTGTTTGCACATAAACATAGAGTCATCAACGACTAAAACAGTGTCGTGTAGATTTTTTTCTAATGATTCAATGGAGTTTTTGATTGAATCTATAACAGAAGAGAAATTTTTCTCTTTGACTAAATAATCCAAAACACCTTTTTTGAAAAGGCTCTCTCTGATTTGAATATCTGCTTCTGAGGTAAGTATGATAATTTTCGAAGTTGTTAATTTTTGTATATCAGAAACTAACTCCTCGCCATAGGCATCAGGCAGGTTAAGATCTAATAAAATAAAATCATACTTTTTTGTTTGAAGAAAGCTATTTGCTTCTTTAAAGTCGCGAGCTCTATCTATATGGTAGGACTCTTCTCTTGATAAAAGGGAGAAAATTGTTTTATTGATAAACTCTGAGTCTTCGACAATTAAAATATTATAATCTTGTTTTTGAAGAGTATGAGTTTGATTACTTTGATTACAATGAAGCATTTAGCATAATTTCCTATAAGATAAACAGATTTATTCTATATTTAAATGTTATTTTACCCCCCCCCATTAATCTGAACTTAAAAAGAACAAATTTTGCAGAATAAAATTATATTTAACATAATGATATATATATCGTTGATGAATTTTACAGTAAGTT
>JALSLR010000084.1 GCA_026988245.1 Sulfurimonas sp.
TCTATGTGAACTTCTACCTCGTCTACGCCATATTCTAAGGCATACTTCTCGCTTATAGTTGTATAGGGAAGTTTCCCTTTTTTTCGAACAGGCACGAAACCACAGCCTAGCATTTGAGCAAGTGCTGCACCAAAGATAAAGCCACGAGCATCAATACCCGCAATAAAATCTAAGTTATACTCTTTATATCTTTGGTATAAGTGGTTCATTAACACACCGTAAGCTTCTTTATCACTTAGTAGTGTTGTTATATCTTTAAAAACTATACCCTCTTTTGGAAAATCTGGTATATCTCTTATTGCTGATTCAATTATTTTTCTTTCTGTATTACTGAGTGTCATCTTCTTCCTTTTATCTATAATAGTGCGTCTATTCTGTTTTCTAAGGCTTTGATTTTGCCGTTTAGTCTATCTGTTTCTTGTCTATGTTTAGAATTTCTTGATTTAAGAACTTTAAGTTCATTTCGTAGTTTTGTTAATTCTTCAGAGAGTATGTCCACGTTTCCAAGAGCACGTTGGAGTTGGATTTGGTATTTGCGTATGAGTATCTCAGCTTCTCTGAGTGTAAGTTTCATTAACTCATTACTTCTTTGTTCTTTATTTGTTATGCTTTTAAAGTAAAACATTTTTACAAATAAAAAAACGGCAAGAATTGAGAGTAACGTTAAGAGTGACCATTCCCAAAACATTTTAACCCTTTTCTTGTAGTTCTATTTTTTTCACTCTATTGGTATGCCTACCACCATCAAAACTACCTGCTATCCAAGCGTCTATAATTGATTCTGCGACACCTTTACCTACGATGCGCTCTCCAAAACAAAGTACATTTGCATCATTGTGCCCACGTGCTACTGTTGCAGTATATGCATCATGACAAAGTGCAGCTCGAATCCCTTCGTGACGATTTGCAGCCATACTCATACCTATGCCTGACCCACATATCAAAATTCCATATGTGCGTAAATCATCTAAAACTTCTTCGCAAAGTTTATGAGCATAATCAGGGTAGTCAACTCTGTCTGTAGTAAAAGGGCCTAAGTCAATAACTTCATGCCCTTTTTGTTGTAGTAGCTCTACAGTGTAGTCTTTGAGCTCAATTCCAGCGTGATCTGTTGCTACGAAAAATTTCATTTTAATCCCCTTAAGATAAAAGTAGTTGTATTATAGTTTGTACAGGCATAAAAAGTAGATAATCTTTGAGTGGAGTCATTAAAATCAACAAAACAACAAAGATTCCATAACGTTCATTTTTATAAAAAAACTCTGCAACTTTTCGGACATTATATTTCAAAGAAAGGTGCATCAAAAAGTGTGCCCCATCAAATTGTGGAATAGGAAGAAGGTTAAATACTCCAAGTACAACATTGATAATTAAAAGCTGATACACAAAGATATATGCAAATATATACACTAAACTATCAACTGTTGTCGGGGCATTCATGCTTAACAAGACCACCGAAGCTAAGGTAGCTAATGTAAAGTTGTATACTATACCTGCTAAGTCTACCTGCATTGCTGCATTGTACCCACCATTGCGGATGACAGTTGCTGTGTTTATAGGGACAGGTTTCGCCCAACCAAAAAGCATTCCGCTATCTGCACCAAGTAACATTGGTAAAAAGTACATAGAAGCAGGGACTAATATAGTCCCTACTAAATCAACATGAATGAGTGGATTAATAGAGAGTCTTCCTTCATTTTTAGCGGTAAAATCACCATACTTGTAAGCAACCCAGCCATGCATGATTTCATGCCCAATAATTGCTATAGCAAGTGCCAGTACAGCAGATAAAATTTTTAGTATATCAATAGATTCCATGATCATCTTTATCGTGTTTTATTCTTTCAGCTATCGCTTTGTTGAGATGAAAAGAATCCTCTAAATCAGTAGGTGTCTTACCCATTCTATCCCATCTAATCTCCCAGTTGTCATCAACTGAAAAATAAACAAACCAAGGAGTTCCTTCTATGTTGTCGTAGGGTACAGTACCCCAGAAACGACTATCGTTTGAGTGATCACGGTTGTCACCCATCATAAAGTATTCATTTTCTGGAACTTTAAGTGGAGCAAGATTGAAAAGTGGTTGCATGCTTGGGTATCCAAGATTTATAATCTTAGCATCATGATGAATGCCTGCATGATTTTGCATATAAGGATTTTTAACCCAAAGCTTATCGTTATAAATAGCTATATCGTAATTCAAATAATTTTTCTTTATCCAAGCATCACCCTCTTTAAAATGGATAAATAAATTTTTATTATCTAAAAAGAGCTCATCCCCCGGTAATGCTACACATCTTTTTACAAAATGCTGTTTGATATTGTGTGGGTATCTAAATATAACGATATCTCCACGTTTTGGAGTGTCTCCGTCAGTGAGGCGCAAAGAGTCACTCCATGGCATGATAGAAACTTCTAAAAATGGAATATGTGGCATAGATATGCCATATGCAAATTTTTTAGCAAAAAGATGATCACCAATTAGAAGGGAATCTTTCATACTTCCTGATGGAATTCTAAAAGCTTGTGCTATGAAAAATATAATAAAAAGAACTATAACTATAGTCCCAGTCCATGAATTTGAAAATTTGTATGTTTTTTTAAGTAGTTCTTTCACTATTTTTTATCCTTAGCATTTATCTTTGCAGCTTTGAGTGTATTTTTTAGTAACATTGCTATGGTCATAGGTCCAACTCCTCCAGGACTTGGAGTAATGAAAGAAGATTTTTTACTTACGTTTTCAAAATCTACATCACCTACTAGTTTCCCCTCAGTAGTTCGGCTTACTCCTATATCTATGATAATAACATCATCTTTCACCATATCATCAGTAATTAAGTTGATTATACCAACAGCAACTAAAATGATGTCAGCATTTAATGTATGTTTCTTTAAGGAGTCTGTATGTATATGACATATCTCTACTGTAGCATCAGCATTTAAAAGTAGTGATGCCATAGGTTTACCAACTATGTTAGATGCCCCTATAACTACGCAGTTTTTACCTTTAACATCAATTTCATATTCTTTGAGTAGTTCCATTACCCCGAGTGGTGTGCACGGTACAAAGCCATCAAGGTTAGTAACTAAGCGGCCTACGTTAAATGGATGAAAACCATCTACATCTTTGGCTGGTTCAACAAGTTCTAAAAGTTTGGTAGTGTCTATATGCTCTGGTAGAGGAAGTTGGATGAGGATGCCATCAACATTTGTATCGTTATTTAGCATTATTATGGTTTTTTCTATAGCTTCTTGAGATATACTCTGTGGCATATCGTGAGTTATAGAGTAAAAACCTACTCTATCACATGCTTTTTTCTTCATATTTACATATGTAGCACTTGCTGGATCTTGTCCAACTAAGACAACAGCTAATCCTGGAGTACATCCACATTTATCTTTTAGTGTTTTAACATCACTTGTTACTTCTAACTCTATTTTTTTTGAAAGTGCTTTACCGTCAAGAAGTTGCATTTAAATCCCATAATTTAATATATTTTTGTTATTATATCGCTTTAATATTAATAGGAAATTTTATGAAATTTATTATAGTTTTTATCTTGCCATATTTTCTTTTTGCAAAGAGCTCATTTATAACGCCCATGGAGTATTCTTCCTCGCTTTATAAGAACCCAAGAGGTATTGGTTGCGATAATTGTCATGGTCCTAAAGGTGAGGGCAGGTTAGTAGCTAAATATATCCATAAAAAAAAACTAAAAGAGTTTCGAGGACCCGTTATAAATAATGTACTTTTTAATGATTTTAAAAAAGCACTCAATAAATCTACTAGAGGGATGCCGAGATATTATTTAACAGATACCGAAGTTAAAGCATTGTTTTTTTATCTTCAAGAGATAAAGTTATTTGATGAAAAATAATTTTAAATCCTGTTTAATGCTCTCTTGCCATAAAGAAAGGCATCTTCAAAAAATTCCATCACTAGATGCACAGTGCATAATACTTAACTTAGAAGATGGTGTTAGTAAAGAAGAAAAGCCAATGGCTTTAATATTATGTGCTGAGTACTTAAAAAACTATAAAAAAATTAAGAAAATGTTTGTAGTACGGGTTAATGCCTTGGATGAAGGTGGCTTAGAGGAGATAAAATATCTCAACAAGTTTAAACCAGATGCTATAAGGGTTCCAAAAATTAAAACTATAGAAGATGTAGATATAGCTTTAAACGCGATTGATTCTAGTATTGAACTTCACCTTTCTGTTGAAACCGCATCTGCTTGGGTTAATTTAGCGAACTTAAAAATAAACGATAGGGTAACTACATACTATTTAGGTGTATTGGACTTACTTGCAGATATGAATCTTCCTCACTCTATGGTAGATATTGATAATCCAACTATGAGATATATCTTAAGCCACTTTCTTATGACATCTCTTAGTTTAGGCGTTAAGCCTGTTTCTTTTGTGTATCAAGATTACAAAGATTTAGATCAATTTTCTCTATGGCTATCTTTAGAAAAACAGATGGGCTATGATGCTAAAGGTTGCATCTCTCCAAAACAAGCAAGTTTAGTGAATGAAGTTTTCTCAAATAATGAATTTGATGTAAGCAAGGCTAGGAAAATTGTTACACTGTTTGAAAATCAACGTGAGATAGGTATTACGGGTTTTATAGACGATGAACTAGGTTTTATAGATGAGCCTGTTTACAAAGGTGCTTTAGCACTTCTTCGTAAATAAAGTTTATTTTCCTATTGCGTTGTCAAGTATAGCCATAGCATCAAAATAGTTATAATAGTTGTTTATTAAAGTTCCTGCTGCATCTATGTAGCCTTGTCTAGCTTGCTGTAGCTCTATGTAGTCTGAAAGACCATGTTCGTATCTTTGTCCAGCTTGCTCAAACTTTTCTTTTGAAGCTTCTAGCAAACTTTTAGATAATACAACAGAATCTTTTACGCTGTTAAGATTTATGTATGCGTTTGTTACATCAGTTTTAACAAGAAGTTTACTAAGCATAAGTTCTGATGTGCTAATGCTTGTTTGAATTTTTTGTATCTCATTTCTTGCACTACTGGCACCACCAGTATAAAGGTTCCAATTAAGATTAACCAAAGCACTATACTGTATTTTTGGAGTTACAACGGAGAGTTCCTCACCTATATCTTGGTATGAGTACTCAGCATCAATAAAGGCACGAGGGTAGTACTCACTTGAGCTTACTTTTTCTTTAGCTCTTGCTGCAGCTATTAGCTTCGTTTGTTTTTTGATTACATATCTGTTAAGGTAAGAGAACTCTATAGCATCATTAAGATTTAAAGAGTAAGCTTGAAGATTTATATTCATGTTAAATATGTCCAGTGCTTGGTAAAAAACCTTATAATCTCTATTTGGATTTGTGTAACCAATAACTTTGTCAAGATTAGCATAAGCAAGCTTTAGATTATAGTTAGCATCATTTAAGCCAAGTTTTGATTGTATAAGTTCAACCTTAGCATCACTCACATCTATTTTTGTTCTTATGCCTGCTTTGAAGTATTTTTGAGATCTATAAAGCTGTGCTTTATTTAATTTTACATTTTCTATATTTACCTTAATAAGGCTCTTTGCTTTTAGAACATTGTAGTAAGCGCTTTTGACATCTTTTTTCTTGTTAGAAACAAGCTGTTCGTAGTCAGAGAGATACGCATCTGAAGAATACTGAGCAGAGTCCGTAGCTCCACCTGTTTGCCCAAAGTCATAAACGAGTTGCTTGAGGCTAAGTGAGCCTAATATGGCTGTACCAGTATTTATCTCGTCTGGTTTACCTTCAAAAATATTACTAATACCGAGCATGCCAGCTCCAGCATTTAAGTTTACATCTGGAAGATAGTTGGAAAATTCTTCATTATATCTATTTTTAGATGATTCATATTTTGAAGAACATATTTTTAAGTCAGGTGAAATCTCAAGAGCCTTAAGAACGAGTTGGTCAACTGTGTAGATTTCTTGTGCATAACTAGACGCGCTAAGTAGCAGCATAGTTAAAATTAACTTTTTATATGTAAAATTTTTTCTAAACATTATATGGACTCCCTTGTAGCTATCTCTTCTTCAACGCTAACGAATTTTTCTCGCATAGTTTCAAGAAGCACATACAGTACTGGTACCAACAAGGTTGAGATGAAAGTAGCTGCCACCATACCAAATAGTAAAACCATACCTATAGACTGTTGGGTAATAGACCCAGCACCAGTTGCAAAAGCAAGAGGGATGATACCAAAGACAAAAGATAATATGGTCATCATGATAGCTCTAAAGCGCATGCTTCCTGCTTTTATGGCTGAATCTATAATGCCTAAACCAGATTCTCTTAACTCTTTAGCAAACTCAACAATGAGTATCGCATTTTTTGCAGCAAGGGCGACGAGCAAGACTAGTCCAACTTGAGCAAAGGTGTTAAGCGGTAGCCCAGAATACATAAGTCCAAACATCGCACCAGCTATAACCATAGGGACTGAAAGTAAAATCATTAATGGTAATATCCAGGACTCATACTGTGCTGAAAGAACTAGGAACACAACTAAAAGTACGAAAATTACAACGTATATTTGTGCATTTCCAGCTAAAGTTTCTTGAAAACTCATTCCAGACCATTCGTAACCAAAGGTAGATGGAAGAACTTTTAGTGCTATCTCTTGCATTGCAGCCATAGCATCACCAGAACTGTACCCAGGTGCTGCTGCTCCATTTATTTGTATACTTCTGTACATGTTGTAGTGTGTGAGGTTTTGCGGACCTATCATCTCTTTTACCTGTAAAATAGCACTCAAAGGTACCATTTTGTTTTCTCTGTTTTTAACAAAAAGCTTGTCTATATCCTCTTTTGAACTTCTATATGCTTTGTCAGCTTGAACAAAAACTCTAAACACTTTACCAAATTTTGTAAAGTCATTTATGTATATACTTCCTAAATAAGCCTGCATAGTGCTAAATAAATCACTCATATTTATGCCAAGTGCATTTGCTTTTTCTCTGTCGATTTGTATATCGTACATAGGATAATTTGTAGCAAAAGTCGTAAATGCATAAGCAATTCTTGGGTCAGCATTGGCTTCTTTTATCATCTCGTTTGCAAAATGCTCAAAGGTATTTAAATCACCAGACAAATAATCTTGTAGTCTAAAGTCAAATCCGCCAACATTTCCAACACCAGGAATCCCCGGCATATTAAATGCGGCAACATTTGCATTGTCTATGCTAGCTGTTCTTTGTCTGATAAGGTTCAATATGGTAAAAACATCATTTTCTCTTTTATTCCAGTCATCAAGTGAAACAAACATAGCAACAGCTGAACTATCAAGTGAAGATGCTATGATGTTGTACCCATCAACGGCAACGATATTTGTTACGCCATCAATACCATAAATTATTTTGCCAACTGCTTCTCTCGTTTTAACACTTTGGATAAGCGCTGAACCTGGTTTGAGGTTGATGGAAACCATGAGTAGACCCTTGTCTTCTGATGGAACAAAACCAGTAGGAGTGATAGTGAAAAGATAATAAGTTAGATAGAATATTCCAGCCATAACTCCTATCATCATCATGCGTAGTTCAACTAGCTTTGTAACGAGTATAGTGTACTTGGCTGTAAGCGTATCAAAAAACATGTCAAATTTTTCAAAAAGAAAAAACTTCTTTTCTCCCTCTTTTCTACGTTTTATAATGATAGCACTAAGCGCTGGAGATAATGTCAAAGCATTAAGCGATGAGATAAGAACAGCAAAAGAAATAGTAAGGGCAAACTGCTGATACAGAGCCCCTGTGATACCTGGAAGCATAGACACAGGAATAAACACAGCAACCAAAACTAAGGTAGTTGAAATTATCGGCCCAATGAGCTCTATCATAGATGCTTTTACAACTTGAGGCATTGTCAGGTCTGGTTCTTTTTCCATAATAACTTCAACATTTTCAACAACTAAGATAACATCATCAACAACAATACCAATAGCGAGGATAAGCCCAAAGAGTGTTAAAAAGTTGATGCTAAAACCACCAGCAACTTGCATGGCAGCAAAAGCTCCAATAAGAGAAACTGGAATGGCTGCTGCGGCAATAACAGTCGGTCTCCATGAACCTAAAAAGACAAAAATAATGAGCATTACGAGGGCAATAGCTGTGTAAAGATTTGTTACAACATTATCAATAGCTACTTGTACATATTTGGTTGTATCATAAGGTATATCGTAAGTTACACCATCGGGAAAACGAGAAGAGAGCTTTTTCATAGTCTCTTCAACTTGCGCTCTAATATCAAGCGCATTTGCTTCTCCTAGTTGATACACAGCTATAAGCCCAGCAGGCCTTTTAGCACTTATGGCATTCCAGTCATAACTTTCACTTCCAAGTTTAATCTCTGAAACATCACTAAGATGCACAAGTGAGCCATTTTTTTTATATTTAAGAACTATATTTGCAAACTCTTTGACTTCAGTAAGTCTACCCTTAGTTGTCAAAGTGATTTCTTGCTGTTGGTTATCAAAAGAGGGCGAAGCTCCAATTCTTCCTATAGAAGCTTGTTTATTTTGACTTTTAATAGCAGCTATAACTTCCATTGGTGTCATTTTTAAAGCTCTTAGTTTATCAGGGTTTAGCCAAACACGAATGGCATATTTTTTCTCACCTAGGTTTTCGGCTTTACCAACACCATGGATTCTTTTTATCTCATCTATGACATTGATATTTACGAAGTTTGAAAGAAAGTCAGCACTATACCTTTCATCGCCATTTATGGTTATTAGACAAACTATTGATGGTGATTTTTTATCAATAATGACACCCTGTTGAGTTACTTCGTAAGGAAGAGATGATGCTGCGGTAGAGACTTTGTTCTGTACATCTACTGCTCCAATATCAATATCATATCCAGGTTCAAAATATACGTTTATACTTGATCTTCCTGATGAACTTGAAGAGGAGTCCATATAGATGACACCCTTAATACCATTAAGCTTATCTTCTAAAACACGAGTCACTGTATCTTCAACAACAAATGCATTTGCTCCAGTGTATGTAGCTGAAATGCTAACACTAGGAGGCGCAACATCAGGATACTCCGCAACAGGTAATACAAAAATAGAAACAAATCCACCTACTATGATTAT